>JAEZXS010000045.1 GCA_023442755.1 Pseudomonadota bacterium | reverse complement strand
GGATATCGAAGTAGTCTATACGGGCTTAAGACCCGGGGAAAAGATATATGAGGAACTCATCACCCAGGGTGAGGACATTTGCCGAACCGTCCATGACAAAATCAAGGTGCTCAAGTGCAACGGCAAATGGGATTGGAACGGATTCGGAAGCCTGAAGAATTTTCAGGCCACCCTGGACCAGGAAATCGCCAATTTCCATAGCATAACAAAAACACACGATCCCACTGCCATAAAGCGGATGCTCTCGACACTTGTCCCCGAATATGCCGCCCAGGAAACGGAATGCGTGCTGCCAGGGGATGGTATGAAGCCAAGTAGCCACATGGCGCATCTACCCAACTTAAACGCAGTAATCGAGAGGGCACGGAACAAAGAGGCCGGCCGTTAACGAATCCATTTAATCTAATGAAAATATCGGTCCGCTATAACGAGGAATTCCGATGAATTCTTGCAGCATTGATATAGTAGTGCCTACATATAATAGTATAGCTACTCTTGATTGGACGCTTTTGAGCTTATCGAAGCTAAACGGCTGCGGCATTCAGGCAAGGGTAATTATCGTGGACAGCGGATCGAATGACGGGACCATCGAGGTCACCGACAGATATGGCTTCGAGAGGAGTTTCTGCCCGCCGGGAAACATGTATGCCGCAATCAACTGCGGATTTAAACTGGGAGTCAGTGAGTGGTGCACTTACATCAACAGTGACGACCTTCTCTATTCCGGCGCATTTTCCAACATGGTGCAAGCGGCGTATCGGTCCAATGCAGATATTCTGTACGGCAATATTGACTACATCGATGCAGACGGCCGTTTTCTCCACAGTTGGAATTCCGCTTCGGTCTCCCAGCTTAAACCTTTATTCTGTACGGAAATGAAAAACCCTATTCCACAACCCGGAACGGTTTTCACTCGAAAAGTGTACAAAAAACTTGGTGGATTCAAGGAAGACTTCCGATATGTTTCAGATGGGGATTTTTTTCGACGCGCCTGCTCGGAAGGCGCCAAGTTTCGGAAGCACAATGGCACGGTGGCTGCCTTCCGGGTGCACAAATCTCAAATATCGAATGCACATCAGGAAAGAATGCTGAAAGAGGCTCATATGGCATGTTTTAGGCTGGATGGGGTGACCTCCTGGCAGCGTACTTATACCAGCCTTCGTACCCGCATGCAGAATATACCAAATTATTTTATGCGCATTGCCAGACTATACCAGTTACATAAGAAACTTTCACTGGCAAGAACTCTCACTGTACATGAAGAGCGTGTGGAGTAAAGTTTTTATCTGAATTTTTCGTAAAATAGAATCGAGGTGTTTTCACGAAGGAAAAACACCTCCGAAAATCGAAATCAGTCTGCGCGATTCATTCGAGTTGAACCTAACAACGATATAGATTGGAGATTCCTGTTGGCTAAAATTCCATTTGTTGATCTCAATGCGCAGTACCTCTCCATAAAAGACGAAATAGACGCCGCGCTCCAGAGAGTTATCCTGGACTCGGCTTTTATCGGCGGAAAATTCGTAAAGAGTTTCGAGGATAGCTTTGCCGAGTATGTCGGAGTCAGACACTGCATCGGGGTCGGAAACGGTACGGACGCCATCGCCGTGGCTTTGCGCGCACTCGGGGTAGGACCTGGCGATGAAGTTATAACCGTTGCCAATTCTTTCATTGCAACCTCGGAGGCCATTACGATGGCCGGCGCCAGGGTGGTGTTCGTGGACTGCGACCCTGCGACGTACAACATCGATATCAGCAAGATCGAGGCGGTAATAACTGCGAAAACCAAGGCGATAATTCCCGTTCATCTGTATGGGCGTCCCGCGGATATGTTTCAGATAATGAAACTGGCCGGACACCATGGCCTTTACGTTGTCGAGGATGCCGCACAGGCCCACGGCGCCGCTATAAACGGGAGGAAGATTGGGACTTTTGGCCACCTGGCCTGCTTCAGTTTTTATCCGGGAAAGAACCTGGGGGCCTATGGTGACGCGGGGGCAATTGTCACCAATGACGACAATCTCGCTGCACGGTGCAGAATGACCGCAAACCACGGGCGCTTCAAGAAGTACGACCATGCATTCGAAGGCATAAACAGCCGTTTGGATGGAATGCAGGCGGCTGTTTTGACGGTGAAGCTCAAACATCTCGAAGAGTGGACCGAGAAAAGAAGGAAGGCTGCCGCCCAGTATAGCGAACTGCTGCAGAACTATCCTGTGGTAGCGCCCCCGGAAAACTCCGATATGAGAAGTGTGTACCATCTATACGTTATCAAGGTGGAAAACAGGCAGCACATTCAGGACGGCCTCGCAGCCGCAGGCATCTCGACCGGTATCCATTATCCTATCGCCCTGCCAAACCTCGAAGCTTATCGATACCTCGGCCACACTCCCGGGGATTTCCCCGTTGCAACCCAAAATTCCGGCGAGATTCTCAGCTTACCGATGTTTCCGGAACTTACCCCTGAACAGATCGAATGTGTCTGCACCTCCTTAAAGAAGCTGCTAACTTAGAAAGGACAGTCACCGATGCTAAGGATGGCTCAAATCGGAGTGGGGTACTGGGGACCGAATCTTCTGCGGAACCTGATGTCCAATGCACGGTGCCAATTGAAGACGGTCATCGATCTCTCGCAGGATCGCTGTGACTACGTTAGGCGGATGTATCCTTCCGTACAGGTAAGCAGCGAAGTGGAGAGCGCCTTCAACGATCCGCAGGTCGATGCGATCATTATCTCGACTCCAGTCTCCACGCACTATGAGCTTTCGAAACGGGCATTAAATGCCGGCAAGCACATACTCGTAGAGAAGCCAATGGCGACGACCGTGGATGAGATCACCAACATCGGCAGACTTGCATCCAGGAGCAGTCTCGTCGCAATGGCCGGACATACTTTCCTTTACAACCCTGCAGTGCGGCATGTGAAATCGATGATCGATTCAGGAGACATCGGTGAAGTACGATATATATACAGCCAGCGTTTGAATCTGGGGCGTATTCGCACCGACGTCGACGTCTTGTGGAACCTGGCGCCTCACGATATCAGCATCATCCAGTACTGGGTCGGAGACGCCCCCCCTATCTCAGTGTCAGTACGTGGAATCGATTTCATCCAGAAAGGCATCAACGACGTCGCTTTCATGAATCTGATATACCCGAACAACATCATGGCCAACATCCACGTGAGCTGGCTCGATCCCCGGAAGATAAGATGCATGACCATTGTCGGGTCGAAACGCATGATCGTTTACGACGATGTGTCGGAGAACAAGATCGCTATCTTTGACAAGGGTATAGATGTCAAGGCAAAGCTGGGCACGAACATGGACTACGATCTTATGCCCTTCCAGTCTATCCGATATAGGTCGGGAGACATACTTCTCCCGAAGATAAATTTCGAAGAACCGCTCAAAATCGAGATCGATCACTTCATCGACTGCATCGAAAAGAAGGAAGAATGTATTACCGGAATCCCCCATGCGAGAGAAGTCGTCAGGATCTTGGAATTGGCGAAAACAATACATAATTGAGGATATTTCCCATGCTTGAAAATCAGCTTGTAATCGGAAACGTCATTCATAATTGCGTCAATGGCGCCTGGATCGCTGAAGATGCGGTGATCGGGAAAAATGTTACCATAATGCCGGGAGCGGTAGTTGGGCGCCCACCTTTATCGACTGGAGCCCTGGCAAGAAAGCAAAGTGCCACCCTGCCTCCAGTCCGCATCGGCGATAATTGCGTCATCGGATGCAATGCCGTCATTTACAGAGGAACTACCATCGGCAGCAATTGCCTCATTGGGGATACCGCGAGCATGCGCGAACAGGTCAGCATCGGTGACTCGTGCATCATCGCGATGGGAGTTACGATCAACTACAACACCAAGATCGGCAATAGAGTGAAGGTCATGGACAACAGCCATATCACGGGCAACGTGATCATTGAGGACGACGTTTTCATTTCCACACTGGTGTCCACGACAAATGACAACTCTATGGGCAGGGAAGCAGCTCTAAACGTTGCGCCGGAGTTGAGGAAAAGAAGTGGCCCTATAATTAGAAGGAATGCGACAATCGGCGCCGGCGCCTCTGTGTTGCCGGGCGTTGAGATTGGCGAGAACGCCATTGTCGGCGCAAACTCCACCGTGACAAAAGCTGTACCTCCAAAGGTACTGGTCATGGGCACGCCGGCAAGGGTCATCAGACCTCTGCATGCCTCCGAGATCAAGTGCTAGCCAGCCTTGCACCTCTCTATATCACCTACCAGTTTTTTCCGGGGGCCTGATTGCAACATAGATTGGTCATAAGCAATGCCCTGTGGAATACGCTCAATTACGGCATAACGGCCGTGATGGGCTTTTTGGTGACGTCTTTTGTCGTCAGCCGCATCGGGATAGCCCACTTTGGTATCTACGGTCTGATTACAGCTGTGCTCGCACCCCTTGGCCTCGCAAATCTCGGATTCGGCGATGCCGCGCTGAAATATATATCTCAGCTCATGAATGAGGGAAACGCAGGCAAGGCAAAACAGTATTTTCAGACTACCATGTTCATGAACAGCTGTGTCGGCGTCGGGGGCGGATTATGTATATTGCTTTTCGCTCCTGCACTGGTACGCTTCTTCTTCAATATCCCCCCGGAAGACCGGGAGGTAACCGATCAGTGTATCTATCTTGTCGCCATAACATGGTCTGCTACTACATTTTCCTCAATTTTCGTATCGATTCCGCCTGCACTTCAGAATTATAGAAGACTGGCGCAAACCTCACTGGTCCTGGTGATAATCACATCCGCATTGAAGGTGGCATTTGTCGCCTGTGGCTATGGTTTGCTGGGTTTCACTTTTGCCGGAGCGCTCGGCGCCTTGATGACTCTGTGCTTATGGTTTGCCCAGGTGAGAAAGCTTGCTCCTGCTCTTGTCGGAATGCCGAAACTCTACAAAGACATCTGGATAAGTTCCTGGAGGTTTGGCGGGTGGAGGACATTGGGGCAAATCGCCGGCATCCTGGCAAACCAGATGGATAAATACATACTCGGAGCTTTCCTCATTCCGGCTTCGGTGGGCATATGCACCGTCTGCCAGACATTGGAGACTTCGGCGTATATGGGCGTTTTTAAATTGTCTGAAGTCCTTTTTCCGACTTTCAGCGCGATGAACAGCGAATCGATGGAAAGGAAGCTTCAGATGGTGATCAGGGCCAATTCCATTTTGACACTGGTCGCGGTTGTTGTCCTGGTCCCCCTGATCCCTATTTCTTACGATCTTTTGAAATTGTGGGTTGGTCAGGAGATCGCCTCAAAAGGAGAGATCGTCCTTCAAACCATGACGATCGCCGGAACATTGGGATGTGCGACGAACGGGATTTACTTCTTCCTTTTGGGTCTCGGACGTACCAAATCCCTTACGGCTCTGAGCTGGATCACCAGTGTTGTTGGACTCCTTGTGGCGGCGTTTGCCTTGCCAAAGTACGGATTGCCGGCTGCGGGTTGGAGCGGCGTTGCCGGAGCCATGGCTCAGATTGTTGCGCTCATCTTTTTGTTGAAGCGGCTGTCCGAAAATCAGCTGACCGTATCTTCAATTTTTGCCTCCTTTTACGTCATGCCCTTAACGGGAATCGCCATATCCGTCATTTGCGCCCGGCTTGGGTTCCACGTGAACAGTTGGCCCTACCTGGTGCTTGCTTATGTCTTATTGGCATCGATCATTTTTCTTGGCTGCATGTCGGTGAACATGCTGTTTTCCTCAGGGAGAATGCAAAACTCCCAGTTATTCCGTTTTGCTAAAGATTACATATCCGTCAACGTGAATTGGGCTTCTAAATATGTGCGGAATTTCCGGCATTTGGAACTTTGACTCTCACCCCGTTGATAAATCCCAGGCAAGAATTTTCAACGACTCCATGACGCACCGGGGGCCGGATGCCGATGGGCTCTGGTTCGACGATTCCTGCGGGGTTGCGTTGGGACACCGTAGACTTGCTATATTGGACCTCAGCGACAATGGCAAGCAGCCGATGACATATGCCGCGGGACGATATTGGATTACCTATAATGGAGAAATATACAACTTCATCGAATTGAGGGAAGCACTTGAGAAGAAGGGTTATTTTTTTCGAAGCGATACGGATACCGAAGTAATTCTGGCCGCATACATTGAATGGGGGCCCGAAATGCTCCATAAGTTCAATGGAATGTGGGCCTTTGCGATATTCGACCGGATTGAACGACGGTTCTTTATCGCCCGAGATCGCTTCGGCATTAAACCCTTTCTCTACTTACTTTCTCCGGGCCTCTTTGCATTCGCTTCGGAATTGAAGGCCTTTACCCGGCTAGAGGGATTCCGGCCCGAAATTGACAGAGAAACCGCGCGGGCGGTTTTAAACGAACCTTTCTGCGTTGAGGCGTCCCAAAGGACTTTGCTCAAGCACGTGAGAAGACTGCAGCCGGGGCACTACGCTATCGTAAGGCCCGGCTCCCTTTCGCTCACTCGCTGGTGGAATACCTCCGATCACCTTATCAGCGATGATTCTGGGCTTAAGAAACCCGAAGAACATTTCAGAGATCTCTTTTACGATTCGGTCAAGCTGCGGATGAGAAGCGACGTTCCCATAGCCACCTGCCTCAGCGGGGGCTTTGATTCGACAGCCGTGGTCTGCGCACTTTCCGAAATCGGTTCACGCAATCCAACATTGCGCCAGGCAGCCGACTGGCAGGCAGCGTTCGTCGCCTGCTTCCCCGGAGCCGGTAATGACGAGAGAGGTGAGGCGGAGTCGGCTGTCAACTATGCCGGCATCAACGGCATCTTTTTGGACATCAAAGAGTCCGACGCTTTTGAAAAGATACACACAATTCTGTATGATTTTGATGACGTATACATTGGACTATCCACTCCTGTTTGGCTGATATATGAATCACTCAGGAAGCACAATCGATATGTCTCACTCGATGGGCATGGGGCGGATGAGCTCATGGGAGGGTACCGTCCGCTTGACTATTTGTTCTTTCGAAATGCCCCCTCTCTTTACCGTTCGCCCCTGAGAAATCTATCCCTGCTGAAATCATTCATGGACTATTCAGGTGTCGCCTCCTCCTGCTCCGGATTTCGGAGCGCCGTTTCAGGCTTCCTGAGAACCCATCCTGACTTCCTTCCATTCAAGAAAGTCTACACGACATGCAGGGATCGCATCTTTTCGAACTCTTTCCATAACGGTTTCCTCAAATCGGAAGCCGAATTCGAGGGAAGCGATTTTTCGCTTCTCGGGGCCGCAGATCGTCTTCCCAAGCATTGGGGAGACGAAAATCGCCATCTCTACAAGATCTTCCATTCCACAATACTGCCCACGCTTCTCAGGAATTTCGACCGGTTATCCATGGCGCACGGAATCGAAGTCAGGATGCCGTTTATGGACTGGCGGCTTGTCACCTTTGTCTTTTCTTTGCCTGATGCCTGTAAAATAGGCGACGGTTTTACGAAAAGGATTGCGCGCATCGCGATGCAGGGGCGAATGCCGGAACAAATCCGGTCGTCCCGTCGCAAGGTCGGTTTCGCCTCCCCTATGCCCGAGTGGATGAACGGCGTTCTGGGGACATGGAGCCTGAATCTTCTGGGCGACAAAAACCTGAACGGCCACGACATAGTGAACACCGCCAAGCTGAGAAAGTTCATCGAGGTCCATAGCAACGCCGAGAGCTGGACATGGACAAAATGCAATGCCGTCTGGCCATATCTGAATTATCTTTGGTTCGAGAATCACTTTCATCAGCCGCCCCATAAAAGATAGATGCCGCTACTGCTCGATAGATACAGTCTAAACCGGACGAGATATTTGCTTCCTTTCGCCCAACTGGTGCCAGCCCTTATCCATTTAGGCAGTAAAGTACTATGAATATGACGACGTTTCGGATAGTTAGAGCCATCTGTGCAGTACCACTCACGATCCTCTTACCTATCACGTGGACATTCATGCTCTTGATTTTTATCATCCCACTGCTGCTAATCTACATTGCAAGGAGAAACTTCAATTATCTCTCCATGGATGGTCGTCATTATCGGGTGGAATCGGGCCCGGTACAACGAGTGGCATCTGATAGGTTGAATAAAGTCGTTTTCAATAGGGTCCATGATCTTTCCAAATTAATCGGATGCGATACTAGAAACGTAACTTACAGATGGAAACTATTCTCCGAAGAATTGGAACGGTTGAAATTTAACACGATGTCTGCATTGGATTTTGGCGCTGGTAGCCTGAGAGATACATATGAACTTGCATGTAGGGGCTTTAAAGTCGATGCATACGATATAAATATGGATCAAATGAAAGTATGCTATGATGCATATGATTGGTCAAAGGCAGGATTTAAACCTCGTTTAATTCAAAACAGCCTCGATGGGTTACACGAATTACATGATCAATATGAGCTAATAATTGCCTTTGATGTCATTGAACATTTGACCTGCTTGGATACGATGGTCGAACTTCTGAAATCGAAGCTCACCGATAGTGGAACTATCTTTGTGTCTGTACCAAATTGCAAGTCATTGATTGAACGATATTTTAAATTTTGGCATATGATTGGCAGCAAAGAATTGAAATCAAGTCAGCCAGGAGTCCCACATGTGAACTTTATGACCCCGGACGAGTGGGCATCATTCTTTCGAAAGAAAGGATTTGACATTAAAGCACATGATATGACGATCGGATACTTTGTCAACGATGTATGGTTTGGGCTCTACAGTATCCCGAGCAGACTTTGCATTATACCATTCATCAACGCAGTTGCCTCCTTACTCCACGTCAAATACACTGCTAAAGATATCGAAAAGCTCTTTTACCCCAGGTGGTTAATGTCCCTTGTCAATGAACTAGATGAAGTGACCAAAGGGGTTCTCAAAGACAGATGGGGGTGGAACCTTTTCATACTGACTCGTCGTCAATCATATGCTCGCAGTTGAGGCGTCAACTCGGCAGGGTGTCGAGTTTGAAGAAATCTTGAGTTTCCGACGTATTTCCAGATATTTTTTATCTGGATTGCTCTAACAAGTCAAAAGCCTTCATTTCGGGAGAAGCTGATGTCATATACCTTTGTGAAGGTAGATAGGTACTATCCTGGCTATCTGGCGTATTATTACTCAAGATTTCCCCAGGTGAAATACTGGTCCTATGAAAAGCAGCTATCGCACTTGTATGATGACGCTTTCGCCCTGTCTGATTTTTTCTCAAAAAACCTCGCGGCAAACGGGGTAAATGCTCATGAGATCATAGAAAATGCCGGCCCGCTGCAGGATGCCTGGAAAAAAGAAAACGGTGTTCAGGACAGCGGCTACGACCTTCTGATAGAACAGCTTAATAAACTGCAGCCCGATGTGGTTTTTCTCAATGCCGGCCGGACTCCCTTCCATATGGTTGAAAGGATCAGGGAAAAGGTAAAGTCGATTCGCCGCCTGGTTGGAAACTGCAGTGCTCCTTACCGGGAGGGGGATTTGAAAGAATTCGCTTCCTATGATTTCGTAATTACCTGTTCCGCAGGGATTGAACTCACGTTGGGGCACAGAGGGATTAAAGTTTACCACATGAACCATGCTTTCGAACATACACTGCTTCCGAAGGTGATGGAAAATAATGGGTATGAGGAATCGGATGTCCTTTTTACCGGATCACTCGGTTTCGGAGAAAATTATCACAATATACGGCGCGACACTATTACCGCTCTTCTGCAGCAAGGCATTAATGTGAGCCTGCGGGCAAGCACGGCGGAAATCAGCCCCTTCCGGCATTATGCGCGCTGTGGCGCATACGCAGTTGCATCCACAATGAAAAAGCTGGGCCTTCTCAATTTGGCGAAATCCATTCCTCTACTTGGTAGAGCAACCGAGTGGAGAAGCATGCCCAAAAGGGATTCGTATCCTGATGTCATCAAGAAGAACGCGCGCCCTCCCTTATTCGGGATAGAAATGCTCAAAGCAATGCATACAGCCCGGATCGCCTTTAACAGCCACATCGATATGGCCGGCGATTATGCCGCCAACATGAGACTTTTCGAAGCGACGGGCGTCGGCACCTGTCTCGTTACTGACTGGAAAAAGAATCTGCATGAACTGTTTGCTCCGGAATCGGAAGTAGTATCGTACAGGAACGTCGAAGAATGCATCGAAAAGATTAAGTGGCTCCTCGATCATCCTGCTGAAAGAGCCCGGATTGCCAAGGCGGGACACGAGAGAACTTTGAAGGAGCATACCTGGAACAAAAGGATTCCCGAGCTGGACCACATCATTAGAAAGAATTTATGAAACAAGGTGAACCCTCCATCGCTTATTTTCGCCTGTAAACCGAATTTCAGGAGATGCCGGCAACATGAAGGTTTTGTTGGCCAATACCTATGCCAACGTTGGGGGGGCCGCTCGAGCCACCTACCGTATTCACCAGGGCCTTGTACGGATTGGCGTTCATTCACGCATGCTGGTTCAAAGTAACCAGACGGATGACTGGCGAATTCAGAGTACGGCACATTCATTTTTCCAGAAGGCGGCATCGAGGGTAAGACCTCACCTTGATAGACTTCCCCTGTGTTGTTACCCTCATAGACTGCCCGGCATGTGGAGTGTTGGGTGGTTGAGGAATCCCGTCTCTCCAATTTTGAATCAAGCGGATGCCGACATAATTCACCTGAACTGGATAGTGGACGGTTTTGTCCCAATTAGCGAGATAAAACGCATTTCGCGTCCACTGGTCTGGACTCTCCACGACATGTGGGCCTTTACAGGTGGATGCCATTATTCGTATGACTGCCTGCGATTCATCGATTCCTGCGGATGCTGTCCTCAGTTGGGGTCACGGTCTCAGTTTGACGTCAGCCGCTTTGTCTGGCGTCAAAAGAAGAGATTCTGGCAAGACCGCTCGATTATGATTGTATGTCCAAGCCAATGGATGGCACGGCTGGCCCGCCTGAGTTCGGTTTTTCGTGACAAGGAAATTATTGTCATTCCCTATGGGATCGATACCTCCATATACAAGCCCCTCGACAAAAATCATTGTCGCGAGATTCTTGGTCTTCCTGCGGATCGACGCATTATTCTTTTCGGCGCCCTGGGACTGCACAATAGAGCAAAAGGCGGGCACCTGCTTCAGCCCGCGATCCAGGAGTTCCGAAAGATGGCCGGGGATGGAAACGGCTTCCACGTTGTAATATTCGGCGCCGGAGAACCGCGAACGCCCACTAACTTTGGTATTCCCACCACCTACGCAGGTCGATTCCACGACGATATTTCGCTTGCAATTCTTTACTCGGCTGCCGATGTGACCGTGGTGCCTTCATTGACCGACAATCTGCCCAATATTGTGCTTGAGTCTCTGTCCTGCGGTACGCCTGTTGTGGCATTCAATATAGGGGGCATGCCCGATATGATAGAGCACGAAGTCAACGGTTACCTTGCGGAACCTTACCAATGCGAAGACCTTGCCCGCGGAATCTTCTTCGCTTTGTGCGAGGACAAGCGCCGGCGGCAGATTTCCGCAATGGCCCGCAATATGGTTCTGCAGAATTTTGAGCTTGAGCTGATTGCAGGACGTCACAAAGCATTATATGAGCAGATTTTGACAAAGCCGCCCAGTTCTTCTCCTGGTGTAATTCAACAATTCTGAGGGCTAGATATAATGAATGAACTTCAGACCCTCGTTTTTATCAATGATCCCGTGATGATGGTATTATCTTTATCCTTTTTATGTTTTTGGACATTCGTAAAACCCGGATGCCTTCTTGGACTGTATTGCTCATCTTACTACCTATTTTCTTCTGTTCAGATAGGCCCATTTAGATTGTTGCATTTGATGTTCTTTTTATTATTGGTAGCCAGTATCTTCTTGGCTCTTAAGCAAGAGTTCAAGCTATCCAATTTACTACAAAACACAGCAAGTATATATATGATTGGTTTTTTGTTATTCTTGTGTATTAACTATATGTTGTTTTCCAAAGATACAGAAGAAGCTTGGAGTAAGGTCAAATATTTCTTCTTTTTTGCGGTTTCCCCAGTGCTTTTTATTCAAATGGCCACTGATGGTTCGAAAATTTTAAAAGAATTCATAAATGGATACATTTCGAGCTGCCTATTCATATCCTTCATAACTCTTATTTATGTTCACTTCGATCCCAGCAAAAGGTTTTTCTTGCTTAACAATCCTATAACTTTCTCTATTCCTCTTGCTACCAGTTGCATCTTCCTACTTTATCATCTCCTTTACAGCAAGCTTACCATCCTGTACAGGATTACGTGTGCTGCGCTCATTCTGGGCCTGATTTTCCTCATAATCATGAGCGGAACTCGACAGAGCCTTTTCTCTCTGATTGTTGCATTTGCGGGTTTCGTCTATTTGCAGAAAGGGCGGAGCATACCGAAAATTCAAAAGGTTTTCGTCTGGGTCGGCTTCGGCTTCTTCTTACTTTCTCTTCCCGATATTACGACCTCACTCGGAGCTTATGACAGGTTTACCACGGAAATTCTGTCACCTGAAGCTGGCATTTCCGTGAGGACAATGTATTGGTCGAGGGCTTTCAACGACTTTTTAAGCTCTCCTCTACTCGGAATCGGTCTGGGCTCCTTCGGCGAATATGTCATGGTGCCCGGACTCGGCCTGGTGAAGGAATCAGAACACAATTTCATACTTGAAATATTGGCCGAATCGGGAC
>JAEZXS010000026.1 GCA_023442755.1 Pseudomonadota bacterium | reverse complement strand
ATTAAACAACGGTAAATACCAAGGGAAACTCCAATAGACTCAGAGAAAAGGTAAAGGCTGGGCTTTTAAAAAGCCCCGAACTCGAACAACCATGCCCCTCACTGGCGGTCTCATCCCCGGAAGATCTCTTTACGCAGTATCAGTATCGAGTTCTGTATTGTGAATTTCACCACCGACTTCTCCCAAATGATCGCCAGTCATGGAATAGGCCATGGACAAATCAGGTGTGCTTCATGATCCACGCCATGCCTGATCCCTCTTACATGGTTTCAACCATTGGGGAGGTTTCCGGCATGAAATTAACCGTTAAGCACACTTCCAAAAATCTTTGCCGTTCGCTGTTGATTCCTCAGCTTGCTTTTGGTCCATTGAAAATTCAGCTTATCGCCAGCTGACCTTCAGTCCAATATTCAAAATCTATATTGGCATCGAAACGGTAAGAGAAACAAAATCTCTCCGCTTTGTTATGGCAATCAAGAGGCTTCGCCATGTGTAAGCGTCGAGGTAATTTCACACCTCATATTTTTGTGAGGTATGAAGCCTTCCGCCATTCTGGTTGGCCATAATCGGCTGCAACACCCAATTTTTACCAGCTCCCAAATTTGCCTGACTCATATTCCGCGATTGAGGCCGAGGACAGATCAGGCTGGTTGCGGATCAGGGAGATCATGTGGGAGGGGTCAGGCGAATATAATCTGAGAGTGACTTACGTGATGGGAAACTACGGACGGGGAGCGCTGCAACGCGTACTGATTCGGGCAATTGGATCTCTTGGCCCCATTCATCTATCGGCGGTGCCGTGCGTGTTCTTCGTTTGAATGCGCAGGGAAGGAATTCTTTTCAGTATTTTATGTAAGTCAGATTGCGTCGAACATTTTCGTCAACAAGCAACAGTTTGGAGGAACGGTTACAAAACACCTGGGATCCACTGGTGAGTGCTGCCATCCTGGTGTAACATCATGCCCGGCCATGGAGATCTTTCTCTTCGTTTCCTGTGCTTTCCCCGCCCAGGCGCCTTGGCAATTAATGCCGCCTCCTGAATGCGACATTTGACCCACGTGTAGCTGCGCTTGCCCCCATCCCGACGATACCAGGCATAAAAGTGCTTTGCGCTCCACCCCTCGTGGCGTTGTTTATACTTTTCAACCAGCTCCATCACCTCATCAACGGGGGCTCTTCGATGAGAAGCCTGACTGAGCCGCTTATCGACTAATCCGTCAACTCCGGCTTCCTCATATCGATTCACTATGCGACGAAAGGTCCGCGGACAAACCCCGAGCATCCTGGCTGCTTCCTCTTGTGTCAAACGCTTCCCCTGCCACCCCCCATATACTTCCTCGAAAAGCATTCTCCGCACCTCCTGTAGCACTTCTGTCCGCCTCATCGGCCCCCTCCTTCGGGCGCCAATCAAAACCGGACATTTCATGTGCTACAAGTGCGGACATTTTATTTGCTCCCAACACGGACAGTTGTCCGTTGCTTACAGTTTCTAAGAAAAAGCTACACTGTGGTTGGGCGCAGCCACGATTCACCCAACAGGATCGGAGAACTTCAAATGATAGGGAAACAACGCACTCTTGCCATAGCGCTCATGACCATCGCACTGGTAGTTCCGGGCATGGCCGGCCGGTCGCTGGGCGCCGGCGGCAACGATACGGATTCTTCGAAGCCGTCTCACTCTCCGCGATGGACCGTCTCCGCGGAAACGATCGTCTTCGACCGTGTCGGCACCGCAGATCGAACACTCGTCGAACGAGTGCCGGGCTCCGTCGCGTTCGCTGACGTCCCGACCACTCCGGGCACAACGGCTCTCAAAAGCAATGACCTCAACCAGGGCTTTGCCCCCGGAATGAGACTGGGCGTGACTTACCACGCCGATCCGAACTTCGACCTGGAATTGTCCTTCTTTCGGGTCAGCGGCTGGGACTCCACCCGATCGATCGGCCCGGATAATCCTCTGAACTGGCTGGTGATGAGGGCACCCGGCAGTTTTTTCCAAACCCAGGATTTTTCATACCAGTCGATGACATGGGACTACTCCACCGATCTGTACAATGCGGAACTCAACGTCCGCTACAAGCTCTCCAGCCACATAACCGTGCTCGCGGGGTTCCGCTGGCTCCAACTCAATGAAGACCTTCAAGGTACAATACCTCCCGCGGATCGTATTCTGCCGACATGGAAGTACACTCCGAGCAACACTCTTTTCGATGTCGCGCGGATTGAAAATCAACCGGGCGGCACACCGGCCACGGGAGCATTCCCTCCCTTCTGGGATGCAAGTACCGTGAACAATCTTTACGGCCTGCAGATCGGCGCGAGCGGGATTTTATTCGAGCATGGCCGCTTTTCGCTTGGTGGACTGATGAAGGCCGGGGGGTATTGGAACCATGCGGAACAGTCATCCGGGTTCAGCATCCAAAAGATCGTGTACCCGTCCGGCGCCTCGACCAATCGCGCCGCCTTCGTCGGTGAAGCCGGCTTGCAGCTAAAATATCGCATCGTCAGGGGGCTTACGCTCAAGCTCGGCTATGAAGCACTCTGGCTCGACGGCGTCGCCCTGGCGCCCGGACAGATACAGGAGACCTACACAGCCGGACCGTCTGCCGTGACTTCACTCGGCGTCAATTCCGGTTCCAGCGTGCTTTTTCATGGAACTACCGCGGGCCTGGAGTTTTCGTTTTAGAAGTGATCGTGCACTCGGGTAATAGTAGATTCGCGTTCCATCCAGGGTGGGCACGTTCCTTGTGCCCAGCCCTCCCGACTTTCAGGGTCGTTGCCGGAAGACTTCGGTGGGATAGGCTTCAGCCTCGATGCATTTGGTTTTCAGGAATTGAGAAAAGCATCGCGGCTGAAAGCCGCTCCCACAGGATCATCAATAATTGATTTTCTCTTGATCTAATCCAGCCGGTTCAAATGCTCATCCGACAGCTCTTCGAGAAATGGGCTGATTCCGCTCCATTTGTTCTGCCGCATGTTCGCATACGAGATGTGGAGGTTGTGCTCCGCCCTGGTGCAGGCCACGTAGAGC
>JAEZXS010000278.1 GCA_023442755.1 Pseudomonadota bacterium | reverse complement strand
TGGGAGCGGTTTCCAGCCGCGATGTTTTGTCAGAACTGACGGGATCAAACTTGCCGACCCCGTCAGCATGGGAGGATGCACCAGGCGGACTTCACGCTTTGCTCGCGGCACTCACCAGTTTTGCGCCCATCTCGTAGGCCCGTTTGCAGTCCTGCGGGAACACCTCGTCTCGGCGCTTTTTCTTGGCAACCGGGTCCCAGCACGTCGACACGTATTTCGAATAGTCGGTGAACTGGTACGTGTCGGTGCAGAGCAGCACGTCGCAGTTTCCGAATACGCGGGTCATCACGCCCTGTGCTGCGGCGACGGTCCTGTCCTGGCCGTAGGCGGGCATATTCTCTTCGGAGACATTCATCGTGTAAACCATGCCGATCTGGATTTTACCCGGGAAAATGGAAACATACCCCGGGGTATATGTCAGGTAGGGAAAGAGGAGCCGTTCCATAAACGACCGCATCTCGCCGGTCTCCGTGTAGAAGTAGAGCGGCGTTCCCAGTATGAGCACGTCGGCCTCGGCTGCTTTTTCCAGGATGGGAGCAAGCCCGTCTTTTACCGCGCACCGGCCGTAGCTCTTCCCGCCTATCTTCTTGCATTCGAAGCAACTCACGCATCCTTTGAAATCGACATCGTAGAGATGCACCAGCTCCGTTTCCGCACCGTTTGATTTGGCGCCTTCCAATGCATGCTCCAGCAGGGTTGCCGTATTCCATTTTTTCCTGGGACTGCCGTTAAAAGCCATTGCTCTCATGTGTTCTCCTCGTGAAGCGGATAATCGTAGTTATGCCGAAAGTTCGAAAATTCTCGAACTGTAAGGTTCGAAAATAGTCGAACCGTATTGCGCCGTCAACCACATTTTTATAGAATGGCAGGAGCGACAAAAGAGAGGAAAACGCGAATGACGGCAAAGAATATCCTGCAGGAGCAGCCCCCGCGCGGGGAAATAAGCCTGCCGAAGGTGCTTCACGCGCTGAGCGACCCGGTGAGGCTGGAGATCGTCCTGAAGCTTGCGCGCGCGGGCGAGATCGCCTGCGGCTGTTTCGGCCTGGCAATGCCCAAGTCTACCCTGTCGCACCATTTTAAAGTGTTGCGGACAGCCGGGGTGGTGGCCACGCGGAAAGAGGGGAAGGAATGGGTAAACACCCTGCGAAGGGAAGACCTTGAAGCGCGGTTTCCGGGCGTGCTCGACGCAGTTATTGCGGGGGCGGGGAGGGAGGATGGCGCTTCCGGCGATCTATTCGCCAAAAACACTGGATTCCGGCCTCCGCCGGAATGACGCACCAACATTGGTGGGGGGCCGCCGGCTCCCGCGTGTGCGATTGAGTCTCGACAGAAGAGCACGCCCCCATTTTTCTGCCGTGTTTTTCTTCGCGTTGCACGGGCGGCCCTCGCCATTCTTACTTCAGTTGGCTGTCCTTGCTGCCTCTTCGATTATAGAATTCCATCGTTTTCAGGCTTTTTTCGCGCTCCATTTGACATCCGACGCAATAGCGAACTCCCGGCACTGCTTTGCGCCGCGCTTCGGGAATTTCAACCCCGCATTCCTCGCAATGGGTTAGACTTTCGCCTTCCGGCAGCCTGCTTTTTGCCAACTGAACGGCAGATTCCACCGTTGCGTCTATTTGTTCCTGCACCGCCTCATCGCGGGACCAGCCAACCGCCATGGCATATTCCTTCCATTCCCACCGATTCGTGAAGTGTACCGGGTCTCAGGAGTTGAATTCCAAGCTCCGGGCTGCGCCCCGGTATTTTCCGCTGTTTCCGTCGGGGAACACGCTTCAATTCCGAAACGCCTGCTCAGGCCCCAATACTATTTTATCATCGCGGTCCGGTTCGGGCGCGACTTTCTTTTTCCGCTACCGCATTGGCCAGTGCCGCTCAAGTGCTCGCGCCTGAGTTGAAAAAAGAACCGAGAGGAATAACTGCTTCCGGAATTCGTTATGGAATTCGTTACGAGTTGATATTTTTTTCATATTAAAATAAGAGGAACGTATCCATTATTCGACAACTTGGAATTCGAGGAGACCTCCAGGAAACGAGGTGGGAGAGCCGGACGGGAGAGGGCTTGAGTCCGGGCTTGGCGCCAGATCCTGTGAACTCGCCTGTTGCCCCACCGTCTCCTCTGAATAAAGCCGGTGGTCACACAAAATTGCGCGTCCCAGCGAAGGAGGGGTAAGTTGAAGGGAAAAATACATTACGGATGGGTTGTGATTTTCACCGCACTTCTGGTGACCATCGCGGCGCACGGATTTGGAAGAATGTCCTATACGATCATTCTCCCGGCCATGAAAGACGGGCTGCATTTCAACTATACCGAACTCGGACTGCTGGGCACGGGGAATTTCGTGGGCTATCTCATTATGGCCGTTGTGGGGGGGCTCCTCGCTGTTCGTATCGGGCCGCGTATCGTTATCTCCCTTGCGCTGGTGCTCATGGCCATCACCCTGGCGCTGACCGGCCTGAGCGAGACGTTTTCCTTTGCTTTCTCCATGAGACTGCTCACCGGCCTGGGCAACGGCGCAGCTTACATCCCCACCATCGCACTTGCGTCCGCCTGGTTTGCGGTAGGGCGGAGGGGCTTTGCGACAGGAATCGTCGTAGCCGGTGCAGGATGCGGCACAGTGATTTCCGGTCTTATAGTTCCCCTCATCCTGAAAGCCTATGGCATCGAAGGATGGCGATTTGCCTGGTACTACATGGGAGCGGCGGTAATGATCGCAGCCGGGATCGCGGCATTGCTGGTCCGGAGCCGGCCGGAGGAAATGGGATTGAACCAGATAGGCGCAGACCCCGGCACCGCGCCGGCGACCCCTTCCGGCGGCTCTGCCGGATCGCTGCAGTGGGGGAAGGTCTACACAATGGGCCGGATTTGGTACCTGGGCAGCGTGTACTTCATGTACGGCATCTCCTATATAATTTATATGACTTTCTTTGCGGCCTACCTGGTCAAAGAAGCCGGACTGGAACAAGCGGAAGTCGGCCGCATGTGGGCCATGGTCGGAGGGTTCAGCATTTTCTGCGGTGTGATTTGGGGAGCCCTGTCGGATAAGCTGGGAAGATCGCGGGGAGCGCTTCTGGCGTACCTCGTGCTCGGTATCTCCTACGCGATCCTGGCGCTCGGGCACTCCCGGGGGGCGTACTACGCTTCCAGCATAGTCTTCGGGATTACGGCATGGAGTATCCCGACGATCATGGCGGCAACGGCAGGCGACTACGTGGGGCCGCGGCTTGCGCCCGCCTGTATCGGCTTCATCACCCTCTTTTTCGGTATTGGCCAGGCTTTGGGACCCAGCCTGGCCGGATATCTCGCCGACCTGACGCACTCGTTCGTCTGCCCGTTGCTCGTCGCTTGCGGAATTTCCTTCGTGGGAGCGGCGATGTCGCTTGGGTTGAAGCGCGCGGGGATGGAAAAAGCCCCGGCATCCTCCCTCCAAAGCACGCGGTAACGCCGTAAGGCTCGGGGTCCGGCCTGGCCGGACCCCGATACTGCGAACTCATTTCATCCTGAACCACCAGTCCATAAAGATCGCTAGCTATTTGGGGGTGGGAATCGCGACGTGGTGGGATGAGGAAGTGGTGAGCCGCAATTTCACTCACAATAGAATTGTATCGACCTCGTAGAGGGCCGGCAGGAAGAAAGTTATCGGTCCGCCCCGACCGAGGTATGCTATGACTCGGGTGTAGATTGAGAATAGCATTGCACCATGATTATGGTAGAATTACAATTTAATCCAACGTAGAAATCCTTGCCCTGAGGGCAAGGTCAGAGTTCAGTGGCTTTGCCATCTGAACGACCCATCTGCTACATACCAAGGCTGAGTTGTCCCCACAACTTTGAGCCTGGAGTAGCAGATGAGCCGATTTCGAAAGCTATCACAAACTATTTGGCACTGCC
>JAEZXS010000194.1 GCA_023442755.1 Pseudomonadota bacterium | reverse complement strand
CCGCAAACCCGCCCGCCTCTGTGTGCTAAATCCCACCATCAACCAATCGCGGTCCCGCCTGGGCGGGACCGCTCCCACAAAAATACCGGCGCCATCCGCGACCCTTTATGGTTTGTTCTTCTTCGCGTCTCCACCTTTCGATACCAGGGGCGATGGGTCCGCCACTACTGCCCGGCATTGCCCACCGCTATTACCTTCTGCTTCACGTCGACAAGCTGCAGGTGACCGTTTATCCGCTGAACTTTCCAGATATTTTCCGTCTTGCCGGCCAGGGCCTTTTTGCTGTTTCGGACCGCAAAGGAGGTAACGAACTTGGCGATCCGCAGATCGGGCTGATCGATTACGATCATGACAACGTCACCGTCGAGCGATGTCGCGATGGTGTTCCAGTTGTTGAAATAGTACCCCAGGTCACGCCTGACGTAGGCCCTGTCAACCACGCCCCTGTCGTAGTAGTTCACCCTCTCGGCGTAGTAAGCCGAAGCATTCAGGTCCTTTTTCTCGTTCAGCGCCAGGATGTTGCGGACGAACGCGGTAAGCTCCTCCCGGGTTATGGCGGCGGACTGAGTTGCAGGCTGAGTCGGGACCGGAGCGGTTTCCCGGGGTTCCCTAGGCTGCACGGCGCTCGGCGGCTTTGGCGCAAGAGGTTCGGCCGTTTCCCTATCCACGGGAACAGCCGGGGGCTGCGGCTGGCTCTTCAACAGTCTTGTCTTCACTTCCGCGGGCTGTACCGGGTTTTCCGGCGCATGATGTTCCGCGCTCATCTGTGTGCCGGGCGACGCGATATCAACCAGCAAAACATGCTTGTCCCGGCCGAGTTCGCTTGTAGAGGAATACGTTATGATTGCCTTTTTGTTGCGAAACTGCTCGGCGGTTTTCATCAGGGAGGCCACTTTGCGCTTGTCCATCCGGGTGTCGAAATAGAATACGAGACCCGGTGCATAGACCGCGTACTGATCGATGTGTACGACAGTGGCTTCTATTTGTCGCGCGCCGGCGGACGCCTCCGGTTCGGCGGCCGGGCACGACGCGACCCGAAAGAAAATTCCCGTCAGGAAAAGCAAAGCGGCTACTACCGCGATTTTGCATTGCCTGATTGATACCGTATCATTCATTTTCCCGCTCCATGATTTTAAGCTTCCTTCATACGTAAATCTCAAAGTATACCTAAACCAAAAAGGCTGATGTTGCCAGCATAAGTAACACAGAAGTTCTCTTTGCGGGCTGCCTTGCTTTTCGGTATTTTGATACAGGGTTGAAACGATCAGGGCTTTCGGCGGCCCTGCGGCGGGACGCCGCATTCCCCTGGCATATGCATGCCCCTTGTTCGGAGCAAAAGTGGTTTTGTGGGAGCGGCTTGTAGCAGCGCAGATTGATGACAAACTCTAAAATCATCGTGAGCGTCATTCCGGCGAAAGCCGGAATCCAGTGTTTTCAAGCACTTCTGGGCCCCGACTTTCGTCGGGGTGACGGATTGGGGGCTTTTTCAACAGTCTGAGCGGCGTGTAGCAGCGATCATTCACTGCAAGGCGCTCGCCAAAGCATCGAGGCTGAAAGCCTCTCCCACAATGGCATGATTTTTCGCTTTGTGACTAAACAGTCGGGGCGGGGCCTTTTCTCATGAACCTGATTTTTTTCGCTTTGGTGCTGGCCGGATTTGTTTCCGTCGGATGGCGGCAGCTCGCGTGGGATCCCGCAGGTTCTTCTGCGGCGCCGATGGAAAAGCTGTCCAGGGCCATAATCGAATCCGCGACGGGTTCCGTCGAACTTGCCATCGGCCTCATCGGCATAATGACCCTGTTTCTCGGGTTGATGAAAGTTGCCGAAGCCGGCGGACTGCTCGTTCTGATCTCCCGGCTCATCCGCCCGTTCATGAAGCGGCTCTTCCCGGAAATTCCCCCGGATCATCCCGCAACCGGCGCCATGATCCTGAATTTCTCGGCCAATCTCATGGGGCTGGGAAATGCGGCCACTCCTTTCGGCATCCGCGCCATGCAGGAACTCGAAAAGCTGAATCCGGCACCCGGCACGGCAACCAATGCCATGGTGCTCTTCGTGGCCATTAATACGGCCGGAATCACCCTTCTGCCCACCAGCGTCATCGCCCTCAGGGCAGCCGCGGGATCGGCCAACCCCGCCGGCATACTCCCCACCACCCTGTTTGCTAGCTTCTGCGCAACAATCTTTGCGGTGATCGCCGCCAGAATCTGCCAGAGATTTTTCCCGCTCCCGGCTCAAAACGGCCATCCCGCTCCGATCGAAAACGGCATCGAGACCGCCCGGGCAGAAGCCGGGGAAAGCACTGCGGTCGAAACCGGCGAAGCTTTTCCGCTTTGGGCCGGTTGCACCGTACTGGGCCTCATGGCAGCGATCATCCCGCTCACGGTGCTGTACGGGAGGGTTATCGCCCCCTGGGTTATTCCGGGCATGGTTGCCGGTTTTCTCACCTTCGGCGTCATGAGGAAAGTCCGAGTATACGAAGTCTTCGTCGATGGGGCCAAGGAAGGGTTCCAGGTTGCCGTGCGGATAATACCCTACCTCGTCGCCATCCTTGTTGCCGTCGGAATGCTGCGGGCAGGCGGCGTGCTGGATGCAATCGCCGAAACGCTGGGCGCCTGGACTTCCGCGGCGGGACTTCCTCCCGAAGGGCTCCTGATGGCCTTGGTCCGACCGCTTTCCGGTTCCGGCGCATACGGGATCGTGGCATCTATCATCCGCAACCCCGCGATCGGCCCCGACAGTTACACCGGCTACCTCGTTTCCACTCTGCAGGGTTCCAGCGAGACGACCTTCTACGTCCTGGCCGTCTACTTCGGAGCGGTACAAATCCGGCGCATTCGCCACACCCTGGTCGCCGGTCTTACCGCCGAATGCATCGCAGTAGTTGCAGCGATTTTAATTTGCCGGTATTTATACGGATGAAACAAAATGCAACTGGTCCGGTCGGAAGTGACCGTTGGCGACCAAGAGGACGAAACAAAACCTCCCTGCCGCACCCCTGGTTTATGCCGCCTCAATCGCAAAAATCTTCTCCGCAGCCGAGATTGACAGTGATTTTGATTTTTGTACTTCCCAGGAAATGTTAAATGACAGGAACAGGAATCCCGGGTGCCGTTTCGGAGAGGGAAGTGCATGAAAGTCAGTCATAAACTGCAGCTGAGTACGCTATCCTCGGTTATTATCGGGCTATTGATCACCCTTGTCATATTCAGCGCAAACAGGGACATCAGCCGAGGTATGGCGAAGAACGTCCAATACCAAACGCTGGTCAACAAGGTTTTCGAGCTGGACGTCCTCTCTTCCAGGTACCTGAAAAACACCGGTGAGCCCGTGCCCAGGCAGTGGAGCCTGGTGAGCGGCGCGCTGGAAGGAACCCTGGGCAGCATCCAGGTCGACGATCCCAACGAGATGTTCGTCTTCACGTCCCTGCTGAACAACTACGAGTCGGTCAAGACCGTATTCGAAAAACTCCTGAAAGATGACCCCGATCCGGTTCAGGCGGATGTAGTCCTGTCCGCGCAGCTTTCCCCGAAACTGACCCGCATGCTCATGGACGCCAACAGCCTGCTTGCAATGAACCAGGCCGGAATCCTGACATCGCAGAAACAAGTGGGCGCTCTTACCCTCATCCTCATCGTCGCGATGATCCTTCTCAACGGCGGCATATCCCTCATCGCCGGCAGCAGGATTGCGCGCTCCATCGCCCGCCTGCGATACGGCACATTGCTCGTCACCCAGGGGCGTCTCGATTACAAGATCGATGTAACGAGCAACGACGAGATCGGGCTGCTCGCCACCGCATTCAACGACATGGCGGATCGATTGCAGCGATCCTATGACGAGCTTAAGGACTCCAACCGGGGACTGCGTGCGTGGGCAAATGAAGCCGAGCAGGGCAGGAGAACGCTCGAAGCCATCATGGAGTATATTCCCGAAGGTATTACCATCGCCGGCGCACCCGATTCCACCGTGCGCATGGTCAGCCGTTACGGCCGCGAACTGATAGGAAGACCGCGGGAACAGATAGAGGGAATTCCCGTCGCCGAACGCGCCGAGAAGTGGGGCCTCCTCCATGCGGACGGCGTGACGCGTGCTGTCAACGAAGAATTGCCCCTTACCCGGGCCACCCTGGGGGGAGAAGTGGTCAGGGACGAAGAATGGGTGCTGAGGCGCCCGGACGGGGAAAAGATCACGATCCTGTGCAATGCCGGGCCGATACGAGACAAAGAAGGCAATATTACAGGGGGCATCATCGCCTGGCGCGACATCAATTCCCTGCGGGAAGCCCAGGAGCAGTTGCAGAAATCCCATGACGACCTGGAGGTCCGCATCGAAAAGCGGACGGCCGAATTGAAGAGGACCTCCGAACTGCTCAGGGAACGGGCCAAGGAGCTCGAGACGATCATGGACGCGGTGCCCGCCGCAACCTGGATCACCCGCGAGCCGGACTGCCGTTCCATGGTGGGAAGCCGCCTGACCTACGAACTGCTGCGCATGACTCCCGGTGTCAACGTATCGAAGACTGCCCCTCCGGGGGTGGCTCCCACCCATTACAAAACCCTAGACAAGGACGGCGCGGAAATCCCGCCCACCGAGCTGCCGGTGCAGAGGGCGGCCCGGGGCATGGAGATCCGGGATTTCGAAATGCAGTTGGTCTTCAACGACGGGACCTCCCGGTATCTCTTCGGCAATGCAACCCCCCTGTACAATGGGGAAGGGAAAATTTACGGGGCGGTCGCCGCTTTTATGGACATTACCGATCGCAGGGTGATGGAAGAAGAGCGGCTCAGGCTCGAGCGGGAACTGCTGCAGGCGCACAAGGCGGAGAGCCTGACGCGGATGGCCGGGGCAATCGCCCACAATTTCAACAACCTGCTCATGGCGGTAATGGGAAACCTGGAACTTGCCATGTTCGACCTGCCCCCGGAAGCGAAAGCGGTGAAAAACATAGGCGAGGCAATGACCGCATGCAGCCGGGCCGCAGAGATCAGCAGGTTCATGCTCACCTCCATAGGCCAGACGGTCGTGAAGCATGCGCCGCTCGACCTTTCCAAGGCGACGGCGGAGGCACTGGCAAGGTTGAAGGTTTCCCTGCCCGAAAAGATTGAGCTGAAAACCAGCTACCCCGAACAAGGCCCGACTATCATGGGCGACGGGACGCACGTGAGGCAGATTCTGACCAACCTCGTGCTGAATGCCGGGGAGGCCATCGGCGATGCCGAAGGGTGCATATCGGTGTCGATTTCTGTGAATTCCACCGTTATCGCCGGATCGAAGTTTTTCCCGCCCGACTGGGAGCCCAAGGCACAGACCTATGCGTGCCTGGAAGTCTCCGATACGGGCTGCGGTCTGGCTCCGGAAATGCAGGATAAGGTTTTCGATCCGTTCTTCTCGACCAAGTTCACCGGCCGGGGCATGGGATTGCCGGTCATCCTGGGGCTTGTGCGGGCCCACCAGGGCGCCATCACAGTCGAGAGCCGGCTGGGCGAAGGAACGACTTTCCGGGTCTATTTTCCGATGCCGTCCTGAGCTCCTGACCGGGCATGCCAATCTCTTTTCGTGACATAGATTGAAAGCACCGGTATAAGAAATAGGCTTTAGACGATTCGGTGATCAGGCTGTCCGGTTCGCATTCATTTCTGAAAGCCTCGTCTTTTCTTCTGAAAAATCAGCCTTATATGCACCATATCGCAAAACACGGCATTGGGAGAAACAGCGGCTTTTTCGCCCACGAATTCCTTCCGGCCAATTATCTTGAAATATAGCGACGCTGATGCGTCATCCGGACAAAATGGAGGAAGGGTTTGGAAATCCGGAAACTCGGAAAAACCGAACTGCTCATACCGGCTGGAGGAATGGGGACCTGGCGGACATTCGACGTGCGCTCGGAGATGGATATCCGAAACGCCCGGGTGGTCGTTGACGCGGCATTGGAATCCGGGGCGAATCTTTTCGATTCCTCGCCCATGTACGGCCAGGCCGAACGCGTCTTGAGCCTGGCTCTGAAGGGACGCCGCAATTCCGCGATCATCGCCACCAAGATATGGGCCGCGAGGCGGGAGGAGGGGATCGCGCAGATGAAGCGCTCCCTGACCTTCTTCAACGGACGGATAGAACTCTACCAGATCCACAATCTGCTCAGCTGGGAGGCCCACCTGGACACGCTCGAACGCCTGAAGGCCGAAGGACGCATCCGCGCCATCGGCGCCACGCACCACGGCACCCGGTCGTTTCTCGAACTGCGGCGCATTATGGAAAGCGGGAGAATCGACGCCATCCAGATTCCCTACAACGTCGGGCAGCGCGAAGTGGAAAAAGACATACTGCCCCTTGCGGCGGATCTCGACCTGGGGGTAGTGGTCATGCGGCCGCTTGGCGGCGGAGAACTCGTTCAGCGCTCGCCTTCTCCCGAAAAGCTGGCACCGCTCAAGCCCTTCGGCGTGGAGACCTGGGCGCAGGCACTTCTGAAATGGATCCTGAGCGATATGCGCTGCCATGCCGTGATTCCCGCCACTTCCGCCCCCAGGCGCATGAAAGAAAACGCGACAGCGGCTAACCCGCCCTGGTTCGGCAAGGAAGAACGGGACTACGTCTTCAAGCTTTACCAGAAGCTATGAAATCCGTGACTGCCGCCTCATTTGATCTCTTCCGGGCAAATAATACAAAGATGTGTACTGAGGGAGCTCGGCAGCATACTCTTGCATCCGGGCGCACAAACCCGTTTCGGGACGAAAAGGGATAGGATGACGGCAAGAAGCGTTGATACAACCTTACGCGATAAGCTGCTGCAAAAGTTTCAGGCCGCGGTTCGTAAAGAATTCAAAACCGGAAATCCCACGAATATTGAAGACCTCATCGACAGGCTTCTTTTCGCGCAGCCGGACCTGAAAGCCTTGACCGTCAAGGTTAAAGACAAAAAAGGGAACATCCTGAAAAAAGCGGAAGTGGATCGGGACTGCCTTCGCAAGATCATCGCAAAGGAGATTAGAGAGAAATACAATTAGCGCACTCTCATCGGATATCCTTTGAATCGCCGCCCGGTTGACTATGCCCTGGTCGTTCATTGCCTCTGAGGGAATGATGGATGAGAAGACCTTCCGGGCGATGCGCCATCCTATCTGTTGATATGAAGAGTGACCGTATATTTCTGGATCGCCCGCTCCGGAGAATCTTTGGGCTTCTTGAGATAGATTTTCAGTTCCGTCGTACCCTTTTTAAGCGCTTTGAATACCCATACCTTGAGGCCGGCATTCGGCTTTGGGCCTGACTTCAACTCCAGAAGAGAATCATCCAGGTCGACGACCTCCCAGCCGACTCCGGCAATGTCAGGCTGCGCCAATCGTACTTCCAGCACATGCCCGACACGAAGGGTGGCTTCCCCTCCATTGTCATTCTTATTTATGACGATCCCGTAATCACCGCGCGCCAAAAACGGACAAAAGAAAATCCCAAAAACGATCAGAAATGCTATGGCTATTTTTCCATTGCGCATATTTCTCTCCGTTAATCTTTCGGACAGGAAATAAGAATCGGTAAAGTGAATCGCCGCGAAAGGCATTTCGAAAATAGCAAGTCATCGGCAAAAAATTCTAAAAGCCTTTGGATATCGGCAAGATGATAGCCTCAGTACTCTCGGCGCACAAGCGGAAAATCAAAATGGGATACGTAGGGACAGCTTGCAGTCTCGATGCTTCTTGGGCCGGGTCGACTGTGGAAAGAGTTCTACCAAGGCATATATCGGGATTTATCGATGCCTCATCACCCCGCGACGGCGATGCACAGGATGCCGAGGAAGATGAGTACGGAGCCGATGGTCCGGATCGAGCCGAATTCCTCCCCCATGAAGCGCCAGCCGACGAAAGCGGCCAGGATGACGCTCATCTCACGGGTTGCGGCAACGTAACTCACGTGGGAAAGCGTGAAGGCCTGGAGCACGAAGATGAAGGTGGCCAGCATCATGAAGGCCACGGCAAAGATACGGAGCAGGTTTTCACGCAGTTCCGCGGCAATTGCGCGGGTGCCGTAGCGGGAAAATATCACCGGTGCAAGAAAGACCGCGGTAAGAGTGAGCACGAGGGCCGCATAGCTCTGAGGCGCCATGATGCGGACGGCAGCACCGTCGATTGTCGAGTAGACCGAGATCCAGAAGGAAATGAGCAGCGCCGCAGACATCCCCCGGAGACTGACGTTAATGGTGCTGCGCCCCTTGAGCAGGTTCGCCCCGCCGACTATGGTCACCCCGATGATGAGCACGCAAAGCCCGGCCGCCCCCATGGGCCGGGGCCGCTCGCCAAGAAAGATCAGGGCCCAGATCGCCAGCATGGCGGGGGCCGCGCCACGGGCAATGGGATAGACCAGGGAAAAATCCCCGTTTTCGTATGCCCTCAAAAGCGCGATGAAAAAGATCGTTTCCGCCAGAGCGCTTGCGAGCGCGTAGGGCCAGACCTGCACGGGAATGGGCCAGTGTAGCCAGATCAGAGGGATGTAGAATACACATCCTATGACCAGCGTCCACCAGGTAAAAATCTGCTTTGCCCGGACTTTCTTGACGAGGTAATTCCACGCAGTGTGGAGGACCGCCGCAGCGATCAGCAGCAACAGGGCCTGAACAGGCATCTATTTATTCTTCATCGGAGTGTCTAAACATACCGAAGATAATCTTTGCGCGTAGCGTCGCCCCGGCGAAGGCCGGGGTCCAGGCGTTGGGCACGCAAAAAACACTGGTTTCCGGCTTCCGCCGGAATGACGGTGCTTGCATTAGTGCGCAACTATTTATGCCACTGTGTGAAAACGGGACTCCCGTTCAATTCACTCCATCGAGGTGCAGGGTAAACGCAGAAAGATCTCCAATAC
Organism: Pseudomonadota bacterium; assembly: GCA_023442755.1. Classification (GTDB taxonomy): domain Bacteria; phylum Desulfobacterota; class Syntrophobacteria; order Syntrophobacterales; family Syntrophobacteraceae; genus SbD1. Next base: position 5,043 of record JAEZXS010000194.1, on the reverse strand, counting down.
CCAGCATGTTCTCATAGCCGGAAAGCTTTTGCACGGCTTCTTCATAGGCACTCATACCGCCTGCCTGAACTTCCGCCTTGCGAACCTCCGCGTTCACAAGGTCGTAGGCCTTCGGGGTGACCACCTGCCGAAAAACGGGGAAAAGCACGGTATCTTCCCTGTCGGCATGGGCACGGTACATTCGGCTGAGTTTGTGTATTCCGCTGGCCATGGTCCGGCGCTTCTCGAGGTCCTTCGCACTAAACCCTGCAGCCAGTTGTCTGAGCACCTCCACCAGCTGCGTCCCGGCCTCATGCTGTTCTCTCAGCACCCCGATGAGGCCCCCCATTTTCTTGGCCGCGTCGAATGCCGGGAAGAGATGCTTGTCCTCCATCTTCTGGTGAAAATCCACCACGAAGCGGCGAATCACGTCGACCGTTCCCTGAATGATCTCCGGGGGAAGATCCATGCGCGCATCCATTCCCCCCCTCACCTCTTCCAATATGGAAATAGACCTGTGCAAAAGTCCGTGCTGACGGTCCAGAAGTTCTATTGCGGTCCCCTCCTCCTTTATCTTGTCGGAAGAGGAACACCCGGCTGCTATGATTCCGGCGCCGGCGGAACCTGCCAGCGCAATAAATTTCCTGCGGGAAAGCGGCCTTGTGAAAAACATCGGCTCTCCTGATTCCTGAAATGCTTGCCAGTTGCATAAACGAAGTTGCCTCGACGGATTAGTTGATTTAGGACGCTCTGTCAAGAAGCTGATTACAATCCGGCGTGCCCCCGCGGCAACACATTGGACAATAGCAACAAAGGCATGCTAGTGTTTACCAGGCCTCAACTTTAGGACTAACAAACAACGACACAGCGGTGCCAAATGGATGCTGAAAAACTCGCAAAACTCAAGATAGCCGAAACCGGGGACTTCGTGTCACGAGACAGAAGGCGCAGGGTGAAATGGTTTCTGGTCCTGACCCTGGCGACAATTACCGGGGTGGTGCTTCTAGCCCGCACCGGCATGCTGGCCCGGGTGACGGAAGTACGGGCCACGGTTGCCGACTGGGTGTACCCATCGCAGGTCATCACCGAGTTCAACGCAAGCGGCTATATCGTGGCGCAGCGCAAGGCATCGGTGGCATCCAAGGGCACCGGCCGCATAGTCTTTCTCGGAGTCCAGGAAGGCAGCCGAGTGAAAGAGGGCGACATCATCGCCAGGCTGGACAGCGAGGACATAAAGGCCGAAAAGTCACAGCTCGAATCTCAGCTCATGGCTTCGCGATTCGAGGTTACACGCACCGAAACGGAACTGGCGACCGCAGAACACAACCTCAAACGCTTCACCCGCCTCTGGGAAATGAAGGCCGTCTCCCAACTCGACTTCGAAAACGCCCAGGACCGCTTTCTCAAGGCCAAAGCCGCGGTCGATTCGGCCAAAGCAAACGTCAAGGCAATCGAAGCCTCAATCCGCCGCTCTGCGGTTCTCATAGAATACACTATCATCCGAGCCCCCTTTAACGGCGTGGTGCTCACCAAGGATGCCGATGTCGGCGAAGTCGTGGCGCCTTTCGGTTCGGCCACCAATGCAAAAGCGGCGGTGGTCACCATGGCCGACCTCGAATCGCTCATGGTCCAGGCCGATGTGGCGGAATCGTTTCTCAACAGGGTTCGGCTCGATCAACCCTGTGAAATACAGCTCGATGCGATCCCCAACACCCGCTTTCCCGGAAAGGTCTACATGATCGTGCCCACCGCGGACCGGACACGTGGCACCGTGATGGTCAAGGTACGCTTCGATAACCTCGATCCGCGCGTGCTGCCCGAGATGAGTTCGCGGGTCGCCTTTCTGTCCCGGCCTCTCCATGAGCAGGAAAATCAACCGGTGCTCGGAACCCACCGCGACGCACTTGTGTCGAAAAATGCCGATAAGGGCCTTTTCCGAATCGTTACCGGACAAGCCGAATGGGTCCCGGTAAACGATCCGAAGTTTCTCGGAGATTACCTCATTGTGGGACCGCCGGTACAAAACGGCGACAGGGTCGTGCTGAAGCCGCCGGCAGGTCTGAAGAGCGGCGATAAGGTAAGCGTAGTGGAGTAAAGAGCAGAGACGGCAAAAGACGTCAAAAGCGCGAGGGCCGCGAGCCCCCACCAAAATTGTTGATTTAAGGTTGATTTAAGGTTGATTTAAGGTCAACCAAGTCAAAGGTCGTCACCCCGGCGAAGGCCGGGGGCCAGGAGAATTTGAATGGCTGGATTCCGGCCTGCGCCGGAATGACGTATCTGAGGCGCACTCATTAGGATTCGCTAAAGTCAACAACATTGCGGGGCCCCTACACCCCCTGCGTCACGCGTTCCGCGTGACGTACGTGGCGCTCGGCGTTCAGCCGATAGAAAACCCAAGAACCGGAAATCAGGAATCGCATGCCCGTGGAGAACAGCATCGTCATCGCCGAAGGCATTCACAAGTCCTACCAGCGAGGCCAGCAGAAGGTCCCGGTGCTCTTCGGCATAGACCTGGAGGTCGGCAAGGGCGAATTCCTCGCCCTCATGGGGCCGTCGGGGTCGGGCAAGACAACACTTCTGAACCTGATCGCTGGGCTCGACCAGGCCGACTCCGGCAGGCTGATCGTTGCAGGAACCCCGATCTCCGAACTGGGCGAAACCGACCTCGCACACTGGAGGGCCCTCCACGTTGGATTTATTTTCCAGTTCTACAATCTGCTGCCCGTGCTGACCGCCCTGGAAAACGTTGAGCTGCCGCTCCAACTGCGTCCGCTGTCCCGCAAAGAAAGGCGGGAGCACGCGAAAACGGCCCTCGAACTGGTTGGGCTCCAGGACAGGATGCACCATTACCCGAGAGAGCTTTCCGGCGGCCAGCAGCAGCGTGTCGCCATTGCCCGGGCAATCGTCACCGACCCGTCGCTTATCGTTGCCGACGAACCCACGGGCGACCTCGACAAGACGTCCGCAACCGAAGTGCTGGCGCTCCTCGAAGAGCTTCACACCCAGTTCGGTAAAACGATCATTATGGTCACTCACGATCCCCGCGCCGCCGAAAAAGCCCAGAGAATGTGCCACCTGGACAAGGGCGTGCTCAACACCGAGTTCCCCGAATCGCATCCCTCCCCACCCCCCTTACACGAATGAACTGTTTTGTTCACGCGAAACCGTAAAGAAAGACGCGAAGAAACGTCAAGGCGCGAAGAAAGGCAGGAGCAAAGGCCTCATTCCTTTTGCAGGAGCGGGTTCCTGGCCGCAATGGGTTTTAGCCGGCCTGCGGAATTGGTTTCTTTTTCAACGCGAAGCCGCGAAGACGCGAAGAAAGACTTAAGAAAAGGGAAAGCCTAAGCACCAAACTCTTCGGCCGCATGCGCAATGCGCAAGCGTACAACCATGGTCTGCGGCCGAGCGGTCGGTCTTGGACGCGCCCGGCGCGTCCAAGACAAATCCGGGGGGCGCGGGGGAATCATTCCCCCGCTCTTTTATGCTCTTCGCTCTTTCTCTTTGCTCCGGAACGATCATGCGCTACCCGCGCGTCAACCGTTCGATAACAGCCTTGTGCTGCGGGTACTCTGCGATCAGGTCTTTTCTGCGGGCGAGTTCGAAGTCTTCGTAGTCGAAACCGGGGGTGACGGTACATCCCACAAGGGAGAATTCCCCGGGGGCATTCACGGCAGCCGCGAACCAGCGGCCGGGTTCAACCGCGGCCTGGAAGATTTCTCCATTATCGGCATTTCCGCCCAACTGCAGTTCGGAGAGGCCGCCGTCAGGCTCAAGCACGTACAGAGTAAGAGAAACGCCGGCATAGTAGTTCCAGATTTCGACGGATCGGATGCGGTGAAAGGCGGAGAAGTCATCGCGGGTGAGCAGGTAGTAAATGGAGGAAACGACGGCCCGGGCGCAGGGAAACCTGTCCGGGAGGCATTCTTTCCGTATCTGTTCGGCCGATCTGTAGGCAGCGCTGAACCATCCCCCCTCCGGATGGGGGCAAAGCTGAAGTTTTTCTATCCAGTACCGGGCGCCTTTTTCCATAGCAGTTGCTCCAAGAGGAAATGAATAAGCCGTACCCTGCATTCTACTGCAAAGTGCGGCTCATTCAACTGGGAAAGGTCCCCGGCTTTATCTGGCATATGGTAAACGGGCCAAGCCCGATTGTCTTCCTTATCAGGGGTTCGCCTAATTACTCTCAGCGACCATCTCCCTGGCTCTTTCGACAGCGTTCATCTGGAACTCGGCATCGCTCATCTTCCCGTCGACATATTCGCTCCAGACGCCAAAATTGCTAAAGAAGCAGGCTTTCAGGCCGATATCTTCACAGACCTGCTTGTAGATCTTGTTCGCTTTTTTGGCCCGATCCCTTTTCTGTTTTTCTTCCTCGGAAAATTCCCTGTGTTCGTCCTTACCGTATTTGCCAAAAGTCTGGGAGTATTGCTCCAAGCTTCTGCGTGACTGCTCATCCAAGGAATCCTGGCCCATTTCGCCGCCGAAGAAGGGAGAAAGGGTCATCCTGTTGACCGCGATATTTTCAGGTTGTTCAGCCATCGTTCTCTCCCGGGTGTAGATTTGCAATTCTTTTATTATCATGGCCGGCTCAGCTAGTCTGAACAGGTCAAATCCGAGTGTTCTTATCGGAAGATAACCACTACTGTTTTTGGATAAAGACCGGGAGAGAAATTTGCCAGCAGTAACAGAGTGTTACGTATGGCCGGTTTTGCCATGACGGGGAAAATACCCGCAAGTATTTTTTACGATCTATATACCTTCATTATTTCATCGCGGGTGATGAGCGACTGGAAGCACGGGACTTCCTTTTCTATATTTTCTCGTCCATCCATCTCCTGCCTGTCGACGATCGCGACGACACCGGCTATCTGCAGACCGGCCTGCTTGCAGGCAGCAATGGCCTGGAGGGTCGAACCGCCCGTGGTAACCACGTCGTCGACCACGACAACGCGGTCGCCGGCTTTGACTTTTCCTTCTATCGGAACGGCTATGCCGTGATCTTTCTGGATTTTTCTCACCACGAAGGACTGGATCGGTTGCCCTTTCAGCCACGAAGTATAGGCG
>JAEZXS010000065.1 GCA_023442755.1 Pseudomonadota bacterium | reverse complement strand
GGTCCACCCATTGGGATTCGAGCAGGGCAAGCGCTTCCTGGCCATTGGACGCCTCGAAGAACTCACCTATGCGAATACCCGACAGCTGGAGGGTTTTCATGATCACCCTCCGCATCGACTTAGAATCATCAACAATCAGAACATTATAGGACATGATGCCCTCATAAACTCTCTGGATCGATGGAGATCAGATTTCCACTTCGCCATCACCGGCGACTTTTAGAATCACCCGGCCGGTTTGTATTTCCAACCGCACCGTGCGGTTGACCATTCCTCCGACATGTTCCGCTGCAACCAGTACATTGTTGCGCCAAAAGATCTTGCGCATTGCCAGATAGTTGCGTTTTCCAATATTGAAAATGCCGTTCTGGTCAAGTATCTGGGCGCCTCCAACTGCTTTTACGATGATATTTTGTTTCTTCGCACCATACTGATAGCTCTGCCTGAAAAGCATCGCTATCCCGGTATCCGCAAACATGGTCGGGTTCAGCTTCGCCTTCTCCAGGTCCAGAGAGGATTCGGGCAGCATGTAGTGCAGCATCCCGCCCACTTTGGCCTTCGGATCGTATATGATCACGGCAATGCATGACCCCAGGGAATACGTTATCAGGACATCATCGGGCGCATTACTTACTGCCATGTCAGCTACACCGATAACTCGTCTCATCTGTCCTTTTCATTCTCTAAACACCCGCCGCAGAGCGGGGGTAAAACCATGATGGGGCAGCTTATTTTCGATAAACCGCCGGCCGGACATAGGTAAGTTTATGCGCCAATCCCGTCAGGCTTTCCGAATGACCGACGAACATGTATCCGCCTGGGGCAAGGAATCCCGCCATCTTGTTGACAAGCTCTTCCTGAGTTTTCTTATCGAAATAAATCATGACGTTTCGACAAAAAATGAAATCGAAAGGTCCCTTGAATGGATAGGGGTCTTTCAGATTGAGACGACAGAAGGTGATGATCCGCTTCAATGAGGGCCCGACCTCATAATCGGGCCTGCCGTTCGAAGCGGAAATCTTTCTGAAATGGAGCTGACGGAGCGTGGGAGGGATCTTCTGCACCTTTTCCTCGGAATAGATCCCGGTGCTCGCCGCTTCCAGGGCCCGGGTGGAAATGTCGGTTGCAAGGATCCGAAAGTCCCACTTCAGAGTCTCCGGAAGTTGAGAAAGCACGCACATTGCCAGGGTATAGGGCTCCTCTCCGGTCGAACAACCCGCGCTCCATATCCTGATCCTGGTATCCCTGTCTTTCTGCTTGCGCCCGAGCAGTTCAGGCAGAGCGGTCTGCTCCATGAATTCGAAATGCTGCGACTCGCGGAAAAAATAGGTCAGATTGGTCGATACGGAATCGAGGAAGTTGACGAACTCCTCGGGATTGTTTTGAGAGGTAATGTACTTGAAATAGTCTTCGTAAGACCTGATGCCTGTGGCCCTGAGCCGCTTGTTGAGCCGAGCCTGCAACAGTGCCTTTTTCCCTTCATGCAAATTGATGCCGCACTGGTCATAAACCAGCTGGCTGAATTGCTGAAAGAGGCGATCAGTTATTCCAGTATCCATTCACATCCCTTTTGCGACAAACTGCTCCGAATCCCCGACCGCCGCCGGGGCTCGCTGATGACCTTTTACCTTTGAGATTTACAGGATGAAGCTGCTCTTTCTAAGCTACCTTGTCGAGAAGGCCCAATTCCTCACTGCTCAGCACACTGTCGATGTCGAGAAGGATTTTTACTCCATTACCCGTCTTGGCCATCCCGAAGATGTATTCGGTGTTCAACGTCGTACCGAAACTGGGCGTATCCTCTATATCCGACCCCTTGATATTGAGAACTTCCGAGACAGAGTCTACGACAACGCCGATGTGAAGTTTGCCGGAACCGCCGTCGATCTCAACGACCACTATACAGGTTCGATCCGTATACCCGTTCTCGCCCATCCCGAAGCGCAGGCGCAGATCGATGACCGGGATCACCTTGCCCCGCAGATTGATCACGCCCTTCACATATTCCGGGGTCTGGGGAACCGGCGTTATGCGCATCATCCCTATAATTTCTTTAACCTTCAATATGCCGATCCCGTATTCCTCTTCGCCAAGGGAAAAGGTGAGATACTTTCCTTCCCTTTCCGCTCCGGATACTCCAGCCTGCCCTGCCGCGCCAGTTTGTTCTCTCATTGGGACTCCTTCAAATTTGTTGAGGACGTGAACGCCTCCTGCCAAACCCCTGTTTTCGTTAGACCCGGCCTCCCGGGGCAACTGCCTTCAGGCGAAAGCCGGGACTGCTCCGGAATCCGATAAAAGCTGTCAGGCTTCTCACAACGAGACCTTTGTAATGTATAAATCGGCAGGACCGAAATTTTCTTCACTCCCAAGTTATTGAAAAATACAAAAATCTTTCCCTGGCACAATGCCGGACAACGTTTCGCTGGTGCACCCGTAGAACTGCGAAACTGTCCACGAGAGCGTTTCCGATCCCTGGATGGTCGCAAAATCAGTCACTAAATTTCAGGGGATGTATGCGTGAGAGAAATTCCGCTGAAGGTTGAAAAAAGATTTCCGGCTATAATCGGTGCGTACAAGGGAATTCAGCGACATTCCTTCAATACCATGCCGATTGCTTCGAGGATTTCCCGTGTGGAATACGGTTTCAACAAAAGAGACCGAATGCCCAGTTTCCCGGCATTCTCCGCGATGGTGTGCTCACTGTACCCGGTACAGATAATCACCGGGATATCGCTCCGAATGCTAAGAAGTTCCCTGGCGAGATCGAGCCCGGTACGATCCGGCATTACATAATCGGTAATTACCAGATCGAACGCATCGGGGGTGCTGGAAAAAAGTTTCAGGGCCTCCATGCCGTTGGTGATCGCCATGACCCTGTAGCCGAAATTCTCGAGAATCTGTTTTTCCATCTCGGCGATTTCCGCTTCATCATCCACAAACAGAATGGAAGGCTTCAGGCCGGCGTTTTCCGCAATGGCTCCCTGATTCGCGTCGAGCGTAGAGGCGACATCAGGCCGCTCCGTACCGTCGGCCCCCCCCGGACATTCGCTCCTGCATCCCTGCTGCGAACCTTTCATCCCCTATCCTCCTGACAACTTTGATCCTCATAATTTCAAGTTTTTCGGAATCCATTATTTTCGCCAAAGACTCCGATCCACTTTCGGCTAAGCATTATCGAAAGATTCTGACCGCCTGCCCGCGGATGACTCTTGTCGTTCGACTAGCTTACCGGGAATCCTAACTCTTTTATCCACCACCGGAGTGGCTTCCTTGAGGGATGGTCCATTGATACTGCGTAACCATCAGGTTTTCAATTTTTATTTCTGTTTTGGACGGATTCTGCCGATAAAATAATTGCCATCTGGTTTTTCATCATAGGCCCGGAGGAAGCCGTGGTTCAATCCCCGGCTTTCTCTTTTTTTGGGGGGAGATGGATTCGGGCACAAAAAAGGGCCGTTACTTCAAAGAGCTTCGGCCCCCTGTTGCATGCAATTGATGCAATCATGAAATCCGGTCAACTGATGTAGTCTTCCTCTGCAGCGCTTCCCTCCAGGAGTATGCGAGCCGATTCGTCTTCCACTTCCGCACCGCCGTCCCGGGCCCAATCCAGCGTGAGTCTGTCTAAATGGATATCTCCGCCGCCGCCCAGCATATCTGCAACGGATTCTTCGTCGAGTTCGGTCATCCACAACGGTCTTTTCTGTCTGCGCAGTTCGGAAATATTGATTTCCATATCATTACCTCCACCGTGGAACGGAGAAGAGTCATTAGTAAATACTCGCACCTAATAATGAATCACCAATACGCCGCAAAGTAATCACCTCCGGGTGTTTGTCAACGAGAGGCTTTCCCGGTATCACACCATGCGGTCAAACTCATCTTCTTCGAATTCCCGGGCTTTCCTGTACGCAGTGATTGCAGAGATCACGTGGCAAATCCATCCAAACATACCTCCCGTGCCCACCCATAGCCCCGGGGTCACGATGAGCCAGAAGATTCCTCTCAGGAAATAGCCATTGTAGAACTGTCCCAACCCGGGTATCAGAAAACTGAGTACAGCCGCGTTGCCGGGTCTTGTCATCCGCTCCCCCTGCATTGCCTTGCCCTTTGCCAAACCACCCCAACCGGAACTCTTCTCCTCGAAAATCTAGTCCAGCGCCCCTTTCGTGTCCACAGGAATAGACGGGTCGCCGGATAAAACCGCTCTTGACTTTCACCTTTTATTCACCTTACATTATCTGCGACTGCAAACGAAAGGAAAACCGATGACAGGTCTTACACCGGCGCAGGAAAGAGTGTTCCGTTTCGTGCGGGATTATATCACACGGTTCGGATATTCCCCGTCCTACGAGGAAGTCCGGCAGAACCTGGGCTTCAAATCCCTCAATGCGGTGTACAAACATTTGAAGCAACTGGAGCAGCGCGGATACCTCCAAATTCCCTGGAACAACAAAAAACGCGCACTGGACCTGGTCCCGGTAAAACCGGCGGCGATATCCATTCCCTTTCTGGGGACCGTGGCTGCGGGAATTCCCATCGAAGCGGTCGAAACGCCGGAATCGATCGAGGTTCCGGAAAATTTCCTCGGCAACGGAAACAATTTCGCCTTGCGGGTCCGCGGCGATTCCATGATCGACGATGGGATTCGCGACGGAGATATTCTGATAATAATGCAACAACCCCGCGCCGAAAATGGACAAACCGTGGTGGCGCTGGTCCGGGGGGAAGCAACGGTAAAGAAATTTTACCAGAGGGGGGACGAGGTTGAATTAAAACCGGCAAATGCCCAGATGAAGCCTTTCCGGGCAAAGGCCGAGGACGTGCGGATAGTCGGGGTGGTAATGGGCCTGCTCCGTAATTACCGGAAGCACTGACCGACCGGTGGTCTGCCGGCTAAAGATGCGGCAACCGGTGAAGCAGGACAAATAATGCGCCCGGAGAGTAGCTTTGTGGGAGCGGTCCTGCCTGGGCGGGACCGCGATCATGCGGAGCACATTTGAATTAGGATAGCCATAAATTTTTCTTTTCTCTCGCAAAGCCGCGAAGACGCGAAGAAAAGCCTGGGAAAATGAGTTCAGTTGCCTGAAAAGTTTCTAAAGGATCGAGGCTGCAAGGCTCTCAGGCTGTTGAAAAATCCCCCAATCCGTCGCCCCGACGAAAGTCGGGGGCCAGAAGTGCTTGAAAACACTGGATTCCGGCCTTCGCCGGAATGACGATGACGAAGATTTTAGTTGTCATCAATCTGCGAGGCTGAAAGCCTCCCCACAACAGCAACATGGTTTCAACTGATTACCAATCGTCCCCGAATCCAATGAGATTTGATGGTTTTGCAAAATGATAGTCCATATCGGAATTCCCTTTTTTAATGCGGCAATGGAAGAATTGAGGCGGCCGGAGTTAAAGAAGCGCCCCTTCGTTCTGGCGGAACCCGGTGCGAGATCGATCGTCCAGGCCGTTAACCGGTTTGCCGGAAAAGAAGGAATAACCGAGGGAATGCCGTTATGCCGGGCTCGCCGCCTGTGCCGCCGCATCCAGGTGCTTCCATCGGATTACTATTATTACCGTGAAAGAAACCGGGACATCGTTCGGGATTTCGGCCGCTTCTCGCCCCTGGTGGAGGGAACGCACCCGGGAAGCTATTTCATAGATATTACCGGAACGCGGCGCCTTTGGGGGCCGGAACCCGATATAGCCTGCCGGATGGAAAAGGAGCTGGCAGGAACATGGGGATTGCGGGGCCGGATCGGCCTGGCTTCGAACAAGCTCGTAAGCCAGGTGGCTGCAGGTTGTATCGATCCGGGAGATTTAAGCTGCATTTTTGCGGGAAATGAAGAATCCTTTTTATCGCCCCTGCCCGTGAACCTGCTTCCCGGGGTCGGCCAGGTGACCGCTTCCAGGCTGGCAGATTTCAATATCGAAAAAATCGGCCAGCTTGGCGCATTTCCCTTGAACATGCTTGCCGGGGTTTTCGGAAAAACGGCGGACCGCCTCCTCAAAATTGCAAAAGGCATCGATTCGACCCCGGTGCTTCCTTCTCAACAGGCGCCGAAGTTATCCGTAATAAAAAATCTGGGAAGGAATGAAATCGACCGGGAGCAGCTGGAGGCGCTTCTTTTTCGGCAAGTCGAGGAAGCAGGATGGCTTTTGCGTTCGCACAACCGGTGCCCGAGAAATTTCCGGCTTGAAATACGCTATGCGGACGGACTTTCGGCGGAAACCCGGAAGCAGCTCTCACCCGGCGCCGCCAAAGCCGATCAGATGCTCTTCCGTTCGGTTCTTCCCGTTTTTTTGAAGCTCTTTTCCCGCCGGATAGCCCTGAGCAGAATGGTCCTCGAATTTTCGGAACTCGTAATGCCCGTTCGACAGCTTTCCCTGTTTCCCTGGGAAGAGAAATCCTCGGCGGCAGACCTGGAACTCCAAAAAGCGCTGGACGGACTCCGCATGAAATTCGGCAGGGACGCAATCGCCTGGGGCCGGACGGCGCTATGGTCCGGATCGAACCGGGTCGAGAAAACCACTTCGGCGAAATAACGGCGGCACGCACATGGAACCCGGTTTCGTTCACCTGCACGTCCATTCCTGGTATTCGATGATGCAGGGCGTAAGCTCGCCGGAGGTACTCTGCAGGGAGGCCGCGAAAGCGGGCTTCAGCCACCTTGCCCTGACGGACACAAACGGCGTGTACGGCCTGGTCAATTTCCTGGAAGCGGCCAGGGCCGCAGGCATCGAACCCATTATCGGAGCGACCCTCGAAGGCCCCCAAACCTCGGCGGTAATCCTCGCCAAAACGGAAGCCGGGTATGAAATCCTGATGGACCTGATCACCCGTCGCCATCTCGAAAAGGATTTTTCGCTCATAGGAAACCTCCCGGACCAAAGTCCCGACATACTCCTTCTGAGCGCCGATCCGGACTTTATCAGGAA
>JAEZXS010000263.1 GCA_023442755.1 Pseudomonadota bacterium | reverse complement strand
GGAGGCAGGAGTGTATTAGAGAGGGAAGCGTGTGAGTTCCGGGAGTCTATTCTCAGAAATCGACGGCACTGAATCGTTTAGTGGGCTCCCCTTTTATCTGATTTCGTTGACCTGGGAACCTGTGTTTGAGCGGGAATGATCCCGGGCCGGACCTTGATGCTTTGACGATCGGGCCTGAGGAGACGAAACACTCGGAGCAAAGATAAGCTTCACAGCAGCGCCCGGAAATGATATTCGAGCTGATCTCCGGGCAAGTCGCCCACCAGCCTGTTCACGGTGCGTCCGCCCTTGAACAGCAGGATGGTCGGGACGCTCATGACCTGGTATTGCGAGGCGGTTGCGGGGTTCTTGTCCATATCGATCTTGACGAACTTGATGAACCCGGCATATTGGGGGGCTATCCGGTCGATGAGAGGCAGGAGATGCCGGCAGTATCCGCACCAGGGCGCCCAGAAGACCACCGCGACCGGCCCGGGAAAGCTGAGGACTTCGCCCGCGAACGTCCGGTCGGTGACGGTGACGGGATGCTCCGGAAACCCGGCCGTAAAGGGGAGTGGGGCATGGCACTTTCCGCAGGAGGCCCGCTCTCCCAGGCGTGAGCGAGGGATGCGATTTTTTGCCTTGCACTGGGTACACCGGACAATGAATGTATCCTCCACCATTGATATCGGCACCTCATTTCATTTAAAATGGAGTCGGGCTAGGAATTAAATCCTACGGATAATCATGAAGCAGCGGCCGCGCAATCGAGCCGGAGAATACTGTCTCCACTGTGTGCCCTCTTTTATCCTTCCGTCGGCTTGTCCCGGTCTCGAGATCCGGACCCGTTTACCGGATTCCGAACAATAGACCTGATGAGGTATTCGAAATTGGCAAGAGTAGACGATTACAAAGAGTCTTTTCGGCTGGCGTCGCTTGAACTGGCAAAGAAGGACCCTGTTGCGACAGCGAAGGCCGCCGGCGTGGAAGTCCTGGTCCGAAACTCCGTTACCGAACTGAAAGTGCCGTTCCTCGGGACGAACTACCTGGTCCGTATGTCGGACGGGTGCGATATCCGCAGGGAAGACACCGAGGATGAAGTATCGCTGCCCGACAAGATTTTGATTGCCCATTATCTGCTGGGGTCCGCCAACTTCGGCCCGCCGGGGAAACTCATCACATTCCGGCAGGTTCGGGATGGCCAGTTTTATTTCAGTGCATTCCAGCGGCGCGCGCGCGACCCGTTTGTTTCTTTTTTCGGCGGAAACGGCCGCCTGTTCAAAAAATGTGCGGAGATAATGGGCGGGGTCCCGGTGCCGAACGGTGACTTCGGCATGGAATTCCGGATGTTTCCCCTCATCAGCATACAGCTTGTGCTGTGGGAAGGGGACGAGGAATTTCCGCCGGACGCCACCGTGCTCTTCTACGAAAACATCCAGCAGGCTCTTTCTCCGGAAGACATTGCGGTCATGAGCGGCAGCCTTGTCTATCGCCTGATCGGAACGGGCAGAAAGATGCAGTAGCCGGATCGGAGCCGCTTTCATTTGGGGGAGGATTTCAATTGAAAATAGCCGTAAGTGGGAAAGGGGGCGTGGGAAAGACGACCCTGTCCGCATTCCTGGTCAGATGGTTTGCCGATAAGGGGCAAAAGGTGCTCGCCATCGACGCGGACCCGGATGCAAATCTTGCACATGCACTCGGAATCGAAAATGCATCGGAGATCACGCCGATCTCGCAGATGCGGGAACTCGTCGCCAGCAGAACCGAATCGGTGCCCGGCACCTATGGCGGATTTTTCAAACTTAACCCGAAGGTGGATGATCTGCCCGACACGCTCTCGGTGCGCCAGGGAGAGAATATCCGCCTCATGGTAATGGGTGGAGTAAAAAAAGGCGGGACGGGGTGTGTCTGTCCTGAAAGCGTTCTTCTGAAAAACCTCGTTCAGCATCTTATATTGAGGCGGGACGAAGTCGTGATAATGGACATGGAGGCGGGGATCGAGCACCTGGGGCGCGGCACGTCCAAGTTCGTCGATTGGCTCATCACCGTCGTGGAACCCGGACGGCGCAGCATAGAAACCGCTGCGCGCATCAGGGACCTGGGCAAGGATATCGGGCTCACCCGCATCGGGCTTGTGGGCAACAAAGTGCGCAACGACCAGGATCGGGCGTTTTTGCGCAAAGTCCTGGCCGGCCAGATGATTCTGGGTTTTATGCCCTATGACGACCAGATCATCGAAGCCGACCTGAAGGCGGAATTTGCCGAAAAAACGAGCGCGGAGACCCGCGCCGGCCTGGAAAAAATCGTCAACAATCTTATGGAAGCATCGAAGGCTGCCGGTCTTTAGCCGAGGATTACACGCGTCATGTTAGATGTGCAGAACCAGCTCGATTATCGCAACGTCGCTATCGATAAAGTGGGGGTAAAGGATATTCGATATCCCGTTACGGTCATGGACAAGACAAACGGAGTCCAGCATACGGTCGCTTCGATCAATATGTATGTGAATCTGCCCCGGGAATTCAAGGGGACGCACATGAGCCGGTTCATCGAAATCCTCAATGAATTTCACGGAAACCTGGATATCCGGGAATTCTCCACCGTGCTCAAGGCCCTTCAGCAGCACCTGCATGCCGAGTCGGCCCACATGGAAATGAGCTTTCCCTACTTCATCCGCAAACTCTCCCCGGTGACGGAGAGCCCCGGTCTGATGGAGTATCGCTGCCGCATTTCGGGTTCGCTCGACCGCAGGAAAGGCTACGACCTGATCCTCGAGGTCAACGTGCCCATTTCCACGGTCTGTCCATGTTCGAAGGAGATCAGCGACTATGGAGCGCATAACCAGAGAGGGTTCGTGCGGCTCGCAGTCCGGTTCAAGAAATTCATCTGGATAGAGGATCTTGTAGCGCTGGTGGAAAAGACCGCTTCGTGCGACGTCTTCTCGGTGCTCAAGCGGCCGGATGAAAAATTCGTTACAGAAAGTGCTTACGAGAACCCGAAATTCGTGGAGGACATAGTCCGGGACGTCGCCTGCGAACTGCGCCACGATAATAACGTGCTGTGGTTCCTGGTCGATGTCGAAAACTTCGAGTCCATCCACAACCACAGCGCCTATGCGTACATAGAACGCTACAAGCAGCCCTAGTTGTATACTGTGGGAGAGGCTTCCAGCCTCGCAGATTGATGACAAACTCTAAGATCATCGTGATCGTCGTTCCGGCGAAAGCCGGAATCCAGTGATTTCACTTTCGTCGGGGTGACGGGTTGGGGGGCTTTTTCAACGGTCTGAGAGGCTTCCATCTCGATGCTTTTTAAGGAAGAATGCTTGTGGGCGGGTGTTGTCCATGATCGCGGCTGTAAGCCGCTCCCACAAGGCAATGAAAATCTGACCTTTTTCGGCACGTAGAGCTTTGTTCCTCTCGCGGGAGTTCACGTGGACGAGTTGCAAATCTTCGAGCGGGTCTGCCGGGCCATGGCGGACCCCTGCTTCTATCCTCATCCGGTTGCTCGCCTGGAGCGACGGGATACCCACATTTCGGTGGTTTTTCTCACCGGCGCCCTCGTATACAAACTGAAAAAGCCCCTGGACTTCGGCTTCCTCGACTATAGAGGGCTCGAAAACCGGCGAAGGCAGTGCGAGGCCGAGATCACCCTCAACCAGCGGCTCTCGCACGGCGTTTACGAGGGAGTGCAGGAAATCCGCAAAACAGGGGAGGGGTTCCATCTCGGAGGCTCGGGCGAGGTGGCCGAGTATGCCGTCAGGATGAAACAGCTTCCGGACGAGGCGGCCCTGTCCTGCCTGCTCGCCCGGAATAAGGTCGATGCCGCGGACATGATGCGGCTTGGCAGGCACTTGGCCGGGTTTTACGCGCGAAGCGAGCGGAGCCCGGAAATCGACCGGTACGGGCGCGCCGAAGTCGTGAACTTCAACACCGAGGAAAACTTCCGGCAGCTCGAACCCTTCGTTGGCAAGCTCGTAAGGCGCAATCCCTTCGATTTCATTCGGGAGTCGAGCCGGGCGTTTTTCAAGAACGCGCAGCCCCTGTTCGACCGCAGGTTGGCCGAAGGGCGCATCTGCGACGGGCATGGCGACCTCCGGACTGAGCACGTGTACTTTCTCGACGGCATCCAGATCATAGATTGCATCGAATTCAACGAGCGGTTTCGGTACGGGGATACGGCGGTGGATCTTGCTTTTCTGCACATGGATACGGAGCGGCTTGGCCGGCCGGACCTGAGCCTGGCCATGCTGGAAGGCTACACCGAAGTGAGCCGCGATTTCGGGCTCTATACGCTCCTCGATTTCTACTCCTGCTACCGGGCCATAGTGAAAATGAAGGTTGCTTGCCTCACCTGGACGGAACTGGAGGAAAGCAGCCGCAAGGTCGAAATGGCGTCCCGGGCAGAACAGTACCTCGAGCTTGCCTTCCGCTATGCGGTTCAGTTCAGCCGGCCGACGCTCTGGGTGTTTTGCGGCCTTCCCGGCGCGGGTAAATCGACCTATGCGGAAAAGGTGAAGGAAGTTTTCGGGATTCCGCTTTTCCAGTCGGACCGGGAGAGGAGGGAACTTCCGATATACCGGCTGCACCCCGGGCCCGCGCCTTTCGGTGAAGGCGCCTATGGGGCCGGCGTGCGCGGCCACGTCTATGCGCGGCTGCTCTCGCTTGCCCATGATGAGCTGAAACGAGGCGGTTCGTGCATTCTCGATGCGACCTTTTCGCTTGGAAAATGGCGGGAGGAAGCGCTCAGGCTGGCGCAGGATTGCGATGCCAATATCCTCTTTTTCGAATGCACGAGCGGCGAGGAAGCCATGCTGAAGCGGATGGGGCGGCGCAAGACGGGGGAAGACCTCTCCGACGCCCGACCCGACATCCTGCGCGATATGCTGAACCATTTCGAAAAAATCGACGATCTCCCCCCCGGGCTTCACGCGAAAATCGATACGGAAAACGACATACCGGGAAACACGAATGCGCTCTTCTCGCAGGCCTACGCCATGAAGCGCACCCAGGTCGAAAAGGCTATTGCCGGGCTGTGATCGAATAAACCGCACCACTGGATCATCACTGCTATCCCCCGAGCAGTCAATTTAAAGAGAACAAGCCGCGAAGAAGACTTATCTATAGGGCTGGAGAAGATTCTCAAATTTCGTGGGAGCGGCTTGCAGCCGCGATCAGGCAAGCGGAGCACATTCATACAGGCTGGATCGTGGATTTATTGTTTTCGCGCGAAGCTTGCTGTACTGCGCCGCAAGGCGCGAAGGAAGAGATTTTACCAAATGTTGTTGTGGGCGCACTTCCAGCCACGATGCTTTGTCTTCGAAGGTGCGCATGGATTTTCTCCCACGCGAAGGCGCGAAGCCGCGAAGAAGAACAGACAGGGGCAATTCCCAGTTCCTCGTGCAGCCACTTGTCAGGGGATAATTGCATTCAGCTGTAACAAAAAACCCGTCGATCAGCCATGGTCTTTCGAAAAGCATTCCCTCCTCGCGGGGCCTGAAAGCCTCTCCCGCATTAATACGTGATTTCCTGGCGGCGATCGGATTATCGCTGTTTTAATTCGAATCCAGCGTTCACACCTGTGGATCCAAGTTTCCTCAGCCACCGAGATTCCCGCAAGTCAGCCTTCCCCTACGGCTTGTAAACGGCGTCGCAGCCGTCGGAAAGTCCGTCCTGAGCGGCGATAACGGCGAGGGCGGAATCGGCCTGGGCTTCGATCGCCTGGATCTGCGCCGGGTTATACCCGATCTGGCCAAGTTCTTTCGGGATTCGCGGGAGCGCGCCGGAGTGCAGGTCGAAGCACCTCTGGTAGAGCAGCCCGAGCGTTGTGTATTGGATGGCCAGGCCCCAGAATTTCCTTTCCTGGTAATACGTTGCGGTTTGCGTCTTGGGCAGGCCGGCAAGCGGCGTCGGGTTGTTTATCTGCGAATCCAGTTCCGTGTCGGAGTACAGGATTGCTTCGATGGGGACGAGTTGCTGATACTCCGCCTGTTTTACGCGCATGTCGTAAGGGTCGTCTCCGTGCGCCAGGTTTTGCCCTACCGAGGGGAACCGGGTCTGGCTGTGCCCGTCCGCCTGTGCATTGGGATCCGAGAGGTCGCCGAACATGCTCATTTCGGCAAACACGGGGATATTGACGGTTCTCAACAGCAGGGCCAGAAAGGCAGTCGTACCCCCGCATCCTGCCGTGACATGGTCCCGTCCGGGCAGGGGGGAGATCATTTTGTCCGCCAGCGGTCCCGCCCGGTATCCATAGAGGTACTCGTACTGGTCGGCCGAGGAATTGAACGGTCCTCCAGGCTGAGTCGAATTGTATGCGGAGATGTGTACCAGGTTTTCCCGACACCAGTTGAGCAGGGCCTTGATGGTTTCCAGCTGATTGGAGGGATCGATGCGGCCCACCATGAATTGATAGGAAAAATCGGGGTTCCACTGGAGAGTGGCGCTGAAAACGGCGTTGAATGCATACCCCTGGGCGCTGACGGGGCCGAAACACAGGTAATTTATATGCAGCAGGCGGTTGAGCTGTTCCTTCGGCATTGCGGCCAGTCTCCATGTGGCCAGCGTATTGGCGTCGAACCACAGGCTCTGCGCCACGTGCGATACGTAGATCTTCCAGGCATGCCAGAAACTTATCCACTGATCGCCGATCGACGCAGGCGGACCGGAAATGGGAATATCGCGGGTTTCCCATGCATAGAGATATTCGTTGAGAAACAGCTTCTCTTCCCGCGTCCAGCGGTCGTAGTAGCGCACCGCGGAATCGGACGGCGTGTAGAAACCGAGCGAATTGATGATATTGAGGTTCTTTAGCAGGGGAGAGTACTTGGCCATCTTGAAATGGCTTTGGAAAGAAATGGCGGCTCCATTTGACGGAACGAGAAGCGAGGGGCGCAGGGCCAGCCCGCCGAGTTGAAAATCGGCAAGTCCCTGGTATCTTTTGTCCTTTGCATACTTCTGCCAGTCAGCCAAAGTGACGTTTTCCAGATCGAGCAGTACCGTTCCTTTGCGGTCATAGTAGACGAGACGCCTGATTTCCAGTGCACCCTTCAAGCCTGTCCGGTAATTCAGGAGGACTTTTGCGCAGAACCCGGTCCTTGTTCGCAGGAAGAGCACCTGTTCCCTCAAAGCGCTTGCCGGGACGGATTTCGTTTCGTAGGGCGCGGCTTTGATTTCCTTGAAGGTGATTTCCTCGAATCCGTGAAACAGATGAAAAGATGCTCCGTTCTGAGGAACGAAAGAATAACTTCCGCGGGGAAAGCCGCGCGGTTTCCATTGAAAATCGGCGGAAAGAGAACCGGCGCCGGTTGCTGCCGCGTTGTCCAGGTCGCATAAGCCGGCACTACGTATCGAGATGTTTGTCGCCGTCTTGATGATGCAGCCTTCGGGGTTATAGAGCGTGAGCCGGATGATATTCAGCGAGCTTCCGGTCTTTAGTTGAAATTTGGCGTAATTGCCTTCCGTCGTTTTTGCATACACGATCCGATAAGCAAGGGCCTCTCCAGAAACAGACCTGGTAGAAAAATCTGCAGCCTGCAGACTTGAAAATCCCAACAGGTCGAAGTCGATCGTAGGGTCCTCGACCGGAACATATTGATAAAAGAGTGCCCCGTTCTTCGGCACGAGGGAGTACACACCGGGAGACATCGAAATGATGTTCCAGTGAAAGTCCGCGGCAGCGGCAGTGGTTGCCTGTACCGCCTGGTCCACGTCGCAAAGGAATGTTCCGCTGATGGTGACGTTAGCGGCATCCTTTATGACTGTCCCGGCGGGATCGTAAATCGTGATGTCGAGAATCTTCAGATTGTAATCAGTCTGCAACAGCAGCTTGGCATAATTCCCAAGGTTGGTCTTTGCAAAAATTATCTGTTCTGATGTGCCGTTGAAAGAAATCTGTGCATTGGACAAAGGCGATGACTGTACCTCACTAAGAGCGATCGAATTGAAGTCTCTCATTGTGCTCTCCATCTTGTAAAGAGTGATCGACTTTTCGGTCTATACTGGAACTACGTACAAAGAGTCGCATGTTGTCTAAGAAGAATTGCAATGTTCTAGAATGATATGATTGAATCATGGATATGAAATGAGCAGGATTATTCTAGAGCTAATTCGGAAAAGATGCACGAATATTCGAGGTGGGCAGGAAGAATGGCCGCCGGGTGGCGGCCTTTTATGTCTTTAGCCGGGAATTGAAGTGCATCGCGGTGGAAGCCGCTCAGATTGATGACAACCCTAAAATCATGGTGATCGTCATTCCAGCGGAAGAGACTGTGTCATAATTAATGGCGGCTTTGGAGATTTCCACTCTCGCAGTCAAAACTCGGCAAATAACAACGACGTCATCCCGGCGAAGGCCCATAGCCGTCAACTTAGCAACTTTTGAGAATTGGTTGGGGTAAGACAAAAAGCTTTCACCGCAGAGACTCAGAGGACGCCGAGAAATACGCATGAGGCTTTCCAAAATTGGGCATAAATGCTCTGCGCGCTCCCTGCACCTCTCTGCGGCCTAGGTATCTGCACAGCCAAAAAGGCAGAGACCGCGGAGTAAGCTAAATGGAGATATCATTGCGAACCGCTGAATTTGTACTTTTCGTTTTTCCTCCGCGTTCTCAGGTGTGCCAGGCTAAGCCTGGCTGATCTATCCGACTGAAAGGTGTCGGACATGTTAATTGCTCGTTCAACATGTAGCTGCGGCCACCCGTGCAGGGTAACCGAACGCGGGAAGCTGGCCGGTCGAAA
>JAEZXS010000337.1 GCA_023442755.1 Pseudomonadota bacterium | reverse complement strand
CATTCAGGGCTTCCTGCGCTCTTTCGGCATTCTGATCTTCATGCCCTACGACATTTGCGGGCTTCTGATGCTAAGCGGTCTGCTGTTTTTTTCCAGGATTGCTTTTGTCGCGGCCGTATTTTCCTACTATCTCGGGACCACGTCCGTGGCGCTGCTAACGGGTAATTTCAACAATGCATATCTCAACGTATACGCGTTCAATTTTATCCTGACAGGAATTGCAATCGGCGCCGTCTTTCTTGTTCCATCAAGGCGCAGTTATCTCCTCGCCTGCCTAGGGGTATTCCTTACCGTTTTTGTGCTCGACGCTGCATCGGTGGTCTGGACCAACTTCGGGGTCCCGGTATTTACCCTGCCCTTCAACCTTGTAGTCCTCCTCATCGTGTACGTACTGATGCAAACGGGGTACCCGGA
This sequence comes from Pseudomonadota bacterium, assembly GCA_023442755.1. Lineage (GTDB taxonomy): Bacteria > Desulfobacterota > Syntrophobacteria > Syntrophobacterales > Syntrophobacteraceae > SbD1. Next base: position 10,701 of record JAEZXS010000337.1, on the reverse strand, counting down.
AATTACCCTTTCGATCAAAGCCTCCCCTGAAGCATCCCTGGCGAACCATCTCAATTTCGCGCGAAGATTCGACAACACCCTGCCAAGACCGTTCCTGCCTTTTTCAGGCTGCTGGACCGTCTACCAGGGATTCGATGGGAACTGGACGCACAAGGGCATCTGGAAATACGCTTATGATTTCGTCATAGAGGATGAAGAAGGCCGGACGCATAAAAATTCGGGAGATGTCCTTGAAGATTACCATTGTTACGGCAAGCCGGTTCTTGCTCCTGTGAGCGGGACCGTCATGGAAGCCAGTGACTGTTTCAAAGATAATGCGGCAGGAGAAGTAGACGAAGACAACAACTGGGGAAACTACCTCATCCTTCGAAGCCACTATGGCTACTACGTCGAAATTTCTCATCTGAAACAATCATCGTTCAAGGTGAAGCCCGGCGATTCCGTGCGGGTGGGCGAGGTGCTCGCAGCCTGCGGGAATTCCGGCCATTCGGTTCAGCCGCACATCCACATGCAGGTGCAGTGGATTCCTCCGCTCGGGTCGGAAACGGCAAAGTTCTACCTGTCGAACTGCCTGGACGGCGATGGCCGCCTGGTCAAGAACACCTTTCTCGAAAAAGGCATGAAAATCGAATCATTTTCGGCCTCCAAGAGGTTCTCCAAAAAACTCAATTTCGTCCTGGATGATGATTTTACATTCCGCTACGCCCAGCATGGGGCGGAAACCCTCGAGGTCCGGATTTTGGTGAAGATGGCCAGGGACGGCTCGCGTTATTTCAATCTGGATGGTACCGAGGACAGGCTCTACTTCGGTTTTGAAGAAAACAGCTTCATCTTCTACAGCTTTGACGGCAAAGACGGCTCTCCCCTTCAACTCCTTTTCGCTGCCCTTCCCAGGGTTCCTTTGATCGGCAGTACGGGGATAAGCTGGGTCGAGCCCCTGCCGGACAACATCCTGTTCCGGGGAAACAGGCTCTACGGCTTCATAAAGTCGCTGCACCACGATCTTGGAAAAATCACCGGAACCTATAGGTTTGCTTCTGAAACTACTGTCGTTGGCGAACTGTCGAACGGAAAACTCTCGGCAGCAACGAAACTCGTATTCGATCCGGTCAAAGGTTTCAGCGAAGTGACCGTCGAAACTTGCGGTAAAACACTCAGCCTCAGGAAGTCATAAGCATTCCTGTAGCACCCTGTATCCAAGGAGAATGAGGATGCGCAACTCTTTTTTGAGACTAATCCCCCCGGGGGCGACGGCGATTTTGCTGCTGCTCGTCTTCCAGGGATGCGCCGGAATTAATGTCCGGCTAAGCGAGAACGCCAATGCCGAGCGGGAATATGCTCAGGGGCTGCAGTTATTCAAGCGGGGCCAATATGCGGAAGCTCATCGACATGCTTTCAATGCATGGTCTTCATCGCCGGATGCGGACAAATACCAGTCGCTCCTTGGCTGGACTTACCTCAAGCATGGCAATACGATAGAAGCCGAGCGGCTCTTTACGGCAGTCTACAAAAAGCATGACGACAGCATACCGGCTCTTCAGGGGTTGGCCTGGGTGGAATACACGAAAGGAAGATACCCGGAAGCCCAGCAGTGGTTCGAAAAGCAATCCAAGCGCGCTTACCACTTCAAGGACAATCCCGACTTCAACCGCTTCAAGGCCGCAGACAGGGACTATATCCTTTCCTGTATTTCGGATGCCGATTATGGGCTTGGGTTGACTGCCCTGGCGCAGGCAAAATACACGGCGGCGGAAAAACATCTGGCGGAAGCTTTAAAGAACCCGAATGATTTTGTCGGCCATGAACGGATTCGTGCTGCGATGGGCGACATATACTATTACCAGGGTAATTATTCAAAGGCACTCAACTACTACGGTGACGCGCTGAGTCGGAAGAACGATCCGCCAACCAGGATCAAGGTGGCCTGGTGCCGATACTATATGGGGGAGATCGAGAGGGCTGAGAGCCTTTTCGAACAGGCGGCAGGTGCGGACGCCGACCGCCGTCCAGCTCTCTATGGGCTGGTGTTCACGGCACAGGCGCGGAACAGAATGCCGGAATCGAAGAAGCGGTTGGAAGAATTGATTCGCCTCGACCCCTACTTTTGCGATGTTGCACCAGTCCACAAACTGATTGAGAAACACAGGGACTGGCAGAGCTTAAACAGGAATTTCGCTGCGGCATACAGCGAAAGAGGTGAATTCGGAAAGGCCCATGAGAAGCTTGCCAAATATCTGCCCACGGCCAAAAACGACTGCGAGGCGCGCTCCATGGAGGCGTGGTGCCAGGTTTATATCAACCTTAAGGTTGCTCTCGAAGATTTTGACAAACTCGCAAAACAAGGGGGATGTCCGGGAGGCGATGCTTTGCTGGGCAAAGGGGTCGCTCTGCTCTATCTTGGCAGACTGGATGAAGCCGATACGGCCTTCAAGGCCGCCATTAAGAAGGAGCCCGGGAATTTACGCGCTAAAGTGGCGCAGGGGGCTGTGGCCTTCCTGAAAAAAGATTACCCCAAAGCGATATCCATCTACACGGCCCATTTAAACGAACTCCCAACTAAGGAAATGTATTTTTCCTGGCCGAGCCATGCACTGAACAACCTGGGATGGAGTTACATATATACGGGCAAATACCAGGAGGCGCTCAATACGTTCAAGCTTCTCCATGCTTATCATCCCACTCCGTACTATCCCCAGGTGCCGGATGGACTTGGTTGGGCATACCTGCATCTTGGCAGAAAAGACGAGGCGGAAAAAGCGTTCCGCCAGGCGTTGAGCCTGGCGCCGAAAGACCAGACCGCACTGGACGGCCTCGCGCGACTGTCGGCACCTGCATCCCAAAACAAAGCATCCGAAAGAAAAACACAATGAAAATAGCGGCATTTCTCCTTTTTCTGCTCGTCATCAACTCTTATGTTGGGTCCCTTCCGGCGGCCGATCTGCCCGGATCGGAAATAGCCTCGGGCTATTACAAATCTTACGAGCACGAGCAGCAGAAGCAGTACGAGGAGGCGGTAAAGGATCTGAGCGCCGTCTACAAAACTTATCCTAATACCTACACGGTAAACTACAGGATGGGGTGGCTCTTTTACCTGAACAGGAATTACTCGAATGCATTGGAGCATCTGAAGAAGGCACTCGCCATCTCTCCAGGGGCGATCGAGGTCATGAACACGATAACACTGGTACATGCAGCGAAGGAGGACTGGGCCAAGGTGGAAGAAGAGTCCCTGGTGGTGCTCAAGATCGACTACTACAATCTCGACGCAAATTACTGGTATTCGCGCTCCCTGAGGATGCAGAAGAAATACGAACTCGCGATCAAGGTCGACCGTAAAATGCTTTCCGTCTACCCGACTTCCGTCACCTTTCTCCAGGAACTGGGAGAAAACCTCTTTTTTGACAACAAAAAGGAAGAGAGCGCTTCGGTATTCAACAGCATCAAAATATTAAATCCCAAGAACACCGTGGCCGACGAATACCTTAAGAAACTCGGGTCATGATGAGTATAGTGAAACACACGCAGCCTGCGAAACAGATCAGCTTCCGGGGCAACTGGCCCCGGAAGCTCCCTAATTGCGTGAAAAATACGAAGGGTGACCTTCCCGGACATGCTCCCGGGAAGTGATTTGGCGGGACTTTGCGGTTTTACTTCTGTGTGTCTACCTTATCCAATTTATCACGCGTGCTGATAATCACATCCGTAGCCACCGTTTCCACCATAGCCCCCGCCATAGCCGTGGCCGTAGCCGCCGCAGGCAAATACCAGTGGATTCGATTCAACGGTCCGGGCGCTTGCGCCTGTGATACCGGCCAACCCGGCATAACCGAACAATGCCAAAACCACTACAAGTGCTGCCATTCTTTTCATGTATTTCTCCTTTCAGGGTGTAGTCCCGCCTGCTTTGAAACTGCGCCCACCCTGCTCTGGAAGAGAGCAACATTGGTGCCAGGGAGAAATACGAAGCTATCTATATGATTTTTTATAACAAGTGCGATAGCCCCTCCAACTTCGGGCTGCAGCAAATCCGTAAGTTGAAAAGCTCTTTCAATCTGAGTGAAAGGAAATTTATCTTCACTGGGGGCCGGGCAGGTAGGTCTGTCCGGGTGCGCGTGCCGGCGTTACTTTTCGGTAAAATCCTTGAGTCCGTAATCATGGATTTTCTTTCTGAGTGTTGGCCTGGTAATCCCCAGGAGCTTGCATGCTTCCCCGAAATTTCCAGCGGTGTGCCTGAGGGTTTTCAAGATATGTTCCTTCTCCATTTCATCCAGGCTTCTGATCTCCCCGCTTTTATCCTCAGCATCGGCCTGCTGTGCAATGGTGCCCTTCTGGAGCATGCACGTATCCATCTCGAGAACGTCTCCTCGTGAGAGGATCATCGATCTCCTCAGGATATTCTCGAACTCCCTGATATTGCCGGGCCAGTCATAGGCTTTCATCGCCTCGATGTATTCGAGGGGAATGCGCTTTACCTGCCTGTTAAGCTCAGAGTTCATGCTGCAGATCAGGTATTCCGCAAGAAGCACGATATCTTCGGCCCGCTCCCGAAGAGGCGGAATGCGAATCTCGTAGACCTTGAGCCGGAAATAGAGATCTTCCCGAAAAGTCCCCTTCTCGACCATCTCTGCAAGATTGCGGTTCGTTGCAGCGAGAAGCCGCGCGTTGAAGGGAATGTCTTTCACTCCGCCGACGCGCTGGAATTCCCGTTCCTGGAGTACCCGCAGGAATTTTGCCTGGATTTCGAGCGGCAGTTCCCCGATCTCATCCAGAAAGACCGTTCCGGAGCCAGCTATTTCCAGTTTCCCCAGTTTCTTCTGGAAAGCTCCGGTAAAAGCGCCTTTTTCATGCCCGAACAACTCGCTTTCCAGCAGGTTGTTCACGACCGCAGCGCAATTTATTGCGACGAAAGGCTCATCCGGGGCCGATTGCTGATGAATCGTGCGGGCGACTAGCTCCTTGCCGGTACCGGTCTCCCCTTCGATCAGAACCGTTACCGGGGTCTGGGCGACCCGGGCAATGTCTTTGAGCACGTTGAGTATGGCGGGGCTTTTTCCGATTATCTGGTTCGGCTTGAAGCTTTCGGCTATGACGTGGCTCAGGCGTTGTATCTTCTGGCGTTCCCTGCGTCTCATCAGGAGTTTTTCGAGGAGGACGTCGAGGGAATCCAAATCGAGCGGCTTGTAAAGGTAATCGACGGCGCCGGACTGAATGGCCGCAAGGGTTGCTTCCATGTCCTGAAATGCCGTAATCATGATCACATCCCCGGAGAGGTCTTCCTCTTTCGCCCGTGTCAGGGCTTGGGGACCGTCCAGTCCGGGAAGTTGCACATCAAGCAGTATCAGATCGGGGTCGTGCTCGCGCCAGAGGCTGAGTCCGGTTTTCGCATCACCGGCAACCAGCACCAGATAGCCCTTCGTCTGAAAGTAGAGCTCCAGAGTCCGGGCCAGAGAAGTATCATCGTCAATAATAAGAATTTTTCTCATGTTCATACGCCCTGCAATTCCAGAGTCACCACGGTGCCGGCGCCCTCCCGGCTCGATACGGAAATGGGATAGCCATGGGCCTCCATGATCTTTTTCACTATGGAAAGGCCTAGCCCGGTTCCCTTACGTTTGGTCGTGAAGAACGGTTGAAAAATGCGTTTCAAATCCTGCTCCGAAATGCCTGGGCCATTGTCCTGAATTTCAACGACCAGTCTTTTGTCCTCGGCGGTTTTCAGTGCCTTTACGGCAATTCGAATCTTTGCCTCCGGTCCGGCAGCTTCTATCGCATTTTTTACGAGATTGACAACCACCTGCTGGATTTTCTCCGGATCCCCTAAAACGAGAGGCAGAGAATCGTCAAACCCCTCCAGTTCAATGACGTTCGCTCCGCAATGCGGCGCCAGCTGGCAGATACTTTCCTGTATCACGGCATTGAGTTCGAATGGGGCCATTTCAAGTGTGATTGGCTTGCTGTAGTCGAGCAGGCTCGAAAACATCCTTTCGAGCTGGGCGATCTGGTTAACTCCGATGGTGTAGTGCTCATGAAGAGCGCCTTCTTTTCCGAGAGTCCTTCCGATTATCTGAAAGTTGAGTTTCACCGAGGAGAGTGGATTTCGCATCTCGTGAACGACGCTCGTTACGAGCTCGCCTATAGCCGCCATTTTCTCAGACTGTACCAGTTGTTGCTTGGTATGGAGCAGATCGTTGTAGGCTTTTTGAAGGGAGGCCTCTTTCTGCTTGAGGGATTCTATCAGGATCGCGAGTTTTTCCGCCATGGAATTGAAGCTTTCCGCAAGCGTCCTGACCTCGTCCTGGCCCGAGTAGGAAATGCGCTGATCGAACTGGCCCGAAGCGAACTTGCGGGAAGCCTCGGCAGTCTGAATTATAGGGCGCGCAATCTGCCTGCTCAGAAGCAAAGAGACCAGGATGCAAACAAGGCTCAGCAAACCGGCAGTGGCCAGAACGGTAATCTTTATGCTTCTCAGGGGTGCAAGAATTTCGTCTTTTCCCATCTCCACCAGGAGAGCCGAATGGTAGCGCGGAAGCCATGTATATGAGCCTACCACTTCATTGCCCATGTAATTCTTATAAACGGAGATGCCGTTCTTCCTTTCAATTGCCGAACTGATCCCGAACGTGTTGAAACTCTCCCGGCTGGTGCGATCCGCCGGAAGAAACCTGGACCGGGTTACTATTTTGCCTTCTTGATTGACGAGATATGCCTCTCCCGTCCGGCCCAGGCCCGTCCTGTCCGCCATGACCGGATCTATCGTGCCCAGGGCGTCCAAAATGGCGAATATTACGGCGTTTATCTGCCCATCATCCGAATAGATGGGAACGGTCAGGTGAAGATACCATTCATGGTTCGAATGTTGGTGCACGGGGCTCAGGACCGGCCCCCCGGTTTTCAGGAGATTTTTAAGATCGTCCATATATCTTTTCGAAACGATCATTTCCGAGTTCGGATCGGTGGAAGCAAGGACCCTGCCGGCCGGAGTGAGCACGTGAATGCTTTGATAGGAGGGGGATTTGCCTCGGGTGAGGGCAAGAGAGTTTTCCACCAGGGCATATTTTGCCGTGGGAACGCCTTCCGAATCAATGCCGCACGCGACTGAACACAGTTCGCGAACAGTGGATAACCCTGAAAGCACTTTGATGTCGTTCAGGCGTTCTCCGAACCATGCATCGAGTCGATTCGTATGGTTTTGAGAGATCGTTTGGATATGCATGAGAGCCGAATTGATCAGGGTCTGTTCCGAGGCCCGGTACATGGCGTATCCCATGACCGAGATGGGTATGACCGCCACGAGGAAAAGTGCGGAAAGCAATTTGTGAGATATCTTATTCCGTAGCTGAAGCATTCTTCTCTGTACCCCGGTTTGGCTCGAAATTCCGGGCAATTCCATTCTGCAATCCCGGAAGCCAATTATAGCATGTGATCGCAGTTCCGGTAGCTATAAGGAGTTCGAAAGCCGGACCAGGAGGGTTTGGTCCGGCTTTTTCTTGAGGAGGAAAGAGCTTCTTTCTATTTCTTGTCAGTTTGCGCCATGATCAGGCCAGGAATTCAATGAACCGTGATGTGAAGCCATCACACACTTTTCGGGGTCCATGGAGCACTTGCCATCCTTCCCCATGGCACAGTTCATACCGTCCGCTTTGGCCATCATAGGACAGCCGGTGCTCATCATCATTGCACCATGTTTTTCGGTACTGGTTTGCTGGGCGCCAGCGTTGGCAAGGCCGAAGGCGAAGACCATCATCACAATTACTGCAACCGCCATGTACTTTTTCATTGGGTATCTCCGATTTCAAATTGTGAATGAGATCAGTTGTTCTCAATCTCTTGTTTCAGACTTTGCTGATCAGGCCGTCTTGACCTGATCACAGAGCAGAATACATGCCAATTCGGCAATGGCCCCCCGGCAACATCTTGAGAAACTGAATTTGCCCGCCACTTCAGATAATTAGGCAGTAACCACCGGGATCGGCAATACACGCGCAAAGGTCGCTCGGTTCAGGATAGGACTGGAAAGGAAGGAAAGTATCGATCGGATTGAAAGATTCTTTCACCTCTGCCACACCCTGAGAGGTGGAAGCTCAAGCTCTTGTTGCTGCGAACAAGCGCTAAGTGGCACTTGATTACGTCTGCGGCAGACACCAGATTGGAATTTTTCGAGCGGGAAATTCGTTTATCGCCCCGAAGGAAACAGGAGAATAAAATGCAAAATCTCCAAGCGGAAAGTGGACAGGCTTTGCTCATGGCTCTGGGGATGTTCTGGGCTGTCGGCTGGAGCTTGGTTCTCGGTTTTCTGATTTCCGCCATGCTTCAGGTTTTTGTTTCCAAGCAAAGGATGCGCGACCTTCTGGGCGGCAACGGTGCCAAAGAAATTGCCATTGCGACAGGTTTAGGAGCGGCGAGTTCGAGCTGCTCTTACGCCTCGGCGGCAATCACTCGAACCTTGGTCCAAAAAGGCGCAGGGTTTATCGCATCCCTCGCATTTCTGTTTTCTTCGACAAACCTGGTAATCGAACTCGGGATTATACTGTATCTGCTCATGGGATGGCAGTTTGCCGCGGCCGAGTGGGCGGGCGGCGTAGTTCTAATTGTCATAATGAGCATCCTTGTCCGGCTTACCTATCCTGCTCGCCTGATTGAATATGCAAGGCGACACGCAGCGGACGCATATTCGGGGCACGAACATTCAATGACTTTGACCAGGGATGATGGATTCTGGCAAAGGTTGGCCGGCCGAGAAGCGCGGATCGCCGTTTCCCGCAGCTTCTTCATGGACTGGTCCATGCTGTGGAAGGACCTGCTTGCCGGCTTTGTGATTGCCGGCTTCCTGTCGGTTTTCGTGCCGAATGATGTCTGGCAGTTTATATTTGCAAAGAACCTGCAACCTGTCGAAAGAAGCCTTCTGAATGCGCTGGTCGGGCCGATAATAGCGGTTATCAGCTTTGTATGTTCGATCGGCAATGTTCCGCTGGCTGCGGTGCTTTGGGGGAGTGGGATCAGTTTCGGAGGGGTCCTGTCTTTTCTCTATGCGGACCTTATCGTGCTGCCTTTGCTCGATGTCTACAGGCGCTATTTCGGATGGAAGATGGCTGCCTACATCGGCGTAATGTTCTATGCAACAATGGTGCTGGCAGGCATCTTGATTGAATTGGTGTTCTACGCCCTGGGGCTGGTTCCCGAGCCCAACCTTAATATCCGGGCCGAGGTAACCCATTTCTCGATCAACTACACATTCTGGTTGAACCTTGCCTTCGGAACGCTGGCCCTTTACCTCTTCTATCTTTACAGGCAGAGTTCGAAGCATGCGGACCATAAGGAACACGGCGCTCATCATTAGGTCTCTATGGGCGAACCTGAAGCGGCGCAGGGGAACTCAGGGACCGTTATGCTTACAACGGCCGTATTTCCCTCGCGAGTGAGGGAAAAGACTCCGTCCATATCTTCGAGCAGACGAAACGAAATTGGTGTTCCGAGATTCGGCCGCTCGCTATCAAAAGGCATGAGCAGGGATTCCGGATTCGTGATGGGCGTTTTCCGGGCAGGACTGCGGAAATCGATATGGATTCTGTGATCACATTCAAAGGTTCTTATAACGATCGTACCGCCGTTAGCAGCCGATTTAACGGCATTTCTGATCACGCTCATGAAAACCTCGGTCAGTATGCCGGGATCGACATGCGCGGCAGGCAATTCGGGATCGATGTTCAGTTCCAGTTCTTTGTCGTCCAGTTCTGAAGAAAGCAATTGGAGGCAGTCCGAAAGTATCTTGTTTACCGAACATTCTCGAGGACGGATTTCCACCGGTTGCAGGTAATCGATAATCCTGTCGAGGAGCTTTTCCAGGCGCATAGCCTCCTTCAGGATAATTGTCGCTTCCGGCAGATCATGGGATTTTTTCTGCAGCCGTCGTGCAAAGCCGCCTATCGAGGTCAATGGATTGCGGATTTCATGAGCTATTTCAGAGCAAAGCGCGCCGAGCGTTTTGAGCTTTTCTTTTTGAATCAGCGCCTTCTGGGCTGCTTCGAGTTCCTGCGTTCTTTCCATGACCATGGCTTCGAGGTGATCGCGGTACTTGTTCAGCTCGCGCTCCGTTGCCTTTCTGTGGGATATGTCCCTGAGTATGGCGACATACCCGGTGGTAGCCCCGTCCTGACCTCTAATTTCCGATATCGTACCTTCGACCGGAACAGTTGCGCCGTCTTTGCGCACAAGCTCCCATTCACTTCGAAATGAGGCCGACGCGTCGGATGCGGCTCGCAGCCTTTCGCTGATGGAATTGAAGCTTTCATCCGATGGGTGCACCATCCGCACCGACCTGCCCCTGATCTCGCTTTCTTCATATCCGAAGAGGTTGAGGAAGGCGCGGTTGCTGGAGACGATATTCCTCGTTTTATCGAGCATTATGATGGCATCCGATGAATTCTCCACGAGCGCTCGGTGCCTCTCCTCCGACTCCCTTAAAACTTCCTGTGCCTGTTGCCTCTCGGTGATGTCGCGCGCCACAGCAACCGCATAGACCGCATCATGGAAAGGGACGATGTGGAGCGAGATCTCGGCCGGAAATTCCTGGCCGTTTTTTCTTTTCAGCAGTGTATTGAGCACTTCGATTTGCGTATCTACACCGGCCTGCATGAGGAAGTCGCTCACCAATTGCGATACCCGTGCTGGAATGAGATCCGTGATCTTCAGAGCGAGCAGGTC
>JAEZXS010000332.1 GCA_023442755.1 Pseudomonadota bacterium | reverse complement strand
GGTCCACGACGGCATACGGATAGCCGAGCTTTGTCAGGGGATCGTGGATCGGGATCGGGAACCGGTGCGGGGGGGCCGGAAGGATGAGGATATCGGACATCTCACGCAGCCGTGTCGAGTGATAGTGGTTGACCTCGATTATGACGTGGTCGGCATACTTGAGGTAGGCGGGGGTCGCACCGATGGAGGATGTCAGGTAAACCCTGCCGTCGCCCGTGATTTCGGTTGCCTCGACCACCGCAAAGTCGATATTGCCCTGGAATCCCGCCAACACCGTCTGGGGCAGGTGCGACAGGTGCATATCGACGTATTCCACTTCCTGGTTATTGATCTGCGAGCGCAGTTTGGGACCGCTCTGGTAAGGAGCGCGATAGGACATTGCATTCTGCTGGGCAAGCGGTTCGTCGATGCTTGCGCCGCTCGACGCCCCCGTGAGCACCCGGATCTTGAACGGCTCCCCGTTCTCGTGCAGGACGCGGGCGCGTTCGGCAATTGCCCTGGGGATCATCTTTGCCGCTCCCGAATTGGTAAAACCGCTGAACGCAACGGTCGCCCCGTGGAACATATGCGAGACAGCTTCTTCTGGAGTAATTTTCGGATAGGATCTTATGATCGACATGCTCTTTCTCCCATATTTACAGCGCTAAACCCGCTCGCCCATTTCGGCGGGGTTCAGGTCCGGCAGCATTGCTCCGTGTTCCATGAAATTGCGGTGGAGTTCGTAGGCCTTTCTCAGGTCGTGCCTGATATGGCCCGTCTTGGCATCCTTGATATATTGATGCAGGTAGTCCCGGTAGGCGGGATGCGCGCAGTTGTCGATGATTCTTCTCGCGCGCTGCATCGGGCCGACTCCGCGCAAATCCGCCAGGCCCTGCTCTGTCACCACGACCTGGACCGAGTGCTCGTTGCTGTCGATGTGCGGACTCATGGGAACGATCGTGGAAATCCTTCCGCCCAGGGCCGTCGAAGGGCACATGATGATCGAAAGATAGCTGTTCCGGGTGAATTCCCCGCTTCCACCGATGCCGTTCATGATATCGGTCCCGAACAGATGCGATGAATTCACATTGCCGTAGATGTCCACCTCGATCGCCGGGTTTATGGCGATCACGCCGAGGCGCCGGATCACACCCGTGTCGTTTGAGATTTCCTGCGGCCTCAAAATAATGCGCGGGGCAAAGAAATCCATGTTGTTGCACACGCGCTGCAGGGTCTCGGGCGTGAGGGTCAGGCTCGTTGCACTCGCCCCGACGAGTTTCCCGGTCTCCATGAGGTCTATGAGCGAATCCTGGACGGTGACCGAGTACATGGTAAAAGGAGGGATGTAAGGATTGCTGCCCAAAGCCGCCATGACGCTGTTGGCGAGGTTCCCGACACCCGCCTGCATGGGCAGGAATTCGCGCGGAATATGTCCCGTTATCATTTCGCCGAAAAGAAAGCGGACAACGTGGTCGGCAATCCGCTTGGTCCTCCAGTCGGCGGGAGTAAAAGGGCTGATCTGGTCCGGTTCGTCGGTTTCGATGATGCCGGCGATCTTCTTGGGGTCCACCATCGCGTAGGGGTACCCGATCCTGGTGAGCGGGTCGTGGATGGGGATGGGATTGACGCGCGGAGGCGGCGTGAGAAGCGCGATGTCGGCCATTTCAGGCAGACGCCGCGAATGATGGTTGTTTATCTCGATGAAGATGCGATCGGCATACTTGAGGTAGGTCGGAGAAGCTCCAACCGAGGTCGTCAGGTACACCCGCCCGTCCCGCGTCACGTCGGTGGCCTCGATGATGCCGAAATCGAGCTTGCCGAAAAACCCGGCCTGGAGCGTCATGGGGGCATGGGACAGGTGCATGTCGATGTACTGGACTTCCTGCCTGTTTATCTGATCGCGCAAAGTCGGAGCGCTCTGGTACGGCGCCCGCCACGAAATGGCTTCTGCCTGGGCGAGTTCTTCATCGATGTTGTTCCCGCTCGATGAGCCGGTTATGAGGCGAATCTTGTAGTTTTTCCCAGCTTTGTGGAGTTCCCGCGCCCGCATGGCGATAGCCTTGGGAACCGCTTTGGCCGTACCCGCATTTGCAAACCCGCTCAGAGCGACCATGGCTCCGTCGGGAATGAGGGCTGCAGCCTCTTCTGCAGTAATGATCGGAAAAGTACCGGCAAACATTGTCTTTCTCTCCTGATGTCAGAATCAACTTCAGCAATAGCAGCTAGTAATATTATATTCGCATTCCGGTCGAAGTCTTCGTCTCCCCTATTCAAACTTTGCTGCGACCAAGGCTTCCGGCCGGTTATCAGGGCCGCATTTTCAAGCAACAGACCATTTTCGAGCGCCCATAAAAAAAACACCGATCATCCAGCAGAGATGATATCGGCTGCGCAAGAAATCTGAACAATCATTTTCGGATGCATGCTAACCTTTTCCGACCCGGAGATACAAAGATTATCTGCAGGGAAAATCGGAAAAATGCTTCACACTGGGGACGGGCGCGTATAGGCGCATTTTGATGGCCTTGCACTGAAATCCTGGTTTACAATCACTCGGATGGATTGAAAAAACGAAAAGAAAGAAGCTTTATGAATGAACAGGATAAAACCGGTTCCGGGCGAAAAGCCAGGTGGCGCAAGCCGGAAAAATACGTCTGCCATACCTGCGGCCGCGAACAGCTTTTCTGCTGGTGCTGTCCGTGCGGTTTCATGATATGTGCGGACTGCATGGAAGAGAACTACTGGGGTATGACCTGCAACGGGATTCACTGGACCTGTCCGGACTGCGGCGCCGTCCGCAGTTTCGGAAACGATTGATGCCTGTGGCGAGAATCAGCGAATGGGGAAGACAATGGACACGAAGCGCATCGTTATAGTCGGGGCTGTCGCATTGGGACCGAAGGCGGCATGCCGTCTGAAAAGGCTCGATCCGTCCGCCGAGGTGGTCATGATCGACCAGGACGATCTCATCAGTTACGGGGGCTGCGGTATCCCTTATTTCATTTCGGGCGACATCAGCGACATGAGGGAACTCATGAGCACGAGCTTCCACATGGAAAGGACGCCGCAGTTTTTCGAGGAAGCCAAGGATGTCCGCGTCAGGATCCGCACGCGCGTAACGGCGATCGACAGGGCGAGGAAATGTGTCCGGGCCCGCAATCTCGACTCCGGGGCCGAAGAGGAAATCCCCTACGATAAGATGATCCTGGCGACCGGAAGCCGGCCCAACCGGCCCCCCATCCCCGGAATTGACCTGCCGGGTGTGCTCTCGGTTTCCGATCTGCATTCCGCAAAGATGGTGAAAGACAGACTCGCCCGGGGCGAAGTCGGAACGGCGGTCATAATCGGTGCAGGAGCGATCGGGTGCGAGATGGCCGAGGCGCTCAGCGACCTCTGGGGCATCGAGACTCACGTGGTCGAGATCGAAAATCAGATCCTTCCGGGAATACTCGACCCGTGCCTGTCCCATATCGTGCGCAAACACATGGAAGAAAAGGGCGTCCTGCTCCACCTTGGGACGAAGGTGCTCGAAATAAGCGGAGGCGCAGCGGATGATGGCGGGCTGAAAGTCAGGACGAGCGAGGAAACCATCCAGGTCGACCTCGTCATAACGGCCGTCGGCGTTTCCCCCAACTCCGAGCTTGCCCGGAACGCCGGTCTCCTGGTATCCCCGCGCGGAGCGATCGTCGTCAATGCGCGGCTCCAGACATCCGATCCCGACATCTATGCGGGAGGAGACTGCATCGAAATTCCGCACCTCATTACCGGAAAGCCCGTCTACTTCCCGCAGGGCTCGCTCGCAAACCGCCAGGGACGCATCATCGGGACAAACCTCGCCGGCGGCTGCGCCCGGTTTCCGGGCACAGTCGGAAGCTTCTCGATAAAGATATTCGATATGGCCGTGGCCTCGGCCGGCATTACGCCGCAGGCAGCAGTAAAAGAGGGGTTCGATGCCGAACCCGTCCTGGTGGTCCAGGCAGACCGGGCGCACTTCTACCCAACCCAGGACCTCATATTCCTGCAGCTCACGGTCGACAAAAAGACCCGTCGGATCCTGGGGGCCCAGGCGGTCGGGGGCAACGGCGACGCCGTGGTCGGAAGAATTAACGCCATCGCCGCCATTCTTCCGTTCCGGCCCGACATCGAAGAACTCTCGAACATGGAAATCGCCTATTCGCCTCCGTTCGCATCGGCACTCGATATCGTGAATGCGGCAGGCAACACGGCCGAAAACATCCTCGACGGATTGAACGTGCCGGTGAGCCCCGAGGAGTTCGAAAAAGAATACCTGGAAGATCGGAAGGAAGGCACCATCTGCCTCGATATTCGAAGCCCGGCCAACGCCGCGCCTTTCGTGGAATGCTTCGGGGAGAGGTGGAAAAACATCCCCCAGGAAAAACTCTACGCCAGGATGGACGAGGTCCCCAGGGACAAGCGCCTCCTGATCGTCTGCAATGCCGGAGGCCGATCGTATGAAGCGCTGCGCCAGCTCAATACCGCGGGCTTCCATGACGCCGCAAACGTCCAGGGCGGCATTGCCGTCCTGAAGAAATCCGGCATGTTGAAAACCGGCGGCGAAGAAGATGCGGAATAGGCAATACTTCCAGGGCCCGCCCGTCGGCCTGTTCTGGGACCAGTCACTCGTCTGGGGCCTTCTGTGCATCGAGACGCTTTCCCGCGGGCGGATTCCTTTCCGGCTTCTGAGTGCATCGGACATCGCGGGCGGATGCCTCGACGCGCACCGGGTCCTGCTGGTGCCGGGCGGATGGGCTGCCCACAAGATCCGCGCTCTCGGGGAACTCGGCAGGAAGCGGATCGCCGATTTCCTCGAACAGGGAGGGACCTACATGGGCTTTTGCGGCGGGGCGGGAATGGCCCTGTCCAGTTCCCCCGCCCTCTATCTGACTCCCATCGAGAGAATGCCCTTATCTGAACGTCTCCCCAGCGCGAGCGGCCGGATACGCATCGAGGGCGATACGTCGCACCCGGCCTGGAAGAACCTGCCTCCATCTATTCCCGTTTCGGTATGGTGGCCGTCGCAGTTCAAGTGGGACCTGCCCGAGGGTGCGTGCTGCCTGGGCACGTATGCGGAACCCGAGGCCGATTTCCAGGTCGCGGACCTCAGGGTCTCCGAAATGGCTGCCGACACATGCTGGGCCGAACTCGAAAAGACCTACGGGATCAATCTCGATCCAGCCATAATCAAGGGCCACCCGGCCATAATCGAGACGCGCAAGGGCAAAGGCCGCCTGGTGCTCTCTTACGCCCACCTTGAAACCCCGGGAGACGAACTGGGCAACCGGCTGTTTTTCTCACTCATCGAGTACCTCAACGATGAATGCGCGAGGTCGGAATGCCGCGCAGACGAACAGATTCCCCGCCGGCAAGGCCCGGACTTTCGGGATGCCCACACCTGGCAGTGCATTGCGGGAGCGGAAAAGGCGGCGGCGGACCTTATCGCCTTCGGCGAGGCCCACGCGCTGTGGAGCTGGAGGGAACCCTGGCTGCTGAACTGGCGGCGGGGACTCCGGGGGCTCGAGTACGGCACACTCGCCGTATCCCTTACCCATATGCTTAAACTCCGGGAAAAGCTCGGCCCGCCGGACGCGGATGCCGGGCCGGACTTTCACAGGCAGGCGGAGAGGCTGGAGGAGTCCACCAGGGAGTTCTGCACCCTCGCAAAGCAACTGCTGCTGGAGGAGAAAGAAGCGGCCCGGGAAGGAAGTTTGAGCAAGCTCGGGAAGGTGAACGACAGCGTGGATACCCTGCGCTGCCGGCTTTTCGGGAACAGGATGAACCATGGGGGGCTTTGCCGCGCCCTGTTCGACCTGATCGATCCGATGCTGCTGGACCTTCTGAGAATTGCCCACCGGGCTTGAAGGCACAGCACAATGCGGAAAAGAACCAGCCGCGCAGACCGTTGAAAAAGCCCCCAATCCGTCACCCCGACGAACCCCGGATCGGGTCCGGGGCAGGCGTCGGGGTCCAGAAGTGCTTGAAATCACTGGATTCCGGCTTTCGCCGGAACGACGATCACGATGATTTTAGAGTTTGTCATCAATCTGAGCGGCTTCCAGCCGCGATTCTCACGGTTATGAAAAGCATCGCGGCTGGAAGCCGCTCCCACAAGAAGATAACCCCAATACCGTAAAACAAAGAAAGGGTGTGGAGCAGCGCTCCACACCCTTTCTTTACCTGTATGTTTGCCTGGAAACGTCACACCACATCTTGCGGCTTGGTTTCCGGTTTGACCTCGGGTTCCTCGTGCTTGTCCTCGGGCGCGGCGGCAACAACCGATGCCGGTTCCTCGGTCATACACGTGTGCGGCTGAGCCTTTTCCGTGCGTCCCTTGATGGGGATTTTCGGCAGCAGATCGGGCTCGAGTTCGGCAATGATCTGGTCCACATCCTTCAGATCGAGGGTTTCTTTTTCGAGAAGCATCCGGGCTATCTTTTCGAGCAGCTGACGATGTTCGGTCAGCATGTTTTTCGAGCGCTGGTAGTTCTCGTCCACGATGCGCCGGACTTCCTTGTCTATATTCAGAGCCGTCTGCTCGCTGAAATCGCGCTGATGGCCAAGCTCGCGCCCAAGAAAAGGCTGGTCGTCGCGTCTTCCGAAACTCACCGGCCCCATCTTCTCGCTCATTCCCCATTCGCAAACCATGCGGCGCGCGATCTGGGTGGCCCGCTCGATATCGTTGGCGGCGCCCGTGGTGTTCATATCGAAGGAGAGTTCCTCGGCAACGCGGCCGCCCATCAGGATAGCGATGCTGTCGACCAGGTATTCCTTCGAATAGGTGTGCCGGTCATCCTGGGGGAGCTGCTGGGTAAGGCCGAGAGCGCGCCCGCGGGGAATGATGGTTACCTTATGCAGGGGATCGGCGCCCGGAAGCAGCCTCGCCACAAGAGCGTGCCCAGCTTCGTGGTAAGCGGTGATGCGCTTTTCCTCGTCGCTCAGGATCATGCTCTTTCTTTCCAGCCCCATCATGACCTTGTCTTTGGCATTTTCGAAATCGATCATCGTGATCAGTTCACGATTCTTGCGAGCAGCCAGCAGAGCGGCTTCGTTCACCAGGTTTTCCAGGTCGGCGCCCGAAAAACCGGGGGTTCCTTTCGCCAGGGTCTGCACGTCGACGTCTTCGGCAAGGGGTTTGGCCACGAGATGGACCTTGAGGATGCCTTCCCTGCCGCGAATATCCGGCACGGGAACGACGACCTGCCTGTCGAACCTTCCAGGCCGAAGCAGTGCGGGATCGAGGACATCGGGCCGGTTGGTGGCGGCGATCAGGATAACCCCCTCATTGGACTCGAAGCCGTCCATTTCGACCAGGAGCTGGTTCAGGGTCTGTTCCCGTTCGTCGTGCCCGCCGCCCAGTCCTGCGCCGCGGTGACGGCCCACCGCATCGATTTCATCGATGAATATGATACACGGGGCGTTCTTCTTGCCCTGCATGAACAGATCGCGCACGCGCGAGGCGCCCACGCCGACAAACATTTCCACGAAATCGGAACCGCTGATGGAAAAGAACGGCACACCCGCTTCGCCTGCGATAGCGCGGGCAAGGAGGGTCTTTCCGGTGCCGGGAGCGCCCACCAGGAGCACGCCCTTGGGGATCCTGCCGCCCAGCCGGGTAAATTTTTTCGGTTCCTTGAGAAATTCGACTATCTCCTGCAGCTCTTCCTTGGCTTCGTCAACGCCCGCCACATCGTTGAAGAGCACCTTCTTGGAACTCTCATTGAGCAGGCGCGCCCGACTCTTCCCAAAGCTCATGGCCTTGCCGCCGCCCATCTGCATCTGGCGCATGAAAAATATCCACACGCCCACCAGCAGCAGCATCGGGAGCCAACTTATAAGCACGGTCATGTACCAGGGGGATTCCTCCTCCGGTTTGGCCTGGATATTCACCCCATGCTCCCGCAGAATCCGAATCATGTCCGAATCCCTGGGGACGAAAGTCTTGAAGGTTTTACCGTCGGCAAGAGTACCAAAAACATGGTCTCCCTGGATGGTTACCTGGCTGACCTCCCCTTTCTGGACGGACGCAAGAAACTGGCTGTAAGTTGTCTCCAGACTGGTTCTCTGAGGCTGATGGAACATATTGAAAAGCAGAATGACCATCAGGCTTATGACCAGCCAGAGAGCTAAATTTTTATAGAACGGACTCAATGAGAGGGCCTCCTTGAAGTTTCATCTGGACCGGCTTTGGCGGCCGGCGCTCCGATATCGCGGCAAGCTGGCCGGCTTAAGTGCAAGTGTATAGTTTACTTTATAATGTAAGCTCTCAGGCAACCAAATGGCTATAGTGAACTCAATGTCTGCCTGCAGCAGGCGGAATAACAACGGCGCGCCAAGCGCCAGGTTTCTGGACAACGTAAAATTATCGCTCATGTCAGCCGGGATGTCCAGTAACTCACGGTTTCGATATCGGAAAAAATGCTCCCGAACCATAAACTAATTTCCCGGCATGAAGCTCTTCTTGACCGCAACGGTCCTGAACATGACGTAAAAAACGAAAGCTGCAAGGGCATTGATGGACGCGGTGATCAGAAATCCGGTCCGGAACCCGATCGCACGGGTCACCATTCCCATTATAAGAGCGCTCAGCATCATTCCAAGATATATACATGTATTATATCCACCCATGGCAAGTCCTCGCGAGTCCGCCGGGACCACCTCCGCAATAAGGGCGCCCACCGCGGTAAAGGCAATCCCCATGCTGATCCCCATCAGAAAAGCGCTGGCCAGGAAAAGCGGCAGCGAGGTAGAAAGCCCGATGCCCGCAATCGCCAGCGAGTAACCGAGCAGCCCCACCGTCACCAGGTTTGTCCGATCCGACACCCGGTCGCTCAGGTGGCCGAACGGAATGCGCCCCAGGGCATTTACCAGCGCCTGGGTGCCGAAAATCATCCCGATCTGCCCCATTTGCACCCCCTGATCGCTCGCATGCAGCGGTACAAAGGTGACGAAAACGCCAAGGCTGAAACAACTTCCCAGGGTAACTATCCAACAAGCCACAAGACGCCTGTTTCTCAGAAATTCCCGGATGATGATTCCATTGCTGCGCTCCGACTTCCGATGCGGGTGGGAAGATGCCGTCGACCGGGGGAGAAAGAGAAAAACCATCCAGAACATGATAAATATAAAGAAACCGGAAATCATGAACACCCACTCGAATCCGAAAAGCTGGCCGGCGAATCCGCCCATCGCGGGCCCGAGGCTCATTCCTCCGTACATCGCCATGGTGTACCAGCCGTAGGAGCGGCCGAGATGGGTGCGCGGGGAAAAATCCGTAACGAAGGACATCATGGTGGGGGCGAAAGCGGCAAGCGCGGCGCCGGAAACGAGGTACACGCCCATCATCTGCCAGGGATTACTGCAATAACCGAGGAGAAAGGAAGTGAGGGCGGAGACCAGCAGACCCGCCAGGATGAGCCTGCTTCGGCCGATCCGGTCCGACAGGATTCCGAGGGGCAGACAAAACAGCCCGGCCGTAAGCATGAACGAAGACGTGATGATGCCGATCTGAAACGTATCCGCTCCGAACGAGCGGGCGAAAAGCGGCAAAACCGGTATGCGCATGTATGCACCGGAATAACAGCCGAAGCAAACCGCGCAGCAGACAAAAAGCAGTGACCTGTAAGACTTGGCGGGGTTTTGCATAGTTTAGAGAACACCCGTTTCGGGAAACGAAAGGCCGGATCTCAGAACCGGATGAAGAAAGCTCGATGAGGAGGGGATTACCGGCTGGAGTCAATTAGATGCATTCGGCGCGGCTGGCGGCCAGCGCTCGGATAAAACGGTTCACCCGGTTTTGGAAACCGGGTTCAGGCAGACTGTTTCGCGCGAAACCTTCTCGGGTCTATGCCGTACTTTTCGACCTTGTATTGGATGATGCGCTTCGTCGTTCCAAGGAGCCGCGCAGCCTGAGACTGATTTCCACGCACGTCCTTGAGGGCGTCCGTAATCAGATCCCTTTCGAAAGCGCTGGTAAGCGCTTCCAGCTTTCCGCGGCTTACGTTCTGCATTCCCTCGGGCTTCATCTGCAGGGTCGGAGGCAAATGCCACGAATCGACGGCATTGTCCTGGGTCAGCAACACGGCGCGTTCTATGCAGTTCTCAAGCTCGCGAACGTTCCCGGGCCAATGATAGCTCATCAGCATGTCAATGGCGCTCGTCGTGATCCGTTTTACATCTTTTCCGAATTCGCGCGCGTATTTCAGGACAAAATAATCGGCCAGCAGCAGGATGTCAGGTCCCCTCTCGCGAAGGGGAGGCAGAAAAATGGGAAAGACGTTCAACCTGTAAAAAAGGTCCTGCCGAAAATTGCCGGCCGCCACTTCCGATTCCAGGTCCTTGTTCGACGCCGTTATGACC
>JAEZXS010000320.1 GCA_023442755.1 Pseudomonadota bacterium | reverse complement strand
CTCCAGGCACACACCATGGACCGCCCCTTGCTCGCCAACGATACTACAAGTACACCTTTCCGGCAGCCCCCTCGTATTCGTCCGCGAAATCTGCGGATAGAATGCCTTTGCCCGGGGCATAACAGCCTGAACCGTCTACAACCCCGCTAAATAAAAAGCTGTACCCTGCTGGTCATCGCCAGTTCGAGGAAGGTCGCGACCCCAACATAATCCAGTCCGGGATAGTCGATCATCTCCTCGTGGGTAAAACCCATCAGGTTCATCGACATTTCGCAGACATATATTTTTACGCCCAGCTCGGCGGCTATCGCCAGCAGATCTTCGAGAGAGGCCACGTTCTTCTGTTTCATGAGGGATTTCATTATTGCGGTGCCCATGCCCCCCATGTTCATCCTGGAGAGCTTCGCGGCCCCCATTCCTTTCGGCAGCATCTTCCCGAACATCGCTCCCATAAGGTCCTTGGACGGCTCTTTCTTTTTCGCATCCCTGAGAATGGGTGTGGCCCAGAACGTGAAAAACATGGCCACCTCCATGCCCATCGCCACGGCGCCGGTTGCGAGAACGAAAGAGGCGAGCACCTTGTCGAGATCGCCGCTGAAAACGACCATGGAAAGCCGGTTTTCAGGGGTCCTGCCTGATATCTCATCGAGTTGTTTACGCATCTGCGCGATCTGTTCTTCTATGTGAGCCAGTTCCAAAGCCATGGCAATCTCCTTGAGACAAACATTTGTTAATAGTATTAACTAAATACTCAAAAAAAGAGCCGCACCCGCTCCTTCTTTTCGCGTCGGCGCTCAAAGGGAGGCGAGGCACGTCAGTTCCGGGAATGCTGAAATCTTTCGGGAAAGAGAAACCCGTGGGCGCTCAGGAAGCAATCGATTGTCTACCTGTTTCGGTCTTTCGGTCGAGAGAGAAATTCGCCCGTTTCAGCAGCATAGTTCATAGTGAGAACTATCATAATTGCATAGGGTGGAGGTGTCAAGACGGAAAGCGAGGATTTTCGGGAGGAACATGCAGGGCCGATTCTGTACCAGGCGTCCTAACACGCACTTTCATTCAGGCAACCTGGTGAACGTGCAGGTTGCCCAGGGGCGCCGGACATTCTTCCCGGTGTTCGAGGTCAAATTCCACGAGTTTTCCGGCAAAGGCCCGGACGTCTTCCGGGTCGTGGGTAACCATTACGACCGGAATATCCAGGCGGGATTGGAGCCGCAGCAGTTCGCGCCTGAGCCTTGCCCGGAGCATGGTGTCGAGGGCCGAAAACGGCTCGTCGAGAAGCAGAAGGCCGGGGTTGCGCACGAGCGCCCGCGCCAGGGCGACGCGCTGTTTCTGGCCGCCGGACAAATCCGCCGGGAAGCTCCGGGCGAGGTGGGAAATCTCGAAGAGGTCCAGGAATTCGTCCACCCTGGCCCTGTCCCGGTTCGAAATGCGCCGGAGCCAGTCCCGGGGCAGCCCGTAGGCGACGTTATCCGACACGGTCAGGTGCGGGAACAGGGCATAGTCCTGGAAGACATACCCGATGTTTCGGCCGCGGGGGGCAAGGTCTACTCCGGTCTGCGAATCGAACAGGATGCGTCCGTCGAGGACGATTCTTCCGGAGTCCGGCCGCACGAGCCCGGCGATGGACTGGAGTGTTGCCGTTTTTCCGGAGCCCGAAGGCCCGAACAGGATTACGAACCGTTCTTCCGTGAGGAAAGCCGTGTTCAGGTCAAAGCTTCTTCCGCGGGAGACAAGTTTTTTGCTGATCTCAATTTCCAGCCGCATGGGAGACTCCGTTTTCCGCATGGATGAGTTTGGGGTCGAGCGCAAAGGCGTCACGATTCGATTCCTTTGATGTACTCCGCTTTGAGAGCTTTCCCCGACCAGACGAGGATCACGATGCATACGGTCGAAATTACCAGGACCAGCATTGCCGCCAACCGGCCGTTTCCCGCCTGGACGGCATTGTAGACGGCAAGGGAAAGGGTCTGAGTCTTGCCCGGAAGGTTTCCGGCCACCATCAGAGTCGCCCCGAACTCCCCCATGGCCCTTGCAAACGCCAGCATGGAACCGGCCAGGATGCCGCGCCAGGCAAGAGGGAACGAGATGCGGAGCAGGACGCCGAGTTCACTGGAACCGAGGGTTCTCGCGGCCTTCTCCAGGTTCCTGTCCACGCTTTCGAATGCGGTCCGCGCAGACTTGAACACCAGGGGCAGGGAAACGACGGCGGAAGCCACCACGGCCCCCTGCCAGGTGAACATGAGCGATATCCCGAAGGTCTCGTTGAGCCAGCGCCCGATCCAGCCGTTGCGGCCGAGCAGGACGATGAGGTAGTAGCCGAGCACCGTCGGCGGCATGACCAGAGGGAGCGTAAGGACGGCGTCGGCCAGTTCGCGTCCCGGAAACCGCAGGCGCGCCATGAGCGCCGCCAGGGTCACCCCGACCGCGAAGGAAGCGAAAGTGGCAAGCGAGGCCACCTTGAGGGTGAGCAGCAATGGGGTGAGAGCTTCCTGCATCGCAAATATCCAGTCCACGAAATGCGGTTATCGTCCTTTGGTGAAGGCGGCGGGGGGATTTCGTCCTTGCCGTTCCATCGAAGTCCTCCCCGTCCCTTCGAGCTCAATGATCTACATGGTAAGGCAAATACCGTGCCCGGTGTTCCGGAAGAAGAATTCTTCCGGCAAGACTCCGTACTTTCTGTATATTTTCAGGGGGGCGAAAGCGGATTCGGCTGGATGGAACAGGATTTGCGCGGCACGGAAGTGCTACAAAAATGTAGTGCTCACCTGCGATTTTGTAGGGTGAAATGCGTCTTCCACACGCCGGAGAATCTGATTTTCGTGAAACATAATGTTTCATCTTCACGCCCATCCTTCCGATAAGATACCCGTTCCTGCTGCGCGGGTCCCGCGGGCAGGACTTTACGAACTGCATGACCTTAAAGGCTCAAGCTGTTTTTTATTCTCACCACATGTGGAGGTCATAATGACGCTGTCCTTCGGCAAGACAATCGGCTCGAAGATGATGATAGGCAACATTTCAATATTCCTTGCTATTCTGGTTGTGCTGATCGCGGCCATAGACTACCAGTTGCGGGATCTTTCCAAAGAACAACTGACGATCGTTACGAATAACGAACAGGCCAAGATCAAGGACCTTACCCACACGATGGCCCTGAGCCTCTCCGAGCTGTACAGAAAGAACAAGGACAGCCTCTCGCCCGAGGATATGAAGAAACTGGTTGCCGAACACACCGGCAAAGTCTGGTACAGCAAGACCGGATACTTTTTTGTCTACGACATGAAGGGCATTACCATCTGTCTGCCGCCCGACACCTCGCTGCATGGAAAAAGCCGTTGGGACCTGACCGATTCCAAGGGGACGTACCTTCTGAGGGAATTCGTCAGGATTGTGAAAGCGAGCGGGGGAGGATTTCTCGATTACTATTACAAGAACCCGCAGACGAATGAAGAAGAGATGAAATTCGCCTACCTCGAGACGATCCCGGGAACGGAATGGCTCATCGGATCGGGGAGCTACTATTCGGGCGTGGACTCGGTGCTTGGTGCGTCGAGGAGCCAGTTTGTAAACCACCTGACCCGGATGAGAATATTCATGCTCGGCATTGCCCTGGCCTCTATCCTGCTTGCATTTGTTCTGAGCGGCCTGCTGACCCGCATGGTGAACAAGACTCTCGTAAAAATGGTGCAGCAGCTGTCGGATTATACGCATAAGACGCGGGAGATGTCCGCAGAGGCGTCCACTCTGGGCCAGGCCATAGCGGGAGCAGCAAGCGAGCAGGCTGCTGCGCTCGAGCAAACAACCTCCTCGCTGGAGGAAATGGCCTCCATGACGAAGCAGAATGCGGACAACGCCAAGGAAGCCAACAAGCTCATGGGAGAAGCCGGCAAGGTAGTCTCGATGGCAAATACCTCCATGGAGCAGCTCACATCTTCCATGGCCGAGATCTCGAAGGCGAGCGAAGAGACGCAAAAGATCATCAAGAATATAGACGAGGTTGCATTCCAGACCAACCTCCTGGCCCTCAATGCAGCGGTCGAAGCGGCAAGAGCGGGAGAAGCCGGGGCCGGGTTTGCGGTCGTTGCCGACGAAGTGCGAAACCTTGCGATGCGGGCGGCCGAAGCGGCCAGGAACACGGCGGCGCTCATAGAGGGAACCGTGAAAAAGGTGCAGGACGGCTCATCTCTCGTGGAACAAACAAACAAGGAGTTCCAGGAAGTGGCGCATATCGTTGCCAGGTCCGGCGATCTCGTCGGCGAGATTACCGCAGCTTCCCACGAGCAGGCCCAGGGAATCGAGCAGGTGAACAGGGCCGTAGTTGAGATGGACAAGGCAGTCCAGCAAAATGCGGCCAATGCTGAGGAGTCCGCTTCGACATCCGAGGAAATGAACGCCCAGGCCGAACAGATGAAGGAGTTCGTGGCAAGCCTTGCGACCCTGGTGGGAGGGAATGCAAAAAGGGAGAGCGCTTCCGCAGCCAGAAAAGATTTGATCGAGATCTGATATATATCCCGGCATTGCGATCGAGAAAAAACCAGGGCGCCCGGCCTCCGAATCGGAGACCAGGCGCCCTTTTTATTCGAACTCCGGGAACTTAGAAGACGTACTGCAGCTTGAGCGAAACGCTGTTCTGGGCCGACCAGACCCTGACACCGTGTGAAAACGTCATATCCATATCAAAAGGGGCGTTTACAAGACGGTGGGAGCCGCTCGTCGAAACCGCCAGAAAATCGGCTGCAAGGTCGAGGTACAGGCGTTCCGCCACCCCCGCCTTTAAACCGATCGATCCATGCCATGCCTGGCCATAGGTATTCTCATAGGTATAGCGGGAACCGGCACGCAGGAGATGGTGGTCCTCGTTGTGCCCCTCCACATAGGCCCAGTCGAACTGGAGGAGCGTCGCAAGACTTTTCAGCATCAGCCGCTTTCCGAAATCGACGCCGGCACGCATGCCCAGAAAATAATGCCAATAGGTTTGTTCGAAAGCGATGCCGTCTCCGGGAAGGGGGTAAAGAGGCCATTCCTCCGTCAGGTAGTGTTGGAACCCGTCGTGAGTCACCAGGTTGAAATTCTGCCAACGAAATCCGGCCACCGGCCGTAAATCGAGCCACCCGGGAAGGCGGAGCCAGTCCGATATCTTCAGGTCCATATCGGCCCGGACCATCCAGCTCGGCTCCATGCGGCATCTCGATTCGCTATAGATGGTTTTTACACGGGGCCGGGCCTCGTCCAGCCAATCCGAGTCCTTCATCTCCCCGGCGGCCTCCCGCGACAGGTTCGTGAGGGCTTCCGCGCCGATGGACAACCGGGGAAAGACCACCCGCAGTTCAGCTCCGCCCCACCACGAGTCCAAGGGAAACTCCAGGCGGCTTAACGGGGCCTGGTAAGGAGGGTAGGGATTTCCGAATTCGTACGACGTATGGCTCTTGAACAGGTATTGGGTCTTGAGCCCGAGGGATAGATGTTCGCCAAGCAGGATTGTTCGATCTTTTTCCTCGGCCGGGAACGCAGGGGGCGCCATTGCCAGGAGCAAGAAGACCAGCAGGCAGACAGAGTAACAATTCTGCAGCCGGGATTGCCAACTACGCAAAACGGGGCCGATCGTCCGCACGCTCAGATCTCCTGAAGGGGATTTATTGCCGCTGCATCGCAAACCGAGGTTGAAATTACATCAAAGTACCGGAATACGCTCATCCGAACAATACCAATGTGTCCATGGGACAATTTCGAGGTAGCAGTTCATCAAGCCGGAGAAGTCGCAGGATGGGGTGAAGCACTGCCTCGTCCCACCCTGCACGAGATCTGTTTCGGGAACTCAGAAGACGTACTGCAGCTTGAGCGAGAGGCTGTTCTGGGCCGACCAGACCCTGACACCGGTGGACCACGCCTCATCGATGCCGAAAGGCTCGTTCACCAGGCGATGGGAGCCCTTCGTCGAGATCGCCATAAAATCCGCATCGAAGCCGAGGAAAAGACGTTCCGTGAAGCCCGCCTTGAAACCGAAAGACCCATGCCATGCCTGGCCGTAGGTATTCTCATAGGTGAAGCGGCGACCCTCGCGCATGAGGTGATGGTCCGCATTATGCCCCTCCACGTAGGCCCAGTCGCATTGCAGGAGCGCAACGAGACTTTTCAGGTATACCGGGTTCCCGAGATCGAGGCCGGCGCGCAGACCTGCGAAGTAATGCCAGTAGGTCTGATCGAAGGCGATGGACTCCCCCTCAAGCGGTATGTCGGGCGTGGCTCCGCTAAGATCGCGCTGAACCCCGTCGTGAGCGACAAGATTGAAATACTGCCATCGAAACCCGGCCACCGGCCGAAGATCGAGCCACTCGGGCAGGCCCAGCCAGTCCGATACCTTCAGATCGATATCGGTTTTGACGTTATAGCTCGGCTTCATACGGCACTTCTGGGTGCTGTAGATGGTTTTGACATGCGGATGGTCCTCGTCGGTCCAGTCCGAGTCCTCCATATCTCCGGAGGCTTCCCGCGAGAGGTTCGTGAGGGCTTCCACGCCGGCCGAGAACCGCGGGAAAACCGTCCTCAGCTCGGCGCCGCCCCACCAGGAATCCAGGGGAAACTCCAGGCGGCTCAGAGGGCTCAGAGCAGGGACCTCTGGTTCGCCGAATTCGTAGGAAGTGTGGCTGTTGATCATGTACTGGGTTTTGATACCGAGCACGAGATGTTCGGCAAGCTTGAAGGTCTGATCTTTTTCCTCGGCGGAAAACGCCGGCGGCGAAAATACCAGGACGAAGAGGAATAAGCAGCAGAGCGCACGGGCTCCGGTCAAAAATGGGCATGGCCCTGTCTGCCGCCCCGGGAAAATGGCGCAGTCCTTCCGCACGATCATATCTCCTGAAGGGATTTAGAATGGGATTTCAAGCTGGGCATCGAACAGAGTATCGGAATTGGACCGGAATACTATAGCACTTTTCAGCCGAACAGCACGGGCTTTGGATCGAGCCGTGCTGAAAGCCGCATCCGCAGGCAAGTGCTCGAACAGGTATCATCCCACGCCGTTTGAATGTAAGATAGAGTAGAACAATCGAACATTCGAATAGCGGGAATCATGAACAACGTGAGGGGAGACATGGGAAGAGTCGCTCGTTTCGTGCTTGTTTATGGATTTCTTTCGTTCTCATTGGTTGCGCCGCCTCTGGCCCCTTGAAAATACAGGACACTTCCGGAATCAAGCGCATCGGGCTGGTTGTTTCGGTCGTCGAAGACAGAGTGAATGTCCTGGACCACACAGGGGTATGGCGCTATGAACCGATGATGCCTCAGTACGGGGTGCCGGGTTATCTGGGGCAGATGCTTGGACTTAAGTTAGTGGAAAAGGCGAAGGCCCACGGGTCAATGGGTGGTAGCATAGACGATTTGACCGAGGTGCTTCCCGTCTACTCGGCAGGAAGCCTGCTGACCCAAAAGCTTTCCGACAGGCTGACCGGAAAATATGAAGTCGTCGGCCTGGAACCCTCCGGTAAAGATTTCCGAATCGAAAATTACCTCGCAACCACAAGGCAAAAGGGCATCGACACCCTGCTGAAGGTCGATCTGGTCTATGGCCTCGCAGTCTATGACGGGGCGCAATCGAGCGCGGATATCGACGCAGCCGTTTCCGTCTATGACGGGAGAAGCGGAATCCTTCTTTTCGAAAAGGCAATGCGGTCGGACGAGCAATTCAGATCCGGAAATACAGTGAGCAAGTTCAAAGCGGATGGAGCGGCGCTTTTCAAAAAAGACATCGCCGAGGCCGCGGATGGACTGGCGATGCTTGTTGCGTCCGAGCTTGGAATGCAGAAAGAGCCATCCGGAAAGGGACTCTATAGAAACCTTAACGCCCGCTTCACCTGCTCCGAGCCGTTTGCCCTGGCGCAGGACTGCAGCAATCGGATCGGGCCCATCCGAAAAGTTGAACTCAAAGGCTACAGGATGAAGGTCGCCGGGTCCAAAGATGGGAAGGTTCTTTTCGTGGCATTCTGTTCCTGCCTGGAAAAAGCCACGGACAGGGAAGGGGTCACATCCATAGTCGACCAGGGGGTGGACATCGGCAAATGTGCTTCGGCGGTGCTCGAAGAATTCGGCAAAAACGGCATAAACATCATCAGGACGAATAAAGCGCGCCTCGCATTCGGAGCAGAGCCGGCGTTCATATACGAACTGGATCAGGACGGCTACTCCCTACTTAAGCGCTACACCGTGGAGGCAGATTAGAAAAGCATACATCGCGTCTGAAAGCCGCTCCCACAGGAAAGCGATTTACACCCTGGCAGGCGGGCACCGATCCCACAGCATCCAGCGGAGTTTTTCCGGCGGGACCTCAGAGCCGGGTTCTTCGTTGAAGCATTTGACGATGCCGCCGAGGACGGCCCGGTCGGTTATGCCGGGGATTCCGGCGAGGGCACCGTATTCGTCGAGGAGGTCTTCCACCGCGCAGTTTCCCGTCCTCTCCCCAAGGCCAAGCAGGGTTCCGCTGGCGCCCGCGCAGCCGTAGAGCCAGGCCGTCGCGGTATTTACGAGCGCCTTGTGGAAATCGTTGTGCCCGTGCCACTCCAGGAGGTCTCCCGGGACGCCCGCATCTTCTATGAAAGCCCGAATGAGGCCCGGCACGCTTCTGGGCAGGGCAGCGCCGGGGTAGGGAACGCCAAGGCCGAGCGTATCGCAGAGCCTGATCTTGACGGCGCAGCCGCTCCGCTCCCGAAGTTTCATCAGCTCCTCCGCAAAAGGAATGCAAAAGCCGTAGATGTCGGCCCGCGTAATGTCTTCGAAGCTGCACCGGGGGACTATGCCCCAGTCCAGGGCCGTTTCGACCACTTTGAGATAGTGTTCCAGGACCTTTCGCCTGCTTGACCTCAATTTCAGGAATATGTGGTAGTCGGAAGCCGAAGTGAGGATTCCCGTCTCCTTAAGCCCCGCGTCGCGCACCAGCTTGAGATCATTTACGGAAGCCCGCACCCAGCCGGTGATTTCCGGGTAGTCGTATCCCCTGCTGCGGCATACCTCCATTTCCTGCCTGTCCTTTTTCGTATAGAGGAAGAACTCGGTCTGACGAATCAGGCCGCTGCGGGTCGAAACCCTGTGGAGAAGGTCGAAGATCTTTCCGGTCCGATCGAGGGAAAAGGGAGGCCGCGCCTGCCTGCCGTCCCGGAAAGTGGAATCGGTGATGTAGGCGTTCGCTGCAGGCGCCGGGGGCAGGATTTCCGATCCGAAGGCCAACCGGGGCGGCTGCTCGTAGGGAAACATCTCCCGGACAAGATTGGGCCGCTCGACATCCCGCAACACGTGTCCACCGTTTCTGTAATATGCCTTTCCCATCGCCCTATGCCAATTCGTTTGGAATTCACCTTCTTTGCGTTTTTCTTCGCGGCTTCGGGTCTTCGCGTTGAAAAAAACCAAATCCCACAGGCCGGCTAAAACCCATTGCGGCTGGTACCCGCTCCCACCCTATGAAATTGCCTCTTGCTCCTGCCTTTCTTCGCACCTTGCCCTGCCCTTCGCGGGATTTGCATGGGAGAAGATCAATGCGCACCCTCGACGACAAAGCATCGAGGCTGAAAGCCTCTCCCACAGCAACATTGCTCAGGAAAAGTCTTTTCCTTCGCGCCTTACGCCCCAGGCTTCGCGAGGGAAATGGAAAATCCGGGTTCCGAACTACTGCAGGTTGATATCCTCCCGCCTGTGCTCCTCGATGATCTTTCCCAGGCCGAATTTCTTCACCCTGTAGCCCATCTGCCTGGGGGTGAGCCCGAGGGCCTTCGCAGTCCGGGACTGGAGCCACGCGTTACGCTCAAGCGCGGTAAGGATCGTTTCCCGTTCCAACTGGTCGAGCCGCGACATGGGCTCGGTGGCGCACGCTTCCGGAACGGCAAGCCCCCTCAGGTAATCGGGCATGTCGGCCCGGCGGATTTCTTCCCCGTCCGCCATGATGCAGAGCCGCTCGATCAGGTTTTCCATCTCGCGGACGTTTCCCGGCCATTCGTATTGCACGAACATCTCCATTGCTTCCCGTCCCATGACGAGCGTTCGCCCGTACTCGCCGGAAATCCGCGAAAGGAAGAAACGGGCGAGATCCGGGATGTCCTCCTTGCGTTCCCGCAGGGCCGGAACGCGGATCGGAAACACGTTCAGCCGGTAGAAGAGGTCCTCTCTAAACTGGCCGTTTTTCACCGCTTCGGCCAGGTCGACGTTCGTTGCCGCAATTATCCTGACATCGACTCTCCTGGTCTTCGAGCTGCCGAGGCGTTCGAACTCGCGCTCCTGCAGGAACCGCAAAAGCTTTGCCTGGATGGCGAGGGGGAGTTCGCCCACTTCGTCGAGAAAAATGGTGCCTCCGTCGGCATCTTCGAACCTTCCGGCCTTGGCCTTGGCCGCCCCGGTAAACGCTCCCTTTTCGTAGCCGAAAAGCTCGGATTCGAGCAGCGTTTCGGGAAGCGATGCGCAGTTTATCTTGACGAAGGCCGAAGTCGAGCGCGTGCTCAGCTTGTGGATGATCTTGGCAACAAGGGTCTTCCCGGTGCCCGATTCCCCCAGAAGGAGGACCGAAGCCCTGCTCGGTGCGACTTTGCGAATCTGCGCCTGCACGGCGAGCATGGCATCGCTTTTCCCGACCATGAGCGAGCGTTTGTCGGCGGTGGGAAGAGCGCACCCCATCGAACCGCTCGCCTTGCGCAGTTCGTCTTCGCGAAGCTTTACCTGCAGGTTAAGGCTCACGAGCTGCGAGATGAGCGTTGCGACGATGGCCAGGAAGCGTATGTCTTCTTCAAACGAGACATCGTTTCCGAAGAGCCGGTCGGCGTGCAGCACCCCGATGGGTTTTCCGTGCAGCAGGATCGGCACCCCGAGGAATGCGATGGACTCCTTTTGAATGGTGCGGGACCGGGTCTTGTTGAGAAAGAGCGGCTCCTTGCTGATGTCCGGCACGACAAAGGGCTGCGCCGTGCTGAAGATCAGCCCGGTGACGCCTTCGCCCGGCCGGTACACGCCGCGCCTTCTTTCCGCCTCGGTCAGCCCGTGGGAAGCGCGGATGACAAGGTATCCGGTCTCCTCGTCCCGGAGAATCACCGTCGCCCGCTGCATGGCAAGCGTTTCCGAAAGAATGCCGAGGATGGTATCGAGGGCCTGGTCGAGCTTGAGCGCCTGGCCGATCATCCGGCAGATCTCGTAGATAACCGTAAGTTCGAGTTCCCTGAGTTTTGTTTCCATGGCACAGGTGGTTATCAATTCCTGTGCCAACCGTGGGGGATTCAGCCCGAATCCGCTTCAGTAAAGAATCTCTCGGGATGCGCTCAAATCGGAAGCCTGAGATAATTTTCAAAACGTTATAATATTAGATACAAAATTGTACTACATTGGCGGCATCCGGCCACTGCATTGACACCGGGGATGGGGTAACCGGCTCCCTCGAAGAGGTTCGATGGGGGTGCACCTTTTTGTTACTCAGAGAAGCACTCCCCATTTATTTGTCGCGATCGGCAGCCGTGGTTTTAGGCGCCCCAGGCCTCGGCGCGGGCGCTTCGCCCTGCGCCGGGCCTAGTCGTGAGTCCCCGCGCGAAAGCGGCGGGACGATGGGGGTGCGGGGGCCGAGGTCCCCGCGCTTTTGCGGCTGAAGCCGCTCCCACACCGGAATCAACACCCCTCCCCGTCCCCCTGGCAGCCCACGCCCTTGCAGCACCCCCCGCTTCGCCTGGCCTTGAATTCGTTCAGGCTGTCGCCACGGTAGACCGCATCGAGTCCCAGCGCGATGAACCCGCGCATCTCTATCGGCACGATGCCGGTGGCGGCAAGCGCTTTTCGCGGATTTTCGCCGATCCCCCCCACCAGGACCGCCCGGCAGTCATGGAGAATTTCGCCGAGTTCCTGCCATCTTTTCATTCCCCCTCCGGGCTCCGGGGCATCTCTTTCCTCTATGCGCACAAAACCGGATTCGTTTTTGCCCCAGATCTGGAAGCTCTTCGCTTCCCCAAGGTGCAGGTTCACGAGCATGCCCTCCATCGTGGCCACCGCTACGTAGGGCCGGTTCCCGGCGGCGTTTTTCCGGAGAAACCCCGAGATCATGTCCTTCCCGCAGTCCTTTTCCAGAAGCCCGGCGGCATCGGCCCGGCAGCGCGTGCAGTGGCTCATCTGGGGCAGGTAGCGGCCGGCCTTCTCCCTGAGCCGGTCCATCATCTCGGTCCCAGGTTCTCCGAAATCTTCGAAGGGCGTGTCGCGATTCGGGTACATCGGCATGCAGTTGAGAATGTCCACGCCCAGCCCGGCCATAGTCTGCGCCACTTCCTCGACATGGAAGTCGTTTATCGACGGGATGACGATGGTATTCACCTTGACGATGACGCCTCTTTTCTTCAGCCTCTTTATGGCCTCGAGCTGCCGTTCGAGGAGCAGCCGGGCGGCATCCGCTCCCCGGTAGATCACTTTTTTGTCCCGGACCCACCCGTAGATATGCCTCCCGATTTCCGCATCGACTGCGTTTACCGTAACGGTGACATGGCTGACATTGGCTGCGACCACATCGTCCAGGTAATCGGCAAGACCCAGGCCGTTGGTGGCGAGGCAGAGCAGGATTTCCGGAAACTTTTCCCGGACCAGCCGGATAGTCTCCAGGGTTTCTTCCGGGTTGGCAAACGGATCCCCGGGTCCGGCAATGCCCGCCACGGTTATCCGGGGCTCCTTTTCCAGGACGCTTTCCAGGTACCGGACTGCCTGGCGCGGCGAAAGAACGGTGCTCGTCACACCCGGACGGCTCTCGTTGACACAGTCGTACTTGCGGTTGCAATAGTTGCACTTGATATTGCAGTTGGCGGCGACCGGCAGGTGCACCCGCCCGCAACTGCCCTTCGCTTTTTCGTTGAAACAGGGGTGACGGCCAATATCCAGCAGCTCGTTCATTTCGAGAATCCTTTCCTGCCTGCCTTACATATAGAGATAGCCGACCGGCGACTCGGTTTGATTTTCCTCGATAAGGGCATTGACGATGCGGTCCATCAAGGCCTGGGCCCCGCGGTATCCCACATGCAGGATCCGCTGACCGCCGAACCGGTCATGGATGGGAAAGCCGACCCTGACGAGAGGAATTTTCAACTTCTTCGCCATGGGAAAGCCCTTGCTGTGGCCGACCAGGAGGTCGGGCGCAAGACCTTCCGCAAGCTTCTCGATCCCATAGAAATCTACCCCTTCCTCGACTGCGGGAAGCTCGGCAATCCCCCCGACCGCCTCTTCTATGGCCGCCTTGAACCGGCCGCTCTTCCCGCCCGATGCGCAGAGCACGGGTTTTATTCCCACCTCGACCAGGAAAGAGGTAAGGGCAATGACAAGATCCTCTTCTCCGTAGACGACGGCGCGTTTTCCGAACAGGTACTTATGCGCGTCAACGAAGGCGTCGATGAGGCGGCCCCGTTCTTCTTCGTGCTTTGCAGGCATCGGATTCCCGGTCACCTGTTCGAGTGTTTTGAAAAAAAGATCGCTTTCGCGAAGCCCGATCGGTATCCCGAGCTGATGCAGCGCCACGCCGAAACGATCCGACAGGAGCGACCCCGCGGTGGGCTTGCCCGCAAGGGTGCGACCGAACTCGATGGTCGCGCGCGCGCCTCCCATACACCGGATGGATGCCAGGGGAGTCCCTCCGTCCGGAATTTTGGGGCATTCTTCGAGCGCGGGCCCGTCGAGGCTCAGGGAGATGTCGGGAAGCACGGTCACCGGGCACGCGAAATCTTCGAAAATCGCTTTCAGATGGCGCAGATCGGCAGGGGAAACGAAGCCGGGAAGGAGATTCACCGAATCCGTGCGTTCGTCCGCCGTCGCAAGCTGGTCGGCAACGGCCTTGACCGCGGCATGAAAGCCTTCCATGTGCGTGCCGGAATAGCTCGGGGTGGAGACCGTCACCAGGGCGGGCAGGTCCGCCCCCTCGCTCGATCCCATCTCGCGGCGAAACTCCCGCGCTATCATCGGAACGTCGTCGCCGATCGTTTCGGTGAGGCAGGTCGTTGCCACGCCGATCACCCTGGCCCCGTACTTGTTCATGACGTTTTTCAGACCCTGTTTTAGGTTCGGCCCGCCGCCGTAGACCGCGTGCTTTTCCCCCAGGGAAGAGGAGGCGATGTCGATCGGTTCCCGGAAATGGCTGATGATGCAGCGCCGCATGTAGGTAGCGCAGCCCTGCGAGCCGTGCAGCATCGGAACCGCACCTTCGATGCCGCGGAAAGCGATGCATGCTCCGAGAGGCTTGCACAGTTTGCACGCATTGGTGGTCGAAACGTAATCGGAGTGTTTCATCTCAGTTCCTCGCTTTCCTTCGGGGCACGAAGCGCCACACCGGGCTCATCACGGAGGAGTGGACCTCCCTCGCGAAGTTGAACATGCCGATAAATCCTTCCAGCGGCTGCTTGCGTTCGTGGTTGTGATCGCAAAACCCCACGCCCAGCTTGTACGCTATCGGCCTCTCCTTGACCCCTCCCACGAAGATGTCCACGTCTTTTTCTTTGAGGAAGGCGGACAGCTCCAACGGGTTGGAGTCGTCAACGATGATGGTCCCTTCGTCGGTGATCTCGTAGAGTTCCTTGTAGTCCTCCTCGGTGCCCGTCTGCGATCCCACCAGGACCACCTGCATGCCGAGCAGCCGGAAGGCCTTGACCAGGGAGAAAGCCTTGAAGGCCCCGCCCACGTAGATGGCCGCCTTTTTCCCGAGAAGATCCTTTTTGAACTCCTGGAGCCGGGGCCACAGCACCGCAAGCTCCTCCCGCACCAGGCTCTGCGCCCGCTCCAATGTTCCGGGCGCTTTCTCCTCGAAAAAGCGGGCAACCTCGTAGAGCGATTCGGCCATGTCCTCCACTCCGAAGTAGGACACCCGCTTGAAAGGAATCCCGTAGGTTTCCTGCATCATCTTCGCCAGGTCGATGGTGGACCCCGAGCACTGCACCAGGTTGAGGGCGGCGCCGTGTGCCCTCTTTATATCCTCCACGCGGCCGTCGCCCGTGATATTGGCAACCGTGGCAACTCCCATGCGTTCGAGGTATCCGCGGATGGTCCATATCTCGCCCGCCAGGTTGAAATCTCCCAGGATGTTGACGCTCAGGGGGGAGACACCGGAGATATCGCCTGTACCCACCAGCTTGAACAGCGTATTGCAGGCCGCTCTGTATCCTTCCCGCTTGTTGCCCTTGAAACCTTCCGACTGCACGGGCAGGACGGGAATTTTCCGCTCTTCGGCAACCCGCCTGCACACCGCCCCGAGATCGTC
>JAEZXS010000316.1 GCA_023442755.1 Pseudomonadota bacterium | reverse complement strand
TGAGTCCAATCCGCGGGCAGGAATCCCGCCCGCGGCGGGCTCCCCGAATCAGGGGCAAATTGTCCGGGGATCTTTGGCAAAAGAATAGCGTAAGTCCGGGTAAACAAACGTGGATATCGCTGGACGCGGAGCGCGCCGGGAAAAGCAGAACCGCCCACGC
The DNA here is from genome assembly GCA_023442755.1 of Pseudomonadota bacterium. Taxonomy (GTDB): domain Bacteria; phylum Desulfobacterota; class Syntrophobacteria; order Syntrophobacterales; family Syntrophobacteraceae; genus SbD1. Next base: position 15,936 of record JAEZXS010000316.1, on the reverse strand, counting down.
TTCCCGCCTTCCGCGTCCCCCGCGGTGAACTCTTCCGTTTTGTCCGGCCACCCGCAAACCGGCGCCAGGACTCGATTTCAACCTTTTCAATGTTTTTCAACCCTCGTCAACCCGCAATTCAACGGTTTCAACCGTTTTGAAAATTTCCGGGCCGGTCCGGATCAAAGGATCAAATCAAATCTACCGCAGAGGCGCGGAGAAAAAACAAAAAGTAGTTAGTTCTTTGATGTTCGTTCTTCTTCGCGTCTTCCGGTACCTCCTCACCTTCGCGAGGAAACAAAGGCATCGCGGCTGAAAGCCGCTCTCACGGAACATCCGCATCCGCTCCGGGGTTTTCGCGCCTTCCTTCGCGGCCTTACCGGACATTGCAAGCTTCGCGCGTGCCGGTCGTTGTCCCCGGTTCTGAAAGCCACCGGCAAGGCCGGTGGCGGTTTACTTTTATCAGGCCCTTGCGTATGCAAGGCTGTCTTTTTCGAATTCTTCTATGATTTCATCGGTAAGGGAAGGGCGCATCTTCTGCATTATCTGGAGGATGTGCTGCGTGGTCACCCTGAAGTCCTTCTTTGTCGCAATCTCCTGCTCGAAGCCGAACTGGGCCACCTGCTCGAACAGGTACTGAATGTCTGCCGGCGTAAAGCGAGTGGTCTCGCGCACCAGCCTGTCCAGGTCGATCTCCTCGGTATTGAGCGGCGCCAGGCAGTGCTCCAGGACGGTTTTGCGCTCGTCGCCGTTCAGCGCTCCCACCGGGATGATGCAGTCGAATCTGCCCGGGCGGAGCAGCGCCGGGTCCAGGTTCCGGACGTAATTTGTCGCACAGACCAGGAGCAATTTTTTCGTTTCGCTCTTGAACAGCGGCACCTGCTTGAGGAATTCATTCGTTATGGTCTTGTCGAGCCGGTCCGCATTGTCCCGGCAAGTCCCCAGTTCATCGAATTCATCGATGAAAACGACGGCTTCCTCGAGTTGCCTGACCTTCTCCATGACCCTGCGCAGATTTGCGCCGAGCTTTTCCGCTCCGTCCTCAACCAGCATGCTGGGAGCAATCTCGACGTACCACCAGGACAGGGCGCCCGCAATCGCCTTGACGAAGTGGGTCTTTCCCGTTCCCGGAGGTCCGAAGAAAATGATCGTTTTCGGAGGGATTACGCCGTGTTTCCTGGACAGCTCCTCCTCCATGATGGGGAGGATAATCCGGCGCTGGACCAGCTGCTTGGGGGGTTGGGAATCGGAAATCGTTTCCCATATATCCTTGCCGATAGAGCGTGCCCCCATCTCGTTCAGGATGTCTCTGCACTTGTAGGACAGGTATTCGTTTACCGCCTGGTCCATGTTCTCCAGGAAATCGATACACGCGGTACGGTAGCCGACGTCTCTCCCCAGCTTTTCCGACAATAGCCATTTGTGCTGAAGAATCTTCTGCCACAGGTCGGCTGCTATTTCCGCTTCGAACCTGGCTCCGCTGATTTCAAATATTCTGCTCGAACACTCATCCGGAGAAAGACATTCCGGTACGTTGTCCGCCATTGTTCCACCTCCTGCTCGAATAACAAGAAATACGCAAATCTTTTGCAAGTGGGGAACATATAACATTACCCGGCCCAAGTCGACCCGTGCGGATTGTAATTCCCGGGAAGATCCAGGCGTGGACCGGGAGAGGAGAATGAAAAAATCCCCCCGGCTTAGAGCATTTCCAGCAAAGTGATTTCGGGCGCTTCGGCCAGGATGTCTTTCACTCTCTCACGGAACGCCACGAGATGCGGGTTGACCGAGTGCTTCTTGAGAAGCTCCCGGCTCTGCCAGTTTTCATAAAAAATGAAAAGCCCCGGGTCTTCGATTCCCTGGTGTAGATCGTAGTTGATGCAGCCCTCGTCCGCCCTGCTCGGTTCCAACAACTCCACCAATTCCTTTTTCAGCATTTCTTCCTTCCCCGGCTTCGCTTTGAACCTGGCTACCACCGTTACCTGCTTCTCCATATCCGAGTTCCTCCTCTCCGGTGTTCTTGTAATCTTTTTACATGAAAAGACGGCCCGTATAGGATAAATACAACTACTCCCCAATACCATTGAAATCGGACTGCATTATGATCAGGCGCATCACGATCGAAAACTTCATGGCGCACAAGCGCACGGTCCTGGAACTCTCCGACGGCGTGACCGTCATCACCGGGCCGAACAATACGGGGAAGAGCGCCATCGTCGAGGCCATACGGTCCATCGCGCAAAACCCGCCCCACAGCAGGACCGCAATCCGCCATGGAGAAAAGAACGCGGCCATCCGCATCGAACTCGATTCCGGCGAGATCGTCGAATGGGAGCGGACGGATAAAACGGCTCTTTACAAAGCCCGCAGGTCGGCCGAAGCCGACCCCGAAACCTACGCCAAGTTCGGTCGTACGCCTCCCGACGATATCCGGGCCCTCCTTCGGCTCGATCCCGTCGAAACAGAAACCGGTCCCGTCGACATCCACATCGGAAACCAGCGATACCCGATTTTCCTCCTGGACCAGTCCGGCTCCCAGGCGGCAAGCTTTTTCGCAGCCTCCACCGAGGCGGAATACCTGCTTCGTATGCAGCAGGCGCTCAAGGTCAGAACGGATCGGAGCAAGTCGCGCCACAAGGAACTCGCAAGGGAATGCGCCGAGTTCGAAAAAGAACTGGAGCGCCTGAAGCCTCTCGATGCCGTTGCCGATGTGCTACGGACCGCTGAAGCCCTCTTCTCGGCAATACAGGAACGGGAAAAAGCCCTGCCCGTCCTGCAGGCCTGCCTGGAAGAACTCGAAAACCGGGTGCTTCGCAGCGAGATAAAATCCCGGGAAAGCTCCATCCTGGCGACGGTGTCCCTTTCACCGACCCTGCGGGAAACCCTGCCGGTCGAAAAGCTGGCCGACGAACTGGTAAGCCGGACCGGCACTCTGCACCACCTCCAGTCAAAATCGGGCTGCCTGGCCGGCCTCTGCCAGCCTCCCCGCACACTCGAGACGGAAAACCTGGACGCCCTGCTTGTCGGAATCGAAGCCGCCCTGGAAAAAGGCCAAAATCTTTCCTCGCACCTGGCCGTCCTGAAAGAATTGTCCGCCCCCCACGCCGCGCTCGAAACGGCCGGGCTTGCAAACGTCTTGATAAACATCGCCCGCGAGGAAGATTCGCTGCGGCATTGCAGGCTCAAAGCGGAAAAGCTCCAGGCGCTTACCCGGTATCCCGACCAGCATGAAACCCGGGAACTTGCATCGGTTCTGGAATCCCTGCGCCGGGTGTCTCTCGGCCTCGATCTGGCCTCGACCAGGCGCGAAAAGCTCGAAATACTCGCCGCTCCTCCCGTCCTGAACGACCCGGCGGTTCTTGAATCGACCGTTCAAGCCCTGTCGGATTTGGTTTCCCGGTGCGGCAGGATCGAAAAACGCAGTGTGGTCCACGTATCTCTCCGCCCGGTACCGGAGCCTTTGCCCGTCGGCGATCTCACGGCCCTGCTGGCGGATGCCGGACTGATCCGGGAAAAAATCCGAGAGACGGAGCTTGCCCATAAGAGCCTGGAGGAAGATATCCGGCGCAAGAAGGAAGAAATCGAACGGGTGCTGAGCGAGGCGGGAAAGTGCCCCCTGTGCGGTCACAACATGGACCTGGAACACTTCCTGGAGGATGGACATGCCTGAACCGACTTTCCGCCGGGAACCGGACGAATGCTACAAGGGCATCGTCTTCATCGGAGACCCGCATGCGGCGGCTTACCCTCCCGGCCACCGCCTCGACGACTATGCCAAAACCATAATAGCCAAGCTGACTTTCTGCCTGAATGTTGCCCGCGAGCGCGAGTGCCTGCCGATCATCCTGGGGGACCTTTTTCACGTGCCGAGGAACAACCCCAACCACCTCCTGGTGGACCTGATCGATATCTTCAGGCAGGCCCGGCCGTGGGTGCTGGTGGGCAATCACGACAAACACGAGGCCAGGCTCACCCGCGACGTGTCGCTCTCTGTCCTCGATGCCGCCGGGGTCATAAGGCTTCTTTCAAGCCCCGGCCCCGTTGCGTCCCTCTCGATTCAAGGCAGCAGGGTGCTCATAGGCGCATCCCCGGACTGGACCCCCATCCCGAAAAAGCTCGAGGAGAACGGGTACGACCACGTTATCTGGATCAGCCACCACGATCTTGCCTTTCCGGGCTACGAGAGCGGCAGGATAAACCTGAAGGAAATCCCGGGCGTGGACCTGGTCGTAAACGGCCACATTCACACCCCCAAACCCCTGCAGCATTGCGGGAAAACCACATGGTGCAACCCGGGAAGCATCGTCCGCATCACGCGAAGCATTTACACAAAGCAGGTAAAGCCGGCAATCACCGTCTGGTCCCCCGCGGGAGGGCTGGAATCGATGGAGGTGCCGCACAGGGACTTCGATGAGGTCTTCCCGCCTTTGACGTGGGAAGAAATCGAAACACGCGAGGATGTCCCGGACGAATCGCTTTTCATTAAGGGCCTGGAAAACCTGGCCCTGAGAAGAACGACCGAAGGGATCGGCCTGAAAGCCTTTCTCGAAGCCAACCTGAACCGGGAAGATCCCGTTGACGGCATTGTTTGGGAACTTTACGAAGAGGTAATTGCAGATGGAAAAGAATAAAGGTCAATCCGTCTCCACGCAGGATGCCGAGGTCCAGCAGAAACTCGAACAGCTCAAGGGCGAGTACAGCCGGTTGAACGAGCAAAGAATTGCAACCGATCGCGACAAGAAAAACCTCGAAGAACAGCTCCGGGTTCTCAGGGATAAGGCCCTGCGCGACTATGGCACCAGCGACATAGAGGACCTCCGGAAGCTGCTCGAAGAGCGCCGGAGGGAAAACGAGCAGATGGTCGAGGAATACCGGGCCCACATCATGAAGATAAAGGAAGACCTTCAGGAAATCGAGGAAACCGGAGCAGCGAAGGACAAGGCATGACATCGGACCTGCCCGATCCCTCAGAAATCCGGAAGCGGTTCGAAAAGCTTCGCTGGAAGCAGGGCGAGCTGCGGCGACGGCTGGAGGAAAACCGGCGGGCTCTTGCCGAAATCGATGCCTTCCTCGAAAGCCAGCCGAAGGTGGCCGAAAGGCTCGAAGCCCTGTGCCGCGATCTTTTCGGGGAAATCCTGGACGAAGTCGAACGCAATCTTTCCTATGCTCTCAATGAAGTCCTCGGGCAGGACCTGCGCGTCGTGTCCAGCCGCGACGTCCAGAGAGGCAAGGTTACCATCTCGTTCGGCATCGAAAGGGAAGGGCAGCCGGAAGACATCCTTACCGGCCAGGGAGGATCGGTCTGCAACATCATCTCGGTGGGACTCCGCCTGATAGCCCTTTCCCAGCTCGACGAAAGGGAACACCGCCGGTTTCTCGTCCTCGACGAACAGGACTGCTGGATCAGGCCCGACCTGGTCCCCCGGCTCATGGCCATCATCCACTCCATCGCCCGCAAGCTGGATTTCCAGGTCCTCGTGATCAGCCACCACGAAGTGAATCAGTTCCGCGAGTACGCCGACCGCATCTACCGCATCCAGCCCGAAGCAACAAAAGGCGCCGGAGCGCGCCTTGAAGTGCTGGAGGCTGAGGCGTAACCAACCCGCAACACCTGGTGCGCAAAACGCCAAAACGCGGGGAGCGAGTGCTCCCCGCACCCCCGGATGGGCTCAGGGCCGTGGCTTACGCCCTCGGCCCTGCGCCCGATGCGTCCGTCCGCACCGTTGGCGCGGCCGGATATGTATGAACTTGTCAGAGTTGATTTTGTCTTTTGTGGGAGCGGCTTTCAGCCGCGATCTGGGCTAAAACTCCCCTTCCACCACACGCTGCAGCGCCAGGGCATAGTCCAGCATGAGCCCGGGCGTCCAGACCATCTCCCGGGCCTTCCACCGGATGAAGTTGGCGACCCAGAGGTCCTTGTTCGTCACCAGGGAGAAAAGGGTCCGGATGCGATTGCCGTTGCCCAGGCTGCCCATCAGGGCTGACTCCAGGGCCAGTGCAACTGCAACCGAGCAGTTCCGGTTGGTGAAGTTGTAGGAGGTGACGGTCCGGTAACAGGTCCAGAATGTGCGAAGCTGCTCCACTTTGAAGTTGCGGAACCGGATGGTTACGGAAGGAAGCATGTACGTCTCTATCTCTTCCTCGAAGCTCGGCAGGAAAACCCCCTGAACATCCCTGCTCCGCAAGGTATCCCACACTTCATCGCCCGTATCGAACGCCGTGGGGTCGCCGTCGCAGTGGCTGATATAAACATCAGGAGACATCTCCAGCGCGGAATGCCCGACAGTGAACTTCCCTTCCTTGGTCCGCGCCGCCACGTAGCGGCTCACCGGGTTGGGTTCGTCCTTCACGTGGGCCACCGTGGTCGGCTTCCATACATGGACCATCAGTTCTCCATGAGGGGCATTCGATCCCGGAGCCGGCTGTATCTCCACCGGTAGATATTTCTTATGGAATCGCCTGGGAACATGAAAATCCAGGTAATAGCGCACCGCCGTCTCGGGTCCCCAGCCCGTATCGGCCTTCAGGTAGCGCCCCATGCGCAGGGCCGTCCGCAGCGTGGACGCTCCCAGCACGATCAGCCCCGCTCCCAGGAAAAGCGGCACCACCCAGGTGACCGCCTGTTTCCAGTTGACGAACATGAATCCGCCGAAAATCATGTGGCCGATTCCGCTGGCCAGGAACCAGCCCCACATCGGGTAGCGGATCACGACGGAAGAGACCGTCTGATAAATACCGTTCAGCAGCATTGCCAGGCCGAAAAGCCAGGGCACCGCGTTGCCCGACTCCGTCGGATACTCTGCAATGGCAAAGCCCAGGATCACGAACACGATCCCCTGGAAGCCGAAAATCGAGGGAATTCCGCTTCCTCCCAGCATGGAAAATGCCAGTTTCATCAATCCCATGGCGACCATCACCCAGCCGAAGCCTTCCATGGTAATGAGCGTAACGGTGTCCGATGCGTCGATGACAATGCTGAGGCCCGTGGCGAACAGGATCGTGCCCAGAATGACGAGAAACCACCGCCCGTGGCGAAGGTTGCCCGGCCCGAGCAAAAGCAGCGCTATGTTCATGATTTGTTCTCTTTCGCTTTCCCGGTAAGAGCCGCCCCAAGGCTGTCCAGAGCCCGGCTCAGTTCCTGGAGTTCCATAGTGTCGCTGGTCATGGGCGGCGGCGGACTGAAATCCCCCGCGGCATATCTTCGGGCCTGCTCGGTCAGTCGTGACAGGGGGCGGGTAATGATGCGGTCGAGCGAGCGGTTGAGAAAGAGGAAAGAGGCCCCGCCCAGGAAGAGGTACAGGACGAGGATTCGCCTCGTTACGCCGCCCAGGGGCGCCAGTCGCGTGTGCATCGGCCAACTCACGATGAGCGACCAGTCCTGCCCGCCCCTGGCGGCCGACAGCGACGGGATTGGCGTCTCTACTACCCAGGACTTGATCCGGCTGACCGGATCGGCCATCTCGATACAATCAACCCCGGCCCGGTTCATGAGTTCCGCAAGAGGGGCCAGTTCCTGGGCGACGTCCATTTCCGTCACCGTTTTGAGGTTCGGATGAGCGAGAATCTGTCCGAACCGGTTTACCAGGAACACCGTTCCGTCACCCCCCGGTTTGATTGCCTGAAGCTTTTGCACCAGTCCATCCAGGTCGAGGTCCACCTCGGCGACGCCCACGATCCGGCCGTCAAACCGGATAGGCGCCGTGAAGGTGATCATGAGCGTGTCGCCCCCGCCTTCATCGAAGTACGCCCCTGTCCAGCCGGCTTTCCCTGTATCCATGGGGAGCCGGTACCAGCCCCGCTTCGTATAGTCGTTTGCCGGGTCTACCATGGACCGCTCCCGCACCGTACCGCCTGGTCGGTAGCAGTAATGCGCAAACCGTCTCAGCGTGGTCGATTCCGGATCGAAAGCCACGGCGATTCCGAAAATCTCCGGGGTCTCCACGAGCGTTCTGTGCATCAAATCCTGGAGGTCGCCGGGGTCCATGAGTTTCTTGGTCTCCAGCGAGCGGACGAGTTCCTCGACAACAAGGCGGGGCGGTTCGAAAATCAGGCCTATCTCGGCGGTTTCGAGCCGGGCGATCTGCAGGGACCCCTGCTTGATCTGCTTTACCAATGAGGAACGGCTCGCCCGATAGCTTTGATACATGAGTAGAACAAGCGGGATCAAAACAAGAAATGCAAGAATGATCTGAATGCGTTTTCGAAGACTCACTTTCTCAACTCCCTTAGCTCAAGGCAACTCAGCCCCGCTGTTGTCTCCGCCAGTGCATTCCGTTTTGTGGGCCATGGCAGTTGTCTTTCGATTGCAGAATCTGTGTGAATACACGAAATTTTCTCTAAATATCGGAGCATCGCCGGAGAAACATAAATGGATCCCTGACGCAGAGAGATATACGCTGGAGAATCGGGGAGTTCAACCATTCTGTTGTTGAAAGTGTCTCGAATCTCAGTGTACAGTCGCAGCCCGGTCGAGAAGACGTTCCGTGCCGTCCAACCCGCCGGGGAATGGAGATGAGGGAGAGATGAAAGTCGTTATAGCCGGCCCCGTAACCGGAGGTTCGCTTTCCGTGGCCAGGGCGACTGCGGTCGCATTCGCAGGTCTGGGGTACGAATCGTATTTCATCGATTTTTCTCCTTTTGCGGACGAATTTCACAGGACGCGCGCTTCGGGCAACGGCGAGCAGGTGCTGGCTTTCATCGGTGCCCTGGAGAGGGCGCTCATCGACCGGATCGATGCCATCGGACCCGACGTTTTGCTCGGGATCGCTCAGTCGCCGCTTTTCAATGAGCGGTTCCTGGATGAATTGCGGAAGTCCGGGGTGGTTACGCTGTACTGGTTTGTGGAGGACTTTCGCGTTCTGAACTACTGGAAGCGTTTTGCTTCCCATTTCGACATCTTCTTTTCCATCCAGGCCGGAGCCTTCGTAGAGGAACTGGCTGCAGCCGGGGCGAACAATCACTACTACCTTCCCGTGGCTTTCGATAACAATTTCAATGAATTTCCGGCAAAATCCGCCGAAAGGGCGGCGATCTCCTTCATGGGAGCCCCTTACCCCAATCGTGTGCGGGTCCTGGAAAACCTGGCCAGCTACCGTCCCCGGATATACGGCCGGGGTTGGCAGCTTTACCGGGTGCCCGGCGTAGAGGTCGGCGATCGGTGGGTCACCGAAGCCGAAGCCCGCTCCATCTACCGGAACACAAAGATAAATCTCAATCTCCATTCCTCGATGCACCCGAACACCATCGGCGGCGACTTCGTCAATCCCAGGACCTTTGAACTCGCCGGCCTCGGCTGTTTCCAGCTTTCCGACCACCGGGAACTCCTTCCGCCCCTGTATTCCGAGAATGAGGTCGTCCAGTTCGACGATGAAGCCGATCTCGTCGAAAAAATCGAATACTACCTGGAACATGACGACGAGAGGGAAAGGATTGCCGGAAACGCCCGCAGGAGAACCCTGAGGGGCCATTTATACGAACACAGGGTGGTGGAAATGATGGATGCGGTGCAGAAGCTGCGCCGCTGAATGAATGCGGCCGGTCCACGGACCGGGCCGCAACAGGTATTTACAGGCGGGAAATCTCACCCGGATTTACAGGCGTATGCCTGCTTTCTTCATTTTCTCCACCAGGGTTTTCGAGAAATCCTGGACCTGGTCGAGATCTTCCCAGGACTTGAAAGGGCCGTGCTGGTTGCGGTAGTTGACTATAGCTTCCGCCCGTTTCTGCCCAATGCCTCCGATGTCCTTAATCACTTATTATAAGAAGATGAACCCATGCTCGCGCATGTAAACGGAACGCGCCGGAAGACGCCTCGTTCCGGGACTTTCACGCAAGGGGGCGTTTGAACCCCGGTCAGTCCTCCGCTCCGGATTCGCTTATAAAGCTGTATTGCCATTCCCCATCGGTGCATATCATGCATTTGTCGGCTATGCAGACCTGTTCGCCATGTGCGTACGTTTTGTTATTGAACTCGCAGCCCTTTGGTTGATCCATATTTCTGCCTCCGATTCCAAATTTAAAAATAAGGTAATCATCCCGGCGGACGTGCATGGATGGAGGCATAAGGCTGCGGGCAAGTGGAATGGGAGGCTTACCGGTGTGTATCGGCGCGCCGGAGGAAAAGACGGACGGTTTCGAGATATTCCTTCGGTTTTTCGAGATGATGTTCGTGTGAGGCATCTTCGAAGACAACGAGAGTCGAACCCGGGGCCATGCTCTGGTAATAGGCCGTCGTTTCCGGGGTGGCCTCGTCGTATCGCCCGCAGGTGAAAAGAATGGGCGGGGAAATTTCCTTCAGGCGCTCCGCGCGCTCGTAATCCTTCAGCGTGCCGGTCACGGTGAATTCGCTCGGCCCCCACATGTGCAGGTAAACGGACTTGCCGAATTTTTCCAGAGCGCGGTTGAGGCAGTCGGGCCACGGGGAGAGCCGGCAAACGTGGCGGCTGTAGTATGCCGTCATGGCTTCCTGGTATTCGGCGGAATCGAAATCCCCGGATGCCTCTTTTTCCGCTATTACCCGCTGCGTGTCGGCGGGCATCTTTGCGAGACCGGCTTTCTGGTCGGCAACGAATCGGGAGGCGCTCAGGCACGGCCCGGAAAATACCAGGCTCAGCACCCCCTCCGGCCTTCTTGAAAGCATGTAGTCCGTCGCAAGCATGCTGCCCCAGGACTGTCCCAGGATATGCACTTTATCGAGCCGCAGGGCATGTCGGATGCGCACGAGTTCGTTCACGTAATGGTCGATCGTCCAGAGGGACGGGTTTTCCGGTTTTTCGGAGTTGCCGCAGCCGAGCTGATCGTAGAAGATGACCGGGCGTTCGTCGGCAAGGGCTTCCAGGGGTTCGAGGTAGTCGTGGGGAACGCCGGGGCCGCCGTGGAGGATGAGGAGGGGCGCTCCGCCTCTTCCCCCGCCGGCTTCGCGGAACCAGACCTTTCCGCCCTGCACGTCGATATAACCCTCCAGTATGTCCACCATGCTGAGAACCTCCAATCCTGCAAGGATGCAAACCGCGAAAAAAACGGCCGGGGCGAAGACTCCCGATAATCCCGTCAAGGATGCCTTCTTACGGTCCAATATAGAGCGCCTTCGCACTGCCTGTAAAGAGATGCGGACGGCGGGAACCGCCTCCCGGGCGTAAGACCCGGCATTCCGCAAAATCCTTTTATCTCCGGTTGATTGTGCGTACAATTACGTCCCGTGGCATTTGCCCGCGGGCGATGCCATGAGCTTTTTTCTAAAGGGCATCGGCAAAGCGGTTTACGGAGGAGTGGCTTGAACACGGTCGGAACGGCACAGAGCATTCGATGGTTCAGGGGCAACAGAAAGGCCATGGCGGGCAGTGTGCTCGCCCATTTCACGCACGACGGGTTCGTGGACATGCTGTATGTCTTCTTTCCCATATGGCAGGCCCAGTTCGCTCTCTCTTTCGCCCAGGTGGGCTTTCTCAAGATGCTGTATTCGGGGACCCTCGCCTTCCTGCAGGTGCCAAGCAGTTTTCTTGCGAGGCGTTTCGGGGCGGGCCGGCTGCTCGTGGCGGGAACTCTCATGTCCAGCGTCGCTGTGGCCTCGTATGGCTGGACGTCGACGCCGATCCTGCTGGGATGTCTCCTGGTCCTCGGCGGCCTAGGAGCGAGCGTGCAGCACCCGCTGTCCTCCACCCTGATCTCGACCGCCTGCGCCGATAAGGAACAGAGGCGAACGGCGCTCAGCATCTTCAACATGTCCGGCGATATTGGAAAGCTGGTTTTCCCGGCCCTCGCGGCGCTGATCATCAGCCGGTACAGCTGGCCCGCGGCCGGCCGCACACTGGGGCTGTTCGGGGTCGCGGTAACGGCCGTGCTGGTTTTGCTGACTTCCTCCGCGGCATCGCAGGGCTGCGAAAATGGAGCTGCTGGTACCCGCTCCAGGACCGGCGCCTCTATATGGAAAGGCAACCGGCCCTTCGCCGCGCTTGTTACGATCGGGATTCTGGACAGCGCCACACGGATGGGCTACCTGACCTTTTTCCCTTTCCTGCTGCGGGATAAAGGCGCTGAGATCGCGCTCACCGGGGCTGCTCTGAGCCTGATTTTCGCGGGTGGAATAGCGGGCAAATTCGTCTGCGGCGTTTTGGCCACGCGGGTGGGAGTGCTGCGGTCCGTGCTGGTGACCGAGGGGATGACCGCGCTTTTGATCTGGGCTTCCATCGTTCTGCCGCTTGGCGCGGTTCTCGTGCTGTGCCCCGTTCTCGGAATCGCCTTGAACGGCACTTCTTCGGCACTGTATGGGAGCGTGCCCGAACTTGTCCCCGAGGACAGGCAAAACGAATCTTTTGCGCTCTTCTATACGGCAACCATCGGCTCCGGGGCGATATCTCCGTTCGTCTACGGCTTTTTCAGCGACATGACCGGCCTCGTCCCCATGCTGGTGATAGTGGGCATGCTGATACTCGCCTCCTTGCCCCTCACCCTGCCGCTCAGGGGGAAGCTGGAAGGCTGATGTCGAACGAAAAGAGATGATGGTGCCAGTTTAAGCATGATGGTTGCGGGATGACGGGTATGAAAGGCATGCATCACGATTCCCAGCTGTCCGCCCCCGACAGGGCGCTCGGGCTTGTCGAGATACACCTGGCAGTGGTTCTGTTCGGTTTCGCCGGCCTTTTCGGCAAGGCCATTCATGCGAGCCCTGCGGAGATAACCTTCGGCCGGACGGGTTTTGCCGCCCTGGCGCTCTTTGCAGCGCTTGCGGTGTCGAGAACGGGCTTTTCCATCAGGTCGCCCCGCTCGTTGTTCACCCTGGCTCTTGCGGGAGTGCTGCTTGCGCTGCACTGGTTCGCGTTCTTCCAGTCCATACAGGTGTCAACCGTAGCCATAGGGCTGCTTACCTTTGCAACTTTTCCGCTTTTCGTGACTTTCCTGGAACCGTTTTTCTTCGGCGAGAAACTGGAGACGTACGATGTTGCGGCTGCTGCGGCGGTCATGGCGGGGCTTGCGCTCGTTATCCCTTCCTTCGATTTTTCCAACCGGGTGACGCAAGGAGTGCTCTGGGGCCTGCTCTCGGGGTTTTCCTTCGCGGCCCTGTCGCTTCTGAACCGCATGTTCGTCAGCAAATATCCGCCGCTGACGGTCACCTTCTACCAGTTCGTCTTCGCGGCCATGGCAAGCTCACCGTTTGCCCTCGCGTCTGGGACGGGCGTTACGGGCAAAGACCTTGTGCTCATGGTAGTCCTGGGAGTGGTCTGCACCGCCGCGGCCCACGGGCTGTTCATTGCGAGCCTGAGGCATATCCGGGCCCGGACCGCCTCGGTAATTACCGGGCTTGAGCCCGTATACGGCATGGTGTTCGCTCTCGTCCTGCTCGGGGAGGCGCCGTCTCTCAGGACCGTTTTCGGCGGCGCGGTCATCCTTGGGGCCGTTTTTTTCTCGATGGTTCGAAAGCCAGGAATCAGTCCGTAGGTAATCGCTTGACTCTATTTCACCGGCTCAGAAGATTCCCTGCTGATTGAGAAACGGGCCGTACTTTTTGTCTTCGGTAAGGATATGCTGGATTATCCAATCCCGCAGAAAGGTGGTGCAGTCTATTCCCGACTGAATCTTGCCGTGCCTTCGGCTTTTCCTGATCTCGCCGACCTGCTGCAGAAAACGTTCGTGTTTCGCTCTATGATTTTCCAGGTCGGGATAGGCATAATCTTTCATCAGTTGCTCTTCCTCTTTGAAATGTGCTTCGGAAAAACCGACCAGGAAGTTCAAAATATCGTTCACCGCGACGTTTTCCCCCGTCGAAAGTTTCTTGTAAAACATATCGGCTTTTTTGAAGAGCGCCCTGTGCTCTTCATCCATTTTCGCCACGTTCGTCCTGTACTCTTCCCTCCACTGGAAGATCGAGGATGATATCAACTCGGGATTGAACAGGATCTCCATCCGCTTGTTATAGGCCTCGAGCAGCTTCCACCGGACTATGGGGATTTCGAGCAGCAGTTCTCCCGGGACCCGGAACAGCTCCGAATCTTCCGCAGCCCGGACCCTGAACAGGCCCGGTATATCGAAAAGCACACTCTGTTCGCCGAAGAAATCGCCGCCGTGCAGGACTTCAACCAGCTGATCCTTCAGGTACAGGTTCATTTTTCCTTTCGAAATCACGAAGAGTTCGCGGGAGCCGTCAGGTGCGATCTCTTCTCCCGAGTCGAACCCCGACTCGGCCATGGAGCGGGCTATCTTGTTCTGGACGGGGCTGGAGAGGGATTCGCCGAAAAGCCAGGTCTTCTCCAGAAGACTGCGCTTCTCGTGCATGCTTTTCAGGTTATCGAGCAGGCCGTTCTTTTCCGTAAAATACAGGTAGAGGTTCAGGGGTATTTCAAGAGCGTGGACGAAAGTGGATGCGACATAGGTCTCGCCAAGGGGAAGTTTCAGAAGAGCGGACATCTCGCCGACGAGTGTACCGGGGGAGAGCGTGTTGGAACTCCCGGTCCCGGTATCGACCATCTCCACGCTTCCCGAAAGGATCAGATAAATCGTGGTGCATACCGTCCCCGCCTTGAACACCATTGTCTGAGGGTTGAACGTTCGGATGGGGCAGCTGGCCAGCAGCCGTACCTGGCTTCGCGGCACGTTCGGAGTGTAGGTTTCCAGGTAGTGGAAGGCATACATCCGGAGGTAGTCCTGCGTTGCGGGCACGAGGGTATCAGCGGTTCCGAAGGGCGCGCCCGATCCGATCTCTTTCTGTTTCGGCGTCAAGTCCCGGCTTGTATGGGACAGGATCAGCTTTGTCGATTCGTCTGCTATAAAATCCTCCGCATTGCCGTGGATCATCCCGCCGCCGATGTCGATCTTTTTCAGGTCGGCTTTTTCGGCATAGGCCCGCAGAGTGGCGTTGTACATCTCGCGAGAGATGCCGTGGAGGGAATGACTGCCCGTCTTCATCTCTTTGAGGACATCGAGGCTGGCGATATCGGCGAAATGGGCATAGGTTTTATATCCGTCCTGCCACATGGCGCGAAAGAGGAAGATATTCGTCTCGACCGGATGGGGCGAAAACATGGGGCGCACTTCGAGCCCGTCGACCTCGTTCCAGGTATCCATGGCCAGATCGTGCGTCTCGAAATAGTTCGGAAAGTCTTCTTCGTTCATCGAAACGAGAGCGGCAAGCTTTTTTGCGACCGAAGCCCTCACCAGCTTCGTCGCGAAGTATTTTATGCGATGGTCGGCCTGCATCAGGGTGGGAAGCCCGCAAAAGTGGTCGTCGTGAGCGTGAGTGTGGAAAACGCCCTCGATTTCGTTGACCCCGATGCCGAGTGCTTTGAGGCTGTGGAGAATATTCGGCCCGGCGTCGATCAGGTAGATTTTCCCCTGAAAGATGACGATGCTGGCCATGCAGGGGCGCCTGACGTCCCAACCGTCCCCGTCTCCCGAATGGATGATCGCAAAATATTCGCGTCGGAAATTGTGGAACCCGAGAAAGTAGGGCGACTGGTATGAAGCCGAGGGGGGCAGGTTCAGGTCGACGAGGACGGAGTTCTTCCCGTAGCGAAACTCGAAAACGTTCATCTTGAGCCGCTGGATGAAAACCCCGTTCCGGATTTCCACCGGGTCGTTTTCCAGGACGATCGTATCCAGTAGTTCGTCCGTCTTGCGAATCTTCCCGTGAGCGAACTTCTTTTTCATCCGGATCATGTCGCGCGCCATCTTCGGCCCGGTCCCCGCCTGAACGAGTTCCTCCTCCGTTACCAGGCCGTAATTCCCTCGGTAAATGTAGTGGACCTGGGCTTCGATCTGGGATTTGGAACCGATGAGAAGCGGTCTTCTGCCGGTATCGTTGGTGTGGCCGGGGAGAATCATCCCTTGTTTGTACATCATCTGCAGGACGGGAAATTCGGCAAGGTTGGAGAACTCGCCGTTCTGGACCAGGATATCTGAGAGCAGAATTGCGTTGGGCCCGGTCTCATAGACCGCCCCCTGCTCTTCCTTTTCGACGATCAGCCC
>JAEZXS010000269.1 GCA_023442755.1 Pseudomonadota bacterium | reverse complement strand
TCGGAGGGTCCTTCTCGCAATGTCTATCGCATCCCGCTCTGCTTTGACTTCAGGCAGGAATACAGCAAACTCGTCGCCCCCAAGGCGCGCGATCGTATCGGATTTGCGTACGGCGCTTCGAAGCCTCGATCCGAACTGTACAAGGAGCTTGTCGCCTGCCGCATGGCCCAGGGTATCGTTCACGTCCTTGAACCTGTCGAGGTCTATGAGGAGCAGCGCCATCATCTTGGGCCTGCGCTCGGAGGCGCGGATCTCATACTCGATGCGATCGGAGATGAGGTTCCTGTTGGGGAGGTCCGTGAGCGAGTCATGAAGCGCATGGTACTCGAGCTGCTTGGTGCGTTCCCTGACCATTCCCTCCAGGTTTTTGTTGATATCGCTTATAACCTTGTAGAGCTGATAGCTCTCGAGCGTGTTTGCGGTGTTGAGCAGGATGATCGTGAGCAGGGCCAGAGAGATGTCCGGAATTTCGGTTTTCGCGTTGTCGATAAGTCCGATGAACATGCCGCTTATCTTGGACTGGTTGGATACCACGTGCAGTATGATCTGCCCTTTGTAATCACGCGATGAAACGATAACCGGACGGTTTTCCCGAAGAGCCCATCCAAAGGTGCCGTGCTCGATCAGGTGGTCCGTTTCACTCTGAATGGCGGAAGCCATTTGTTCGGGTTCGCTGTATGCAAGGCGAAATTCCGCATCTTTGTCGCTTACGAGGAAGAAGGCGGTGGCATGGAACGGAATCAGCCGCTGGATGCGCACCCTGGCGTCCTTCAGGATGGAGGCGGGGTCCTGGAGCTGATTGAAATTCGGGTGGAAGTCGGCAAGGGAGGTGGCCATATCGAGGGCCTCGATCGCAAAGCGATTCACCTCCTCAAGATGCTGAATGCGTTCTTCCAGTTCTTGTATGTATATCTGCCGGCTTTTCAAGCCTGTCCTTCGAGAAAAAAGAGTCTGCTTACTTCACTGATCTGATCGTCCAGTTCGGTGATGGTCGGGCCGAGTATACTGATCGGAACACCCAGCGTCTCCCATGCCTGGGTATCGATTTCCGGAACGAGGCGTTCTCCGCTCGAGCCCACTTCCAAAGCATTGGTTATCAGATCGGCCATGTGCACGATTGCCGAATCCATCGGCTGCTTCGATTTCATGGGCTCGTGATGGTACCGGACGATGCTCTCCAAAGTCAACGGCAGTCGCCATTTCTTTAGCAGCAAAGATCCGATGGACTGGTGGGCGAACCCCATCACCTCCACCTCGGCGCTCATCAGGTACATGGAGTCGTTCCTCGCCCGCTCCAGAGCCTCCCTGGCGTGTTCGGCCAGGTACCCGTAGACGATCATTCTCCCGATATCGTGAACCAGTCCTCCCAGGAACAGGCGCTCCGTATTGGCGATATTTTTGATTTTGGCCAGGGACCTGGAAAGTATGGCGCATCCGAGACTGTGTTTCCAGAAGGACTTGAGATCGATCAGAGCCTGGGGGATGTTTTTGAAGACGCTTACAAGGGTTACGCCAAGGGCGAGGGTGCTCAGTTGCTTGGTCCCGACTATGGTGACGGCTCTCGACAGTGAATCGATCTTGGAGGGAAAGCCGTAGAAGGTACTGTTGACCAGTTGCAGCAGCCTGGCGGTGAGACCGGTGTCCTTGCCGATGACATTGGCGATGCTGTGGGCCGAACTGCGCGGGTTGTTTATCACATCCTGAATCTGCATGAAAATGGCCGGCAGCGACGGCAGCTTGATTCCTTCATGAAGCAGACTGTGCGGGTTGACCTGGGGCAGCCTGGTCCTTTTCTTTTCTTCTCCATTGCTTGAAACACAGGTCAGACGTACGATGCGTTCCCTCGGCTGCTCCTGTGTCATGTTCCTTGCCTTCCGCAGCGAGCACAGGCGAAAAAGCTCCCGGAGCGCCGGATGGTTCATGTCGCAGTTCCGGAATCGCTGCCGCGTTTGCCAGATGGCCTCCTTGAGCAAAGCCGCATCGAAGGTTGCCATGTTATCCGATTCAACATCGCTGGCGGAGACCCCGTCTATTTCAGCATCCATGACGCCCCACATCTTCAGGACGCGAAGATGCTTATCGGTCAGGGAAACACCCTTCCCGAGAAGAAAACGGCCGTTGGTGCCCACAAGGTCCTCTCCGACCACCATACCCGGCTTTAACTGATCGATGCTCAATCTTCCCATGAAATCCACACCGTCGATGATTAAGTGATTCCATGTTTCTGTTTCCAGCCGGCCGCTGCATGCAACAGGCTGCTCCGCAAACTTCACGTTTTCTGAACTGAAATCGGCATCAATACACGTTTTCCTTAGAACATTTTCGCGGTTCTGCTGCCTTGATGCCGAATTGTCCGGGGGCGAGTATAAGCACGGGGGAATGTAGTTGTATATTGTGAGGGCGTGTCAAAAAGATTGGGGCCGGCTATCTTATTCTTGCTCTTGAAATTTCCCTGATTTCATTTGTTGCGTGTTCCAGGGCGTTTGTGGCATCGGAGAATCCGGGGACGATCTGCAGGGCTTCCATAAAGCAGTTCCGCGCCCTTTCCAGCAGCGCCATATCCTTTTTCTGCCTGCCCCATGCACTTAGGTTGACTCCGCGGTTGAACCAGATGATTTCCTGCTCTGGATGAACGGCGATGATTTCCTGGTAGCAGGCTTCCGCCTGCTCGTGCCTTCCCTGCCTCCGCAACTCGATGGCCATCCTGTTGCAGATTACATAATCGTCGATGTGCTGTTTTATGGCTCTTGTCCGCAATTCAGCCGCTTCTTCGGCGCACCCGCTTTTCTCGAAAAGCCGCGCCACCTGGAACTGCGCTTCCGTATTGAGGTGGGTTTTCGTGAGCGCCTCCAGGACGCTTTTCGCCTCGACGAAGCGATCTACTTCCGTGAGGAGTCTGGCCAGTTTGACCCGGCGGTCCAGGTTGTTCGGGGCCATTTGCGTGAGTTCGCTGAGGGCTTCTATTTCTTTCTGCGTATTTCCCTCGATTTCATACAACTCGACGAGATGTCTAAGCGCAAGAACGGAAGCGATATGGGCGCCTATTTCCGCCGACCGGAATTCGTTCTCGGCCCTTTCCGCATTATTGAGCCCCAGGTAGGCGCAGCCGCGGAGAAGGTTCCATCGCACACCGGCGGATTTGGGTGCGGACTCCGAGATGATCTGCAGTGCCCGATCATATTCCTTGTCCTCGATGAGACGTTTTGCCTCCCGGTACCGCGCGTTCAGCGGCGCAACCTTCAGTATCCCCTGGACTAGTTCGGAGAGCTTGTACTCGGCTATCGGTTTGACCATAATGCTGGTAACGCCGAGTTCCCCGATCTCACTTATGAGGCCGATTTCCGGATTGTCGGTCATCATGATGAAGTTGAGATTTCGTAGCGCATTGTGCTCAAAACAGGACTTAACCAGTTCGATTCCGCCGAGCGGCTCCATTTCCACATCGCAGAGGACGATGACGGTTTCGGGATCCTCCGAGCCGGGGGATGGGGATGCGCCTTCGATCTTTCCATACATATGCCGGAGCATTTCGAGCGCGTCCCGGCCGTTACCGGCTTCATACATCCTGTAAGGCGGGATTTCCTCATTCCGTTGCATTTCACGCAGGAAGTGGGCAACAAGCTTATGCATCGTGTGCTGGTCGTCAATAACGAAGAAGGTGAGCTTTTCGCTCATCGTGCGCTCCGGTCTGTTACAGTCGGTTATTGGCGGCTCTTGCCGCCATTGATCCCCATCTTCTTCAGCATCTTTGCCGTAATCGTCTGGCGGACTTTGAAATAGTCTTCCCAGGGGTCTTTCCTGAGAGATGAGAGCCTCTGGCGGATGTTTCGGATGTTGAACGCATCCGGCCTGAGGTCTTCCGTGAGTTCATCCCAGCCTATGGGGGCGGCGACAGGAGCGCCGCTCCTGGCCCTCGTGGAAAAGGCTGCAATGCTCGTCGCCCCCCGCCCGTTGCGAAGAAAGTCGATGAATATTTTCCCCTTGCGCTTCGCCTTGGACA
Organism: Pseudomonadota bacterium; assembly: GCA_023442755.1. Lineage (GTDB taxonomy): Bacteria > Desulfobacterota > Syntrophobacteria > Syntrophobacterales > Syntrophobacteraceae > SbD1. The sequence goes on along the minus strand of JAEZXS010000269.1, from coordinate 3,439 downwards.
TGGTTGCGATGTACTCCCGGGGAAATTCCCGAACAAGGCTGTCGGCAATCGCCTTGGAAAACTCCTTCACCGTGTCCCATTCCAGGCGCGGGGTGAGGGGCGTGACAACATGAAGCCCTTTGCCGCCTGTTGTCTTCAGGAAACTCTCCAGGCCCAGGTCGGAGAGGCTGTCGCGCATAAGGCGTGCGCTTCGGATCATCCTGTCCCATGGTACGCCGGGGTCGGGATCGAGGTCGAAAACCATCATGTCCGGTTGCTCGATTTTCTTCTCGCGGCAGCCCCAGACGTGAATTTCGAGCGTGCCGACTTGAACGAGGGCGATCAGTCCTGCCATGTTCTCTATGACGCTGTAGCTCTCCAGCCCGTTCTTCTCCAGCACCGGGATCGATCGCAGTACGGACGATGCGGTGTCTCCGAGGTGTTTCTGGTAGAAACACTCCTTTTCCCATCCTTCCGGGCATCGCACCAGCGTCAAGGGGCGCCCGACCAGGTTCGGAAGAATCCACTCCGCAATATCGACGTAGTAATCGGCAAGTTCGCGTTTTGTAATAAGCTGTTCGGAATAGAGCAGGCGATCTGGGTTGGAAATATTTACGGCGCCGGGATCGCCTGTCCCCCTGGCCCACCGGGCGGATGCCGCCTGGCGGGCCGGTGATGCCGTGCTCTCGTCGTTCTGTTCCGAGGGCTCGGGCGGCGCACCTTCCGGGGTCTCGCGTACGATTTCCGTAGGGTCTCTGTCATCCCGCAGTCCCTTGAAGGAAGGATGGCGAAGAATACCCTCATCCGTCCAGGAACCGAATTCGATCTCGGCGACCAGTTCGGGCGTGATCCAGTGAACGCCTTTGGCCTCATATCCGGTTGGGGGATTCACGAAAGGGGAGTTGCCGGTCTCGATCGGAGTAAGACGGGCATATATGTCCTTCAGGGTCCGGTCGTTGAAGCCCGTGCCGACCCTGCCGGCGAAAATGAGCCGGCGGTCCGGGTTGTAATATCCTACCAGGAGGGCCCCAAAGCCGGTTCGAGAACCGCCGGGTTCGGTGAAGCCGCCCACCACGAATTCCTGCCGCAGGTAGCACTTTACCTTCAGCCAGTTGCGCGTGCGCTTTTGCTGGTAGGAGCTGTCGACTTGCTTGGATATGACGCCCTCCAGGGCGAAGCGGCAGGCCTGGCCGAACACCGTCCCGCCCTGCCCGAAGATATGGTCCGTGTAGAGCAGGGTCGATCCGTTGCGGGGCTGGTTTGCGAGCATCTGCTGCAAAATCTTCTTGCGTTCTACGAGCGGGGTCTGGGTAAGATCGTAGCCGTTATAGTACGGCAGGTCAAATGCGTAGAAAACCAGCCTGCCGGACCGGATGCCTTTCAGAATGTTTTGCAGTGCCTGGAAGTCCGTTCGCCCCGCCGGATCGACGACGACCACTTCGCCATCGAGAATTCCGCTGTCGATATCGAGACGCGATGCTCCATCTGCTATCCCCGGGAACTTCTGGGTCCAGTCGTTGCCGTTTCGCGAAATCAGCCGGGCTGATTTCCCCGAGACGACGCACAGGATGCGGTAGCCGTCATATTTTATTTCGTGGAGCCAGTTATCCCCTTCAGGCGGCTTACTGACGAGAGTGGCCAGTTCGGGGCGGAAGGTGGCAGGCAAGGGGGCAGGGCGGGCGCCGGGAAGTGCGAACGGGTCCGTTTTCTTCCGACGGGGGGATTTCGCTTTCGCTGTTTTGGTTCTTTCAGATTTCGGAGCGGTCAAGGAGCTGTTTTCGGCAAGCTGTGTTGCTTCCTTGTCGTGCCAGACGCTTGCCTGCTCGTCGGCGATCTCCTGCATCGTCCGACCTGTTGAAACACTCCGGTCCATCTGTTCGACCGGGTTCGGTCCACTCCCCGAGATGGCGGTCTCATCGCGGTGCTTTATCAGCAGCCAGTTCTTTCCCCCTTCTCCCGGATCGCCCTTCATGCGGGCGAGCACCCAACTCCCCCTCAGTTTCTCACCGATAATTCTGAATTTCAGGTTTCCCTTGGCGTATCCTTCGTTGGGGTCCCCCTCCGGCTCCCACCTGCCGCGGTCCCAGAGCATCACCGTGCCGCCGCCGTATTCGCCTTCCGGTATGGTTCCCTCAAAGGAGCCATAGTCGATCGGATGGTCTTCCACGTGGACCGCCAGCCTCTTGTCGGCAGGGTTCAGGCTCGGTCCCTTCGGCACGGCCCAACTCTTGAGCACCCCGTCCAGTTCGAGGCGGAGATCGTAGTGCAGATGACTGGCCGCATGCTTCTGGATTACGTAAAGGCGGCCGGCTTCGCTTGGTTCGACGTGCCCCGCCGGTTCCGGCGTCCGTTCGAAGTGCCGTTTGTCTCGATATTTGTCCAGTTTTTCCTGTTGCACCGGTCAGGGCTCCCGCAGTGTGCCGTGTTGTAAGTATCTCCACTAATATCGTAGTCACTCCCGATCCTGCGCACACCGACAGGAACCATTTTCATGCGGCCTGTCCGGGGCCCTCCATGATGACCCCCTCAAGATCGTACTCGTGGGCGGCGGTGATCCTGACCATGCGAATCCGGCCCCCTTCGGCCGATCCTGCGGTGATAATTACGCTCCCATCCACTTCGGGCGCCTGGGTAGAAAGTCTTCCCGAAAGGAGCAGATCGGTTTCCGGATGATATCCTTCGATGAGGACCGGCAGGAGCCGGTCAATTTTGTCTTCGAGCTTGCGGGCGGAGATTTCCCTTTGAGCTTCGAGCAGGGCGGCGCGCCTGCTTTCGGCAACCTTCCTGCCGGGGCGCCTCTCGTGCCTGGCGGCCCTGGTGCCGGTTTCCGGCGAGAATGCAAAGACCCCGGCGTGGTCGAACCGGGTCTGTTCCATAAAGGCGACGAGGCGCTTGAAATCGGCCGCAGTCTCGCCGGGAAATCCCACCATGAGCGAGGTGCGCAGGGCGACCTGAGGCAGAATGGATCGGATCGTATCGATAATTCCGGCGGGGTCTTCGGCAGGCCTCCCCATGGCGGCCAGAATGCGAGGAACGCTGTGTTGGATGGGGACGTCGAGGTATGGGACGATCCTGGATGACTGTGCCATTGTCCTGAGCAGTGTCTCGGATATGCGGTCCGGATAGGCGTAGAGGATGCGAATCCATTCGATTCCCGGCACACTGTCCAGTTTTTCGAGAAGCCGGGCGAACGCGTGCGGCTCGTTGCGGTCCAGCCCGAAGGCGGTGGTGTCCTGCGCGATCAGGTTGATTTCTTTTACGCCTTCCCTGCCGAGCGCCGCGGCTTCGGCAAGGACGTCGGCTTCGGCGCGGCTTCTGAGTGGGCCGCGGAGGTGCGGGATGATGCAGAAAGAACAGGAGTTGCCGCAGCCCTCGGCGATTTTCAAATATGCCGTATGTGACGGGGTCGATCGCACACGGCCGGAACCGGCGCAGGGTTCCTGAACCGGCCTGCCTATCC
>JAEZXS010000261.1 GCA_023442755.1 Pseudomonadota bacterium | reverse complement strand
CCCAGGGTGTTGATGTTGAGCATGACGCCGGAAACGCCCAGCCTGCCGAGAAAATAATGCAGCATGTGCATGATTTCGGCGTCGATCATGGGGCTGTCGATACCGAAGACCTCGGCGTCGATCTGGTGAAACTGGCGATAACGCCCCTTCTGGGGGCGTTCGTGCCGGAACATGGGACCGATCGCATAGAACTTCTGCAGGACGGGATCGGCGTGGAGTTTATGCTGCACGAAAGAGCGAACGATCGATGCGGTCGCTTCGGGGCGCAGGGCGAGCCAGTCGCCGTTGCGGCCTTCGAAAGCGTACATCTCTTTCTCGACTATGTCCGTGCTCTCGCCGATGCTGCGCGCAAACAGGTCCAGTTTCTCCACGACCGGAGTCCGTATTTCGTGATACCCGAAATTCTCGAACACCTCGCGTGCGGCGCGCTCCACCATGTGCCACCAGACGATCTGGTCGGGCAATATGTCATTCATGCCTCGTATGGCCTGAATACCTTCCATTTTTCCCCCGGGTACTGTGTAATTATTTTCAGGACAATCGAAGACTTCTAAAAAAGGGGCAAGTAAAAGTCAAGGAAAACCCTGATAGTGCGAGACCTTAAATATATCCGAACCGCCGCGGAAAGTTAAACAGGACTTTATCCCGGCAGGGCGGCGCGTTGTCGAACATCCTCAATTTCCACATGGAAAACAAAAGCATTGAGGATATATTACCTCGGGGTGATACATGCAAGGGGATACGTCCACTGAACCGACGGCTGGAAAAAGTGCAATGACCGAATCCGAACCGGTATTTGCAGGCATAATCGACAACTGCGCCGAATGCGGCTCCTGCCGGACCGGGTGCGCATATCTTACGCGATACGGAACCCCTAAAGCTCTTGCGGGCAAATTTCTCTCATCATTCGAATCCGATCCTGTCTTTCCGTTCGAGTGCAGTCTTTGCGGGCTCTGCAGCTCGGTCTGTCCGAAGGGGCTGGAGCCCTGGAAACTTTTCCTCTCCATGCGCCGGATTCTCACGGCGCTCGGTGGCGGAATCCGGCCGGGGCACTCGGCCATTCTCCGTTTTGAGAGGATGGGAATCTCCCGCCTGTTCACCTTTTACGCCCTGCCGGAAGGATGCCGCACGGTGTTCTTCACGGGTTGCGCGCTTCCGGGCTCCCGCCCGGACAAAACGTACAAAGCATTCACCCGGCTCCGGGAGATCGTCCCGGCGCTTGGCATCGTCCTCGACTGCTGCACCAAACCCTCGCACGATCTCGGCCGGCATGACCGCTTTCTCGCCCTGTTCGGCGAAATGAAAAACTATCTTCTGGAACATGGAATCACCACCGTCCTTACCGCATGTCCGAGCTGCCACCATGTCTTCACGGAATACGGCGGCTCGCTGGAGGTCCGAAGCGTCTATGAAGTTCTGGACGGCGCCTGGGAGGGCAGGGGAGAACTGTCCGGGGCGGTTGTCTCCGTCCACGATTCCTGCGTGGGGAGATTCGACGTCCGGGTTCAGAGCGCCGTGCGCAGCCTGCTTTCCAAAACGGGATGCAGACTGGATGAGATGCCGCATTCCGGGAAAAACGCCTGCTGCTGCGGAGAGGGCGGGGCGGTTGCCGCCGTATCGCCGGAACTCGCCGCACGCTGGACGGAAATGAGAAGAGCGGAGGCCACCGGGAAGAAACTCGTGACCTGCTGTGCGGGGTGCTCCGCGGTACTGGGGAAGACCATGCCCGCAGCGCACATCCTTGATTACTTGTTCGAACCACAAGCCGCCCTTGCCGGACGCTCACGCGCGTCCCGCTCTCCCATGACATGGTGGAACCGGATTTGGCTAAAAGCCGCTCTTCGGCGGATGGTGGGGCCTGCGCTCACCGGGACACGAACCGCATCGAAGATTCAGTAGCAAAAGGCAAAAGCACGAAAGGAAAAGGAAAAGAGTGGGGAGAGTGCTCCCCACGCCCCTGTCGCCCCGCTCCGGCGGGGCTCCCGACTCGACCTTTCCGCAGGACGAAGCGCCCGCGGAAAAGGTCGGACGCCTGCGTCCATGCGCTGCGCGCATTGCCGCATACTTTGTCCAACCAATGACGCCTGCTGCAACTGATGGAATTTTAAGGGCTTATCCGCAAATAGGCTTTTCAGGGGCTACGAATCTTCTGTAGGACTCTATAATTCGGACCTCATTGCCCCCGAATCTATTCCCGGGGCTTTTTCCTCTGCGCCCGCCTCTGCGGTAAGATTTTGTTTTTTTCGGACCTGCCCGGAAAAATTTCAAAACCCGTTGAAACCATTGAATTGCGTTGAGAAAGATTGATTAAGGTTGATTAGGGTTGAAATTCAGAGTTGAAAATCGTTGAAGGAAGTTGAAGGGGGTTGAAGAAGGTTGAAATTGAGTACCGGAGCCGGTTTGCGGGTTGCCGGACAAAGCAGGGAGTTCACCTCCGGCACGCGGAAGCGGGAGCGGTTCGGCTTTCCCGGCGCCCTCCGGTGTGCCAGGCTAAGCCTGGCTGATCTATCCGACTGAAAGGTGTCGGACATGTTAATTGCTCGTTCAACATGTAGCTGCGGCCACCCGTGCAGGGTAACCGAACGCGG
>JAEZXS010000247.1 GCA_023442755.1 Pseudomonadota bacterium | reverse complement strand
ACCAGGTAATGGGCCAGGTTACCGTTTCGATGGACATTCTGAAAAAAGACCTGGAAGAGGCCGGATTTTCGGTAGCCGCCGGCCCGGCTGCATCTTCGCCTGCTCCGATTTCCGACAACGCGCAGGCGCAAAACACTACGCCGGCCCAGGCTCCTCCTGTGCAGCATTCTGCCACACGGGGCCTTTCGCCGACAAAGAAAGAAATCCTCTGGGTGGTACCCGAGAAGTGGGAACAGGAATGGGTTCTTCCAACCGATAAAAAGGATTCGCGCTCCCTGTTCGTCCAGAGCGTCGTGCGCGAACTCAAGGACTATGACTACTCGATCCAGCTGCCGCAGGCCGGATCGTTGAAAATGGACATCACCGGGAACATCCCTCCTTCACAGGTAAGAGCCATGGCCGAAGCGCTGGGAATTCGGGACGCGGTGGTGGGAACCGTCAATTACAGGCAGGTCCATAACAAGTCGGTGAAACTGGAGATCGCTTTCCGGGTGCTCTCAACGGGCAGCAAGGCATCGGATGAAGTCCGCAAGGAGCAGAGCATGGAGGATTTTTCGAACCAGGAAGGAGCGATGATGCTGGCCTCGCGGATAGTCCCGGAGCTGAACGCTCTGCTCGGCGGGACGAACCCGGCCGCATCGGCCGGACAGGAGAGTACGCCGGCTGAGAAGGCGGCGCCCTGGACGGTTACCCTCCCCACGGGGCAGTATCCTTACTGGAGAGAAGTGGAAAACGCTTTGCGGGAGCAGTTCCGGAACATGCAGATGGCGAGCGTCGAACTGGGTTCCCAGGAGGCAGTCGTCCGGCTCGAGGGTGTTGATGGAAGCGCCATTTCGCGGCTCAACGGCCTTTCGATGCCGAGCGGCGTTCAGGTGCACATAGAAGCTTACTCCGCAGAGGCACGCACAGTGAAAATGTCATTTTCCGCGAAGCCTCAGGCTACGCCAAACCAATGACTATCCCCAATATCCTGACACTTGGCCGGATTTTCCTTACGCCCGTTCTGGCGTGGCTTCTCATCGACCGGAGATACACTGCCGCGATGGGAGTATTTTTCATTGCCGGCGTGACCGATGCGCTCGACGGGCTGGTGGCCAGGGTCTTCAACCAGAAGAGCAAATTCGGAGCTTACCTCGATCCGCTTGCCGATAAAATACTTCTGGTTACCTCGTTCATCATCATGGGCTATGAAGACCAGATCCCTCTCTGGCTCGTCATCATCGTTGTGAGCCGCGATGCCATGATTCTGCTCGGTTTTTTTACTCTGGCCTTTTACCAGGTTAAAATTGAAATAAATCCGCTTGTTTCCAGCAAGCTGACGACCCTTTTCCAGCTCACGACCGTCTTCATGCTGCTCCTGAAGCCCATTCTGACGTTTCCAGGCTGGATGTATTCGATTTTATTCATAGTTACGGCCGGTTTTTCTCTGTTGAGCGGTGCGCGTTATCTCTATGTCGGAATGAACCTCATCGAAAAACACCGCACGCGCAATACGGACTCGTAAGGTTTTTTGTTGACATAATCGGCGCGGGTCGTTATAGATTCCCTGTTTATGTAGGCACGTAGCTCAGTGGGAGAGCGCTACCTTGACGCGGTAGAAGCCGGCGGTTCGAAACCGCCCGTGCCTACCAGTTTTGAATTTAGAGGTTATCCTTGTAGAAAAGGATACGTTTTAATTCACTCGGCTGGCTGGCGAATTGAACCCGGATCACAGCAGGAAGATAAAATTTCGGCGCTGAAGGAAACCTCGTTTCCGCTCCAGGCATCTTTCCAAATGGTGAGGGTGCCTTTTTTTGTTTGCGCCACGGGCCAAAATCGCCATCGGACGTAGGCGGGAATCAAAAATGCAGGTAGATCAAATCCAGGTTACTCTTCCGGATGGATGCACGGAGACGGTGCCGAAGGGGACTCCCGTTCAGGAAATCCTCGGAAAGGTCAAACCATCTTCCGATGGCTGGATTGCAGCCAAGATAAACGGCAGACTTGTAGACCTCAGCAGGCAGGTCGAGGAAAACGCCGCGATAGAAGGCATCGCTCCCGGTTCCACTACGGCGCTCGAGATTCTGCGCCACAGCGCCGCGCACATCATGGCCCAGGCCGTGAAATCGATTTTTCCGGAAGCGCGGGTGGCGATAGGCCCTGCCATAGAAAACGGTTTCTATTACGACTTTGATGTGGCGAGGCCCTTCACCGATGAAGACCTGGAAAAAATCGAAGCCAGGATGAAGGAAATCGTCTCGAAGAAGCTTCCCTTCTCGCGCCGGGACGTAGCGAGAGAAGAGGCCATCCGGGACTTTTCCGAAAAGGGCGAGAAATACAAGGTCGAGCTGCTCGAAGAGTTTACGGACCCGTCCGTTTCTTATTATCAGCAGGGGGATTTTGTCGACCTTTGCCGCGGGCCGCACATCCCGCACACGGGGTATCTGAGGGCTTTCAAGCTCACCAGTGTCGCGGGTGCGTACTGGCGCGGCGATGAACATAACCAGATGCTTCAGCGCATCTACGGCACCGCTTTTTTCGACAAGGACGCACTGAAAAAATATCTCAACTTCCTGGCGGAAGCGCAAAGGCGCGACCACAGGCGGCTCGGCAAGGAACTCGACCTTTTCAGCTTCTCCGACGAGGTCGGCGCAGGGATGGTGATTTACCATCCGAAGGGAGCGCTAGTCCGTCACATCCTCGAGACCTTCGAGAAGCGCGAGCACCTGCGCCGGGGCTACAATATCGCCATAGGTCCCACCCTTCTCAAGACGGACCTGTGGAAGAGGTCCGGACATTTCGATCATTATCGCGAAAATATGTATTTTACCGAAATAGATGAGCAGTCCTATGGTATAAAACCGATGAACTGCCTGGCTCACATGCTTATCTATAAGTCGAAGGTCCGGAGCTACCGCGATTTGCCGTTGCGCTATTTCGAACTGGGTACGGTGCACAGGCACGAAAAATCCGGCGTACTGCACGGTTTACTTCGGGTCCGCCAGTTCACGCAGGACGATGCCCACATTCTCTGCATGCCCGATCAGTTGAACGATGAAATCAAAGGTATTATAGATTTCGTGATCGAGGTGATGGAGATATTCGGGTTTGCCTACGAGATGGAGATCAGCACCCGACCGGAGGATTCGATAGGAACCGACGAAGACTGGGAGCGGGCCACCAACGCGCTGATGAAGGCATTGGACGAGAAGGGGATTCCCTATCACATTTGCGCCGGAGAAGGCGCTTTCTACGGCCCAAAGATAGACGTCAAGCTCAAGGATGCCCTCGACCGCAGATGGCAGTGTGCGACCATTCAATGCGACTTTACGCTCCCCGAGCGCTTCGATCTGACCTATGTGGGTGCGGACGGCGCGCGTCACCGGCCGGTTATGGTGCACCGGGTCATTCTAGGCGCCATCGAGCGATTTCTGGGCGTTCTTATCGAACACTACGCGGGGGCGTTCCCCGTCTGGCTGGCTCCCGTTCAGGCCGTGCTCGTGACCGTGACGGATGCCCAGCTCGATTTTGCCCGCGAGGTTTGCGAGGAACTGCAGCGGCTGGGCGTGCGCGCCGAAGTGGATATGCGCAGTGAGAAGCTCGGCTACAAGATTCGCGATGCACAGATGCAGAAAGTCCCCTATATGCTGGTTATAGGTGACAAGGAAGTGGCAGCTGGCACGATCGCTCCGAGAAAACGCGACGGAACTCAATTGGATTTAATGAGCCCGAAACAATTTGCCGATCTGATCGACAAGGAATCCCTCGAATCGAGTAAGGGCCGTGTCGGCCTGGGTGCTATTTAGAGCCGAGGAAGAAACGTTCAACTTTAGTGAGGAGGAACAGCCCTGGAGAAACAAGCAAACGTTAACGAAAAAATCCGAGCGCCCGAGGTCCGGGTGATTGGGCACGACGGGCAGCAGCTGGGAATCATCCCCATCAGAAGGGCACTGGAACTTGCTGCGCAGGAGCATTTGGACCTCGTTGAAGTGGCCCCTAATGCCGAGCCTCCTGTCTGCAAGATCATGGATTACGGTAAGTTCAAGTACCAGCAGAACAAAAGGTCCCAGGAGGCCAAGAAGAAGCAGACCGTAATCCAGGTAAAAGAGATCAAGATCCGCCCGAAGACGGACGAGCACGACCTTCAGGTCAAAATACGCCACATCAAGCGTTTCCTCGGCCAGAAGGACAAGGCCAAGGTAACGATCTTGTTCCGCGGACGGGAAATTGCTTATGCCGACCAGGGCATGAAAGTTTTGGAGCGAATAAGGGAAGAACTCAAGGACGAAATCGTGATCGAGCAACAGCCGAAGATGGAAGGCCGTAACCTGATAATGATTCTGGCCCCGAAGTCTTGAAAAATTCACAGAGTTTACCTTTTAATTAGTTGACTCTTCCCGAAGTCCAAAATAAACTATATTTTTTGCACCGGATCAGTCCGGGCAAATGCCCGGCTATAGCGTCCGGGTTTGTTTACGCTTAGAACCTGCCTCGATTTCCCGCTGAGGGTTCCTGCGGATGGCGATCCGGAGGGCCTTTTCCATCTTCAGGGACCGGCAGGAATTGGTGTTCTTTGGGTCAGCCAAAATCTGAGTCAATGGAGGATATCCGTAATGCCCAAGATTAAGACCAATCGAGCCGCCGCCAAGCGATTCAAAAAAACGGGATCGGGCAAGTTCGTCCGGGCCAAGGCTTTCAAGAGCCACATCCTGACCAAGAAAAGTCCGAAAAGAAAACGCGCCCTGCGCCGCGACACGGCAGTCAATGCTATCAACGTCAGGGCTCTCGAACGAATGTTGCCGTATATTTAACTGCGTTGCCGGCTCAAGGGCCGGTAATCGACAGATCTGAATCAAGGAGACTCCGATGCCTAGAGTAAAAAAGGCGGTAAAATCGCGCGAGAGGCGGAAAAAGGTTCTGTCTGCGGCAAAAGGCTATCGCGGTGGTCGCGGCACTTTGCTCCGCACTGCCCAGGAAACTGTGGATCGCGCACTCAAGTTTGCCTACCGGGACCGCAAGGTCAGAAAGCGCGAATTCAGAAGCCTCTGGATCATGCGCATCAACGCAGCGGCGCGCGAAAACGACCTGAGCTATTCCCGGTTCATGAACGGCCTCAAGAAGGCCAACATCCTGCTGGACCGCAAGGCCTTGGCCAACCTCGCCGCAACGAATCCGGAAGCATTTGCCGAACTCGCGAAAATAGTCAAAGAAGCTGCATAAGAAATGAAAGAAGCTGTTCAAAATCTCCTTGAAACGGCTTCCCGCGCGGTATCCGGACTGGAAGAGGACCAGAAGGCTCTCGACCAGGCCCGGATTCGTTTTTTGGGAAGAAAGGGAGAGCTGGCGCAACTTTTCAAGGAACTCGGCAAGGTCTCCGAGCAGGAGCGCCGCGAAGCCGGCAGGCTCCTGAACGAGGCAAAATCGCGGCTGGAGGAGATCTTCTCCGAAGCCCTCGAAAAGAGCCGCCGGGTCCAGGCGGTTGCGCGCGAATCCATCGACGTGACGGTCCCGGGCCGCCTGCCCTCTTCCGGCCGGCTGCACCCGATCACCCAGATCGCCGCGGAAATTACCCGCATCTTCAACTGGCTGGGGTTCGAAGCGGTCGAAGGGCCGGAAATCGAGCTGGATTACTATAACTTCGAGGCCCTGAACATTCCCAAAGACCATCCCGCTCGCGAAATGCAGGACACCTTCTATATTTCCGAAGATGTCGTTCTGCGAACGCACACCTCGCCGATCCAGGTTCGGACCATGGAGAAGCGCACACCGCCCATCCGTGTCATTGCCCCCGGCAGGACGTACCGCTGCGATTCCGACGTGACGCATACGCCCATGTTCCACCAGGTGGAGGGCCTGATGGTGGGCGAAGACATCTCCTTTGGCGATTTGAAAGGCATCCTCACCTCCTTCGTTCACCAGATGTTCGGTCCCGAGGTCGGGCTGCGCTTCCGGCCGAGTTTTTTCCCTTTCACCGAACCGAGCGCCGAAGTGGACATCCAGTGCGTCATGTGCCGCGGGAAGGGATGTCGCGTATGTTCCCACACAGGGTGGCTGGAAATACTCGGGTCGGGTATGGTCGACCCCGAAGTATTCAAATATGTGGGCTACGATCCGGAGAAGTACACCGGGTTCGCTTTCGGAATGGGAATCGAACGGATTGCCATGCTGAAATTCGGAATTGACGACCTGCGCCTATTCTTTGAAAACGACCTCCGTTTCCTGAACCAGTTTTAAAATTTCGGATTTGATGTGCCTGGGTCCCTGCCGCAGGGAATCCCGTGCTTCGCTCTGAGATCCCCCCGCGCCTAAAGAGGCAGATCAAATACCGGGAATAAAGGCGGATAAAACGAATGCTTATAAGTCTTAAATGGCTTTCGGACTATGTGGACTGTCCGCTTACGCCCGAGCAGATCGACGAAGGTCTGACAATGGCGGGGCTCGAGGTCGAATCCCTTTCGCCTCGTTATCCCTACCTTAAAAACGTCATTGCCGCCCGGATCGACTCGGTGATGCCCCATCCTAACGCCGACCGGCTGCACCTGTGCACGGTATCCGGC
>JAEZXS010000225.1 GCA_023442755.1 Pseudomonadota bacterium | reverse complement strand
TCGGCGTCATTGCGACCGCAGGTATCGGTGTACTCGGGATGGACCGCGACACCGGCTACGTGGAAGCAAGCATAAACATTCTGCGGGAAGAAATCCGAAAGGCAAAGAAGGCAACCAAGGGCATACTCGGCGTGAATATCATGGTCGCCCTGACCAACTTCGCCGACATGGTCGAGACCTCCATCGCCGAGGGCATAGACCTCATACTTTCCGGCGCCGGCCTGCCTCTCGATCTTCCGAAATATCTGAAGGACAACTTCAAGACAAAGGCGGTTCCCATAATAAGCTCCGCCAAAGCGGCAAGAATCATCTGCAAGCGGTGGTTGTCGCGATACGACCGGCTCCCGGATGCGTTTGTCGTGGAAGGCCCGATGGCCGGGGGGCATCTTGGGTTCAGTTCAGACCAGTTGGAGGACCCCAATTATCGTCTCGAGAAGATCATCCCGGAAGTAGTGGAAGCCGTGGGACAATTCGAGAGGGAACACGGGGTGGCAATTCCGGTCATAGCCGCAGGCGGGATTTACACGGGAGCGGATATCCACAAGTTCCTTCAGCTCGGCGCCTCGGGAGTGCAGATGGGCACCCGCTTTGTCGCAACCCACGAGTGCGACGCCGATATACGGTTCAAAGAATCCTACGTACACGCGGAAAAAGACGACCTGATCATCATCGAAAGCCCGGTGGGGATGCCCGGCAGGGCCATTCGAAACACCTTCATCGAGGGCATCCAGAACGGTCTGAAAAAACCGTTCAAATGCCCCTACCATTGCATCACCTCGTGCAACTGCACGGACAGCCCGTACTGCATCGCGCTTGCCCTGGCAAATGCGAAGAAAGGCAACCTGAAGAGTGGATTTGCCTTCGCCGGGAAAAACGCCTACCGTGTGGACCGCATCATGTCGGTGGCAGAACTGATGGGGTCTCTCGAACAGGAATATGATGCTTCAGTGACGCCGGAAGTCGCCGCGGCTGCTCAATCCTGAACGAGGTGACCGGCTCGGCGCGCTTGATCGCCGCCGGGATCAGCGGGACAGACCAACAGATCAATAAAAACCCCCTTCCGATCGGAAGAGGGTTTTTTTATTTCCGAAATAAACTCGCCGGTGCAGGCTCCTAGTAGTAATTCGATCTTTTTTTCTTCTGGCGCCGTCCGGTGACCCAGCCCAGGAACAGTCCGAAGAACAGGACCGCAGCACCCGCCACAAACCACTGGATACGCTGGGAGAGTTTGAGGTTCTCGTTTTCCTGGATCAGGTTCTGGATATTCTCCTGAGCGCTGGCCAAGTTTGTTTTCGTACCGTCGTATTCCGTCTTGAGCTTGATAAAATTCGTGGAACCGCCCTTCAACTCTTCGTAAGCGCTGGTCATCTTGGCAAGCTTTTCGGCCAGGTCCTTTTCCTTCTGCGCGAACCCCGCCTTTTCCTTTTCCGCGGCGCTCAACTGGTCTTTGAGAGCACTGTTTTCGTCATTGAGTCCCTTGATCACACTGGAATCAGGCGGCCGGCTCTCGAGAAACTTGTTCTGGACCCATCCGTCGCGCACCTGGCCGTCGGGTTTTGTAAAGCGCACGTGCGTCCACCCGTTCGGATTTACGAGTTCGACCGCGGAACCGGGCGGTATCATGAGGACGGTTCGCCCTTTACCACCTGAAAGAGAGTTGAGAGCCACCTCCTCGGTATCGGTCGTGTAAGCCTTTGCGGCCGCAAAAGCAGGTTCTGAAATAAACACACTTGTCGCTAATCCTAAAAAAAGAACAGAAGTAAAACGGAATCTACCCATATGCTTGCGCCTCGTAACCTGATAATTTATATGTGTTATTTTGAGTGGGGATGCACGGGGGATTATAGAGGCGCATTCCGCTTCGGGCAAGAAAAAAGCCCGGCGTGTTCATCCCAGCGATATTTCATAACAAAATCGGAGAGTAAAGATCTTGCCTGAACTTATCGATTCGCATGCCCACCTGGACTTTCCCGAATTCAAGGACGACATTCCCGGAGTCCTTGCACGGGCGGAAAAGGTGGGCGTAAAGACTGTCGTCACGATAGGCACCGACTTCGACAGCAGCAGGAACGCAGCTGCACTTGCGGGCCATTACGACCGTATTTACGCCGCAGCCGGAATCCACCCGCATGAAGCTTTCATACCGAACGTCGGAGAAATTGAGGACCTGGCGAAAATAGCAAGGCTGCCCCGAGTGGTTGCCGTCGGGGAAATCGGCCTGGATTATTACTACGACATGAAGCCGCGCGAAGTGCAGCGCGAGTGCCTGAGGCGCCAGCTCCAACTCGCGACCGGAATCGGCAAGCCGGTTGTCTTTCACATTCGGGACGCCTGGGAGGATTTCTTCCGAATCGTGCCCGAGTTTGTGCCCTTGCTTCCGCCTTCGGTGATGCACTGCTTCTCGGGAGATTGGGAAATCGCAAAAAGGTGCCTGGAAATGGGGTTCTATCTTTCAGTCCCCGGGATAATCACATTCGCAAAATCCGCGGAACTACGCGACGCAGTCGAACATGCTCCGCTGGATCGGCTCCTGGTGGAAACCGATTCCCCTTATCTTGCCCCCGTTCCATACAGGGGCAAGACAAACGAGCCGGCATACGTGTACCATACGGCGCGGAAGGTTGCGGAACTGCGCGGCGAGTCTTTCGAAACGATAGCGGCTCGTACAACCCGGAATGCACGAACCGTGTTCGGGATCTAAATATAGAGCGGCTTTCAGTCCCGCCGAGGCGTCGCCGAGGCGGGATTTGTCCGGATCTGAAAGCCGGACCGAAAAGGAAGACGGAATACATGAGACTGTCCAGAGGTATTGAGGGGCTCAAGGGCGTCAGGCGCTTCGGCGGGATCACCCGGGTCCTGTTGAAACACGGGTTCAGCGACATCGCGGAGAGAATCTTCAGGGAAAAGCGCCCCGGTGAGCCGGAACGGGAGTCCTTCCTCCGCTTCGCCTTTCCTTCCGCCAGGCGCATTAGACTCGTCCTGGAAGAGCTTGGCCCGAGCTTCATCAAACTGGGCCAGCTCATGAGCACCCGCGCGGACCTCTTCCCGCCCGAGTACATAGAGGAATTCAAAAAGCTGCAGGACAGCGTTCCGCCCGTTCCCTTTGCGGACGTGAAGGCCGTGATCGAAAAGGAGGTAAAACGCCCCCTTCCCGAGATTTTTGCGGACTTCGAAGAAAAATCCATAGCCGCGGCATCCGTCGGCCAGGTGCATATTGCAAGGCTCCACACCGGAGAGAAAGTCGCGGTAAAGATCATCCGCCCCGGCATCGACCGGCAGATCAAGCAGGATCTTCGCCTCATGTACTTCCTGGCCGCGCGCGTGGAAAGATCCCTCGAGGTGGGCAGGATCATCGGAGCGATGAACCTGGTCAAAGAGTTCGAGCGCAACATCACCCGAGAACTCGACATGATGATCGAAGCGGGCAGCATCGAAAAGTTCGCGAAAAACTTCGAAGAGGTGGAGGAAATCTATATCCCGAAAGTCTATTGGGATTACACGACCCGGTCCGTGCTCGTTATGGAACATATCGACGGGATGAAAATGGATGAGGTCGAAAAGATCCGCGCCCACGGGATCGACCCGAAGGAAGTGGCGATGATCGGGCTGCGCTCGTTTTCGCGCCAGCTGATGACCTTCGGGCTTTTCCACGCCGACCCGCATCCCGGCAACACAATAGTGATGTACGACGGCCGCGTGAGCCTCGTGGATTTCGGCATCACGGGCTACCTCGATGAAGAGATGATGCGCCAGATCGCCAATCTCTTCCTGGGCTATGCCGAGCATGACTACGACATGGTGATGGATGCCCTGATGGATGCCGGGCTCATCAATGAGGACATGGACCTCAAAGCGTTTCGCAGCGACCTGAAGGACGTGAGCGAATCCTTCTACGGCCGCTCCCTGCAGCATATTTCCGTTAAGGACGTCTACGACCAACTCATGAGCCTTGTGCTGAAGTACCACATCAGGATGCCGCGAAACCTTCTGCTGCTCATGAAGACATTCATCCAGACCGAAGCGCTCGGGAAGATTCTCGGAAGCGACGCGAGCCTCCTGGAGGTCACAAAGCCGTTTGCCAGGGAGCTTCTCAAGCGGGGCTACGACACGCGGAGCATCTTGAAGAATCTCGACCGCGAGACCCGGACGATGAAGACCTACGCGAGAAACATTCCCAAGTTCCTGAGCGATATCCTGAGACAGACCGCCGCAGGCAGGCAGCAGATCGAAATCCGGCACAGCGGTCTCGATCCGGTGACATCCCAGGTCGAAAAGGGAATAAACCGCCTCACGATCGGAATCGTCCTCGCGGCGTCGATTATCGGCGCCGCAATGGTCCTGAATTCCGGACAGAAGATCCTGGAGTTCACCACGAGCTTTTTCGGCTTTCAACCTGTTTCACTCACGGCGGTCCTCGGGCTTGCCGGCTATGTCATCGCCACGCTTCTGGGGGTGTGGCTCGTCATTTCCATTCTGAGATCGGGGAGGTTGTGAATTCATGGGTACGGCGCTGTTGTTGATAGACATCCAGAACGATTATTTCCCCGGGGGGAAAATGGAGCTTTCGGGAAGCACCGAGGCGGGCCTCCGGGCCGCTGAAATCCTTTCGGCATTTCGCGAAAAGAAACTACCCGTAATCCACATCCGCCACATTTCCGCCCGGCCAGGGGCGACCTTCTTCCTGCCCGGAACGGTTGGATCGGAAATACACGCAAGCGTCAGTCCCGCTCCCGGCGAAACGGTCATAGAGAAAAACTATCCCAACAGTTTCCGGGATACGCCGCTCCAGGAGCATCTCAGGAAGAACGGCACAGGCAGCCTCGTAATTGCAGGCATGATGACCCACATGTGCGTCGACGCCACGACACGTGCAGCTTTCGACCTTGGTTTTGCCTGCACGCTCGCCCACGACGCCTGCGCCACCAGGAATCTGACTTTCGGAGACCGGACGGTGCCCGCGGAACATGTGCACGCGGCTTTTCTTTCCGCGCTCAGCGGAATTTATGCGAAAGTGGTGAGCGCCCGGGAGTTTCTGGCGGATTTCCGGTAACTTGCCGAGTTTAAATTGTTGGCTTGCTTTTTGGGGAACTTTTTGCTACAAGATAGCGTTTGAGGTTGCGCCCATAGCTCAGCTGGATAGAGTGCCGGACTACGAATCCAACCATCCATAAAAATATCCTGCAAAATAAGCCACTTAGAAGACCATCCCTAATCGAAATTGCCTCCAAATCAGAGGTCAACTTAGCAATAGCTTAGCACTGCTTAGCATGTATGGTTGACCTGAGAAGGGGCAAACATGGCGAGAAGAGCAGTTCCAAAATACCAGGGTGTTTACTACCGTGAATCTGCACAGAAGAAGGGAGATAGGTGCTTTGACATTGCCTACACCCTGCCGAATGGAAAACTGAAGTGGGAGAAGGTAGGCTGGACAAGCGAAGGCTATACTGCTCAGATGGCTGCTACCATCAGGGGAGATAGGATTCAAGCGCTCAGACATGGTGATGAACTGCCGAAGAAGAAGCAGGAAATTACTTTCGGGGAAATCTGGAAGAAATACTCGGAATGGATGACAAAGGCCAGTGCCGCAGATGACCGGCTCAGGTATAACAAACACCTGAAGAAAAGGTTTGCCAACAAGACTCTGCCAGAAATTAGTCCATTCGAGCTTGAGCGGATGAAGCATGATCTTCTCAAGCAGGATCTTTCTCCCGCGACTGTGAAGCATTGCCTTGTGCTGGTTAGACAGATAATCAACAAGGCAGCTCACTGGAATTTATGGCAGGGAGACAATCCAGTCAAAAAGGTGAAAATTCCGAAGCTCAATAACAATCGGGAAAGATTCCTGAGCAGAGTGGAAGCAGAACTGCTTCTCTCTGAGTTGGCCAAGATCAGCAGGCAGGTACATGATATGACTCTGCTAAGCCTGTACACCGGAATGAGAGCAGGTGAGATATTTTCCCTTCGATGGATTCACCTTGACTTTCACAATGGACTAATCCATATCGCAGACCCTAAGGGCGGACAAGCCAGAAAAGCCTTCATGACAGACACCGTCAAGGGTATGCTTAAAAAATGGAAGCCTGAACATGAAGAACCGAATGGGTATGTTTTCATAGCCAGAACTGGTGGCAGAATAGGTTCTGTAAGTGATACTTTTTGCAGGGTGGCGGACAAACTCTTCAATACCGGAATTGATGATCCTCGACAAAGGGTTTGCTTTCATACCTGTCGCCATAGCTTTGCAAGTTGGCTTGCACTAGGCGGAACACCGCTTCTTACTCTGAAAGAACTGCTTGGGCATAAGAGCATCAACATGACCATGCGGTATGCTCATTTGATACCTGACCAGAAGCGGGAAGCAGTCAACCAGCTTGAGCAGTACCTTTCCAGCAAGGAACCTGAGAGCAAGGAGCAATCAGCTTCGGCTTGATCGTTTGGTTTGACCTGATTGTGAAATGAAGAAGGGGAGCTGCGAGGCTCCCCTTTTCTTGCTAATGATGCCCCATCTGAGTGCTTGCTTCTTGAACCCGCTGCATTTCAGCCTGTTTTTCCTTCTCTCTCTCTTCCCGAAGTCTTCGGACCTCTTGCAACTCAGCCGCAATATCACACTTCTTCTGAATCGCAAGAGATTCAAGGCAATCATACTCACCCTTCAGTCTGGCTAATTCCTCCTTGCGATTGTCTCCACCGGCCAGAAAGAAAAGTGCTGGCCAGAAGATAACCAAGCCAACCCCCATTGCCACAGCATCCTTGTTTGCGGTTCTTTCTTGTACTCCAGTCACTTCCATAACTTTCCGGTTTATCCGTATCAGTTCCTGCTTTATCTGATCACAATCACAGCCTGAATACTGAAGGGGAGAAACATAGGAAGGAGCAATTTTATCTGGTGGTGTAGCACAACTCGAAACAAATGAAATTAGAACTAGAACCACCATTGTCAATTTGAATCTGTGTCTGAGCATTGATACCCTCCATTCGAGCGGTGAGTGGATATAGATGAAGTGAAACTGGACAACACTACATCAAACCTCAAAACCTGGCAATGACTAATAGCCAGGTTTTCGAAGCCATTTAGAATCGCAATTCAATAAGCGCAAAAACCTTATTCTTATTGGTTGAGAATGATTCCTTACTGTAGCCAGAATCTCCATCTCAGATCCTCCTCGCCAACCGGAATGTATCCCCCTGTCTTCCGAATCCTGGGCAGCACTTCATGAGTTACCCACCGCTGGAAGGTCTTAGCTTCAGGTTTGTCTGACCGGAGGATCAGCTTGTACAGCCCAGGCTCATTGACCAGAATTGCCGGGACAGTCCTGTTCTCGAATCCACCCTCAGTCCACGGTAAACGTGTGTTGAG
>JAEZXS010000220.1 GCA_023442755.1 Pseudomonadota bacterium | reverse complement strand
TCTGAGCCCTGACCAGTTCCTCTTCCATTTTCTTCCGGGCGGTAATATCCGAGATGAAGCCCTCGAGAGTCAATGCCCCCTTATCGGATTCCATCACTCCGGTCCCCTGTTCCCAAACCCACTTTTGCTCCCCCTCTTTCGGCAGGATGCGGTAGATCAACTGAAACGCCTTGCCCAGGGCCACCGCGGACTGTACTGTTTCCCACACGTATTCGCGATCCTCGGGGTGTATCAGCTCGCCAAAGACCGCGCTGCGATTTCCGGTCAGTTCCTCCGGCGTGTAAGCGACCAGTTCGTAGGCCCCCTCGCTCACGAACTTCATTGTCCGATTCCTGTCGTTCAAACATCTGTATGCCATCCCCGGCAGGTTGCTCATAAGAGTTACCAGAATGCGCTCGCTTTTGCGCAATGCCCTGGTGCGTTCGCCAACCAGGTATTCCAGATGCTCCTGGAGAGCTTCCTGGGCCTTCTTGCGCTCTGTGACATCGACCAGGGACCCTTCGTAACAGAGCGCCCCGCCCTCAGAGTCGCGAATGGCGCGTCCGTGCAGGGACACCCAGATTTTGCTCCCGTCCCTGCGGTAAACCTGCACTTCCATGCCCAGCACCTGGCCGTCGCGGTCAAGAACGCGCTTGAGTTCCCGGCGATCTTCCGGACGAACGTATAAAGCGTAAACGTCCTTTACCAGGGCGAGCAGCTCTTCAGGGGAGTCGAAGCCGAGAATCGCGGCCATTGATGGATTGGCGCCAAGCAGACGCCCTTCCGGAGTGGACTGAAAGATACCTTCAACAGCGTTCGCATAGAGGGCGTGATATCTCTCATACAGAGAGCGATATTGTTTTTCGGAATCGGCAAGATCGGCATAAAGCCTGGCGTTTACAATGGAAATGGCCGCCTGGGAAATGAGCATCCCGAGGATTTTGATCCTATCGGGAGTAAAGGCTCCGGCCGCCAGGTTGTTTTCCAGGTATAGAACGCCGGTGAAAGAAGCCTGGTGCATGACCGGGGTGCAGAGAATCGATTTGGGCAGCTTTTGCCTGACGTAGGCGTCCTGTATGAAAAGGCCTTCGTTGGCGGCGTCGTTCAGCACGACATCTTCGCCTGTCCGGACGGCGTAGGCCACTACGGAAGTGCACAGGAGGTCCCTGCACTCATCCAGCGGGATGGGTTCACGCAGAACGAACCCCGGCGCTTCCACCCTCGCCATGGCTTCCACGCTCATGTTTTCGCCTCTGCGCAAAATGAGGAAGCCCTTTTCCGCTCCCGCGTTTTCCACGACTATTTCAATCAGGCGCGCCAGGAGTTTCTCCAGTTCGATCTCACTGGAAATGGTCTGGCTGGTCTTGATGACCGATGCAAGGTCCAGGGGCTCGGAACCGGATGTACTGATAGTCTGTGAAGTCACCTTTTTGAGAGGAGCAGCCGTGAGATTGCCATTGATTGAAGGGCACTCCGGCTTTGCGGCCGGGATGCCGGCATATCCGGAGTCCATGGCCTTCACTTTGCCAACGGCGCCCCACCTGCGATAGGCGTTGCGGGCATCGGAAAAATAGCTCACTGCAATTCTTCTTTTACCCTTTGCCGAGAAAAACCGGGCTGCCATTTCATTGGCAAGCGCTTCATCCTGGATATAACCATTTTCCGCAGCCAGCTCGATCGCGCGGTCGTAGTATTCCATCGCCTCCGTGTCTCTGCCATCGACGCGGGCGCGTTCGGCTTCGACCAGACAGAACTTGTGCAGGAAATTCACGGGAGCATGGTGTGCCCACTTTGCCATCTTCTTCTGACTGGCCGCCACTTTCTTCAGCAATTGCCTTCGTTCCGATTTGTCTTCTTCGCAGGCAACCGACAGCCGGGCCAGAGAGCTGTAGAGATGGAAGGTCGGAATAGATGCCATAGCGCGCACCGCATCTATGTGTTTTTCCGCAGCCGCTGCGGCCTCAACCGCCTCACGGTATTTACCGTCGAAATAAAAGAGCAGGGTCTTGTAAAAGAAAAGGAGGAACAAGCTGGTCCTGTCACCAGCATCCATCAGAACCGGCAAAATTTGTTCTTCGTCGAAACTGACCCCGGCAAGCCGGCTCAGGTCAGCAGATCGCCCCATCAGGTTCAGGATAGCCTGATGGACCATTCTTATCGTGTACAACGGGCCGCCCAGCTTGAGCGCATCTATTGCACGCAGGTGCTTGGATACTTCCGGTTCAAGTTCCTTCAGCGGTTTTCCGGAATAGAACGCCAAGCCGCAAGCAACTGCAAGAGCATAGGCTCCATAGGTGAGATCTCCCGTTTCAAACCCGGTTTGATACGTCTTTAAAGAGTTGGCATAGCCCTCCTGCAGAGGTTCCTTCCAATGCCTTATGAAAGCGTTGAAGACGAACATCGCCATGGTCTGGTACCCCCTCCCCGCAGTGCGGTCCATGACGGTCAACCCCATTTTGCCGAAACGATACCCGGATTCTATATCACCGATTACACTGCATAAGATCATTCCATAACCACAATAAGCCACCGCGGACATGCCCGTAGCGCCGTACCGGATCGACATCTCCGTCAGTTTGAAAGTGGTCAAAGGGAAAACCTGGGGGAAGGCTTTATGAAGAGCGCCGCTGATGTTTCCCAGTATACGCATGATCGCAAGCTTCCGGGGATCGGTCATTGCCGGGAGATAAGCCAGGTTTTCTATCCGCCTGCCATGCAACTGAAGCTTGACCCTCAAAAAGGCCGTCATGATGTTGAGCGTGCTTGGATGTTCAGGGATTCTCAATCCCAGCTCCCTGCACACCTTCAGCCCGGTTGAGACCGTTTCCCTCAGCCTGTTTTGAGCCGTATAGCTCCAGAGGAGGATTTCCCAGGCATACACCCTGTCGAGTAAGGTCCCGGCACGATCGAGAACCTCGGCGATCAGCCGTTCCATCTCGCCGAATTCGCCGGTCAGGCAGGCAGCCTCGGCCGCCTCCGAGTGAAGATGAAGAGCAAGATCGTATTGTCTCTCCCATCCGCCCTGGTCCAACAGGCCAATGCCGGTGCCGAGATATTTCAGTACTGCGCCGTAGGCTGCCGAAGCCTTGGCCTTTCTGCCTGCCGCAAGATTGAGCGCGGCAAGTTCGTCACGCTCCTGCCTGCCGTCGATGAGTTCGATCGCCTGGTTCAGGTGATTGACTATATCCAGAATCTTCTGAGTCCGGGCTTCTTCGGGGACACTGTTCAAAAGCGTCCGGCCCACGTCCAGGTGCAGACGCGTTCTCTGTTCCGCCGGTATGAGGTTGTATGCCGCCTGCTGGATCCTGTCGTGCGAAAACCGGTACTCGACCCTCAAGTCCTGACTCGATGGATCCGCATCACCCGGGGCGATGAGTTTGGGCGATTCCCCCAGAGGGAAGATAAAGCCTTCCGCGATCAGGTCTTCCAGGTCGGCCAGGACCTTCCCCGGAAGCTGATCGAGAGCTGTCGAGAGCGATTCAGGATCGAAGCGGTTGCCGATGACGGCGGCGAATTTCAGGAGGTCCCGTGCATCCGGCCTCAAATGAAGGATTCTCTCCGTCAGGAGTTCAACGACATTGTCCGTTACCGCGCATGCGCGAATCCTGTCGAGGTCGAAAGTCCATCGGCGCTCATCCCGGTCGAACTCTATCAGCCCTTCTCTGATAAGCAATTTCAGGAATTCCCTGATGAAGAAAGGATTGCCCTTCGTCCTGGCAAATACCAGTTCGCCCAATGGCGCCGTCTCTTCGGGAGCACGATTGAGTGACTCGGAGATAAGTTGGTTCACATCCCGCAACTGTAGAGGGAGGAGTGAAATGCGCGTTACTCTTGAACCCTGCTTTTCAATTGCATCGAGGGTGAGATGCAGCGGATGCGCCTCGCTCAGACTCTCATTGCGGTACGCGCCTATCAGGAAAAGATTCCGGGGTTTCGATCCGGCCATGAGGAGTTGGATCAGCCGAAGCGATGCGGCATCTGCCCAATGCAGGTCATCCAGGAAGATTACCAGGGAATGCTGCGCTTCGGTGAAAGCATGGATGAAATTCTGGAGAGTCAGATCGAAGCGGTATTGCGACTCCCTCGGCGGCAGGGGCGCCGCGTCGGGCTGCGGCCCCAGTATCAGCTCGATTTCGGGGAGCATATCGATGATAAGGCGTGCATTGGCGCCGAGTGCGGCGAGAAGCCTCTCGCGCCACTCGTTGAGTTCAGCCTCGTTCTCCGTGAGCAGGTGGTGCGCCAGTTCCCGGAATGCCTGAACGAATGCCAGGTAGGGTATATCGCGCTGAAACTGCTCGAATTTCCCGGAAATGAAATATCCGCCCCCACAGGTCAGAGGCCTGTAAACTTCCCGCACCAGGGATGTTTTCCCGACGCCGGCCAGACCCGAGACCAGTATCAGTTCACTTCCGCCGGCATTTGCATCCTCAGGCGGGGACGCACCCGAGGTCATCTGCTCCACCTCGGCTATCAGGGCCGAGAGTTCCTCTTCTCTGCCGTAAAGCTTTTGAGGAATGTGAAACCGGTCGGAAATATCATGAGCTCCAAGCGGAAAGGAAGCGACGGTGCCGGTCTCCCGAAACTGCCTCAGACATTCCTTTAAGTCGGCTCCGATACCGCCGGCGCTCTGGTAGCGCTCGTCGGCGGTCTTTCTGAGGAGCTTCGTGACGATCCGTGAAAGGGCACGGGGAATGCTCGGATCGACCTCGTGGAGTGGGACGGGTTCCCTGGCGATGTGGCAGTGCACCATTTCCATAGCGTCGCGGGCCTGGAAGGGAGGGGTCCCGGCGAACAACTCATACAGCGTTGCTCCCAAAGAATAGAAATCCGTACGATAATCCAGTGTCCGGTCGATACGGCCGGTTTGTTCGGGAGCAAGGTAGGGCAGGGTGCCCTCCAGTATTTTCGGATTACCGATCGTGGGGTTTTCAGTCGAAAGCGCTGTGGAGATGCCGAAATCGATTACTTTCAGCAGGCCGTTACTAGGGTTGAATATAACGTTCGATGGATTGATATCCTTGTGGATGATGTGTTCCGAGTGAATCTGCTCCAGGCTTGCGGCTATTTTCACCCCTATGGAGAGGGCTTCTTCAAGTGTGAATCTTCGCCTGGCGGCAAGAATATCGAGGGATTCGCCGCCGATATCCTCGAGCACGATTACCGGCACATCCCCCCGTATTTCCAAATCATAAGCCTGAATGATGCCTTCCCTGTGGAGCGTGCGCGTGATCTCGTATTCCTGCCTGTACCGTGTAAGTTCTTCCTCCGAACAGAGACAGTCCTTTTTCAGAGCCTTGAGCACAACGGGTTTATTGTCTCTATCTCTAAGCGCGCGGTATACATGCGAATTAGAGCTGTCATAAATCTTTTCGATGATGCGATAACCCGGAATATCCAGCACTGCCAACTCCTGAATGTCAAGGCAAGACTCGGACCGGAAATCAGTATAGCAGAGGCGCAAGCCACAAGTCACTCACGACCGACGCAGGGCGGTGCAACCTATGAGCTGTCCCCTCAGGAGCTTCCTGGTTTGGGAAATTCACGATCCAGTTGATTCAATGTGCTCCGATTGTCTAATCGCGGCTGCAAGCCGCTACCGCTAAGATACCTACTTTCGGGAGCAACATCGGATCCTTGCCGGTAGCCGAATCAACGGCCCCTTCCCGCACTTTTGCCGCACTCGTATTGCACTTTTATTGCACCGTTGCCGCACCGGTTCGGTCGCTTTAGGGCGGGTCTTCAGCCTGCTCGTTAGCCCAGACCGCATTTGACAAGCGATTTTTCCTCTTCCCGTGCAGTCTTGCCCTGTGGATGGCTGCCCTTTTCGCGCAGCAGGTCCATCATGAAGCCTCCGCACTTCAGTCTGTTCCTGTAGTGCTCGGCCAGTCTTATGGCCTCTTCGATGCCCCGGATTGTCTGCAAATCCAACTGCTCCGGGTCGGCGGCCAACTGCTTCATCTTGGAAATGCCCGCAGTTTCGAGCGCTTCGATGCCATCCTGAATAGTGGTCGGCCCGCCTTGGGGCTCCCGGGGCAGGCTGACCTGCCGCCTGGCCTCATTCAGGGATGCCTTCCTGGTCAAGGATTCCAGGGCCACAAGAGCGAGAACATCCCTGGTGCCCACCTTCTCGAGGCATTTATCGAGCAGGATTTCCCTGAGCCGATTTTTCTTCATTTCGATATTGAGCAAAATCCGGCGGTTCTCATGCCTCTTTTCCGTCCATTCCCATTTCCTGCCCCAATACTTGAGCTGTCTCAACGAGACGCCCGTCATGTCCCGGATCTCGCTGAAGCTGTAACCGTCGATGCAATACAGGCGCTCGGCCCGCTGCACTGTTTCCGTCGAAAAACTCTTCGGCATTGCCCTTCTCCCCCGTGCGATAACTTCGATTATTTCCTGCCGGTGAATCGTGAAGATGACTCACTCAATGTTTCTCTTCAACTCAGCCTGCGGCACCGTTATCACGCGATTTTTTCAGGTACGGATAATTTTTCTATAGAAAGCGAAAATACTTCGCGGGTTCGAGAGCCGCATCATATTCCCCCTGAACAGCAAGAATTGAGGCCGGGGCATGCTGGTAAGCCGCGTACCCCCATAGCTGCAGCTTTACGAGCCAATTCTTCAGCCTCGGCAAGATGTTCTTTTCGTCCACTCAGAGAGTAGACAACCGCACGGGAAGCAAACATATTCCCAACATTATTGTTGGCAACAATTTTGTTGGCTAACGCTCCGGGCCGAAAGGAAAGTCTATGAAGCGCCCACACGGAAACTGGGTCAGCGGCGAGCGGTTTTGGGATTGCAAGGTAGAGCTTGCATTACTGGAGCAAACGGCGGCGGAAGAGGGCGCACATCCTGGTTTGATGGTGGGGAGCAGGCAAATGAGCAGACCGGTTGGAACATTGCCGGGAAAAGTTAATGTGGGAGGATTTGGGCCGGCAGTCTCGGAGCCAGGGCCGGGAATATGCTTCTTTCCCGGCCCTTTCGGTCAGTGGGCCGGCAGGCTTGTGTCGCCGGTACGACGCCGGTCACCTCAGGACGGTAACCGAGCAGGGAGCATTGGCCACCACCTTCGAAGCGGTGCTGCCGATGAGGTATTTCGCGACGCCCGTTTTGCCGGTGCAACCCATCAGGATGTGATCGAACTTACCCTTTTCCGCGAATTTGAGGATGACATTGGCGGGGACGAGTCCCGATTCCCTTGCGGTGCTGGCGGGCATTCCTTTTTGATCGAAGACGGCTTTGGCTTTGTCCAGCGCCGCCTGCGCCACGGCTTCGAGCGACTGCCCGAGGTCCACCGGCATTTCCTCCAGTTCGCCCCGGAATTCGTAAGCAACCGCGAGCAGCGTAACCTCGGCGTCTTCCTTTTCGGCGAGTTCGAGCGCCCGCCGCACCGCCTTCATCGACCTTTCCGATCCATCCGTAGGCACCAGGATTTTCATGATGACCTCCTTTCCGGGCAGGGCGGAACCTGGAAGTCCACAGCCTGCCGCATGGTTCGACCGGACAATGCAAGCTCTCAGGAAATCAGGCAAATCTTGCCGGTGGCGCAGCCCTGAGAGATATATCCATCCGGGAGAGACAATTCGGAAGCAAGAAATGTTCTACAATATCAGGAGAGGGGATTTCCGATCGAACTCGAAGAGGAATACCGCAGATTGTGCCGATAAGAACGTGAAAAACAGCGATGGACGATTGCCTCTACATGATTTGTCACTCCATTTGGGACTGCCCCCATGGACGTCATTCCGACGGAAAGTCGGAATCCGGAGCGCCTTTTTCTGCATACCCTGCCGGCCCCCCCGGCGCCTGCCCCGGACCCGCTCCGGGGTTCGCGGGGCGATGTCATTGGTGGCTCAATCTCCTTAAATAGACAGTATTGGGGCTAAGGCAAACTGCTCAGCTCGAACAGTGCTTTCAGGTTCGGTTCGTCGTCGTCCTGCTGCTGCACCATGGGCCGGGGAGCCTGCTTATCCACTCGGGGCTCATCTTTTTGTTTCATGGCTATCCGGCTGACCACTTCGCCGGGCGTTCCAACCTGTGCCCAGTTGTACACGAAGACGGCATTTTCGTAGATCATCCGCACGCATCCGTGCGAAGCGGCATAGCTTGGGAGAATGCCGCCGTGGATGAAATAGTTCCCGTAAAGCCTCAATGAATAGGGCATCCAGGCATTGTCGTATTTCGTGGAGTAGTGGTCGTGTTCTTTTGAAAGGATCGTGAACTTCTTCGTCGGCGTTCCGCTTCTGCCGGATGAAATCGGAAACTGGTGAGTCAGTCGACCGTAGTCGTAGAGCCCCAGGCACTGTTGGCCTACGTCAATCAGAATGAATTTCGGGGTCTGGGAAAGATTGTTGAGCCGCTCGGGCAGGATCTGCGGGCGAATCGAAAAGTTCAGAGGCACGTAGATGAATTTTACGTCCGTGCTCAAACTGTCGGCGCCGTCAACCACCGCCATCGGTTCGAGCCGGTTGATGAGCGCGATCTGCTGGCGATAGAAATAAAAGTTGCTGTCAAAGTAGGGTACGAAACGGCAGAAATAGCTGAGCGACTGCCCCGGCGGCAAAAATATCTTCAGGCACGGCACGCCGTCCACCTCGACGATTTTTTTGTCGTTCGGAAATTTTTGAAGTTCGGCATAAAGCTGCCGGTCGACAGGGGCACTGCCGGCGGTGGCAACCGCCGAAAAAAAGAGCAGCACTGCCCATGCCGCAGAGAATAGAAGCGCTTTTATGAATCGATATATCATGGTTTCCGACCCCCTTTTCGCACTAAATCGGATCTATAAGTATGGCCAAAACCGTGCCGGATAGCAATGCATGGAATCACCCGTTCGAGAACCCGGCGTTTGCACACACCTTATTCGGTTTATTTCATAAATCACTTTAGAGTCGGCGGTTTACATTCCGTCTCAGGAGCATGCAAAAAGCATGAAAAAAATGCGGGTCGGAAATTTCCGGGGGCGGCGGGAGCTGCTGGAGCCGTTTTGTGCGGCGAGAGCAACCGGGGCTCGAGGGCGGTCCGAGGATGCTGCCTGAAAAAGAAACAGCGTCAATCGTCAGAATGATATTATACCGTGATTCGTAAGGATGGCATTACGGAAAATACCCGCGGCGGAATTATGCCTTGGAACTACTCCGCAAGGCAGTCCGCGTTTCACTCGCCTCACGATTTCGTCTGTTCGGCAAAGCAGCCGAAAATTCCGATACGGCTGCTTCGCCGATGGACAAATCGTAAGGCTCCGGCTCTTCGTTTCGCCGGATTGCTGGAGTGGAGCACTACGAAATCTTCTCGGCTCCCTCCCGGGTCGATCCGACGAAATAGCCGGAATATTGATTTTTCACGCCCGGGTCATCGAAATCGGGCCATTCGTCCCTTCCGAAATTGGGCGCATTGGCCAGTTTCTCACTTTCGAGGTGAATAACAACTTCGGCGTCATCCCCGATTCGCACCATATCCCACGGGATTGCGAACAGCCGATCTTCCTGCAAAATGCCGCCATCGCGCGCCAGGATCAGGTACTGGACTCTTCCATCGGGGCCGATAACGAGGTCATCGACTGTCCCGAGCTTTTCGCCCTTGAGGTTTTTGGCCGTTTCACCTTCGATGTCACTCGAGGCCAGGGACATTGCGGGGGCCCCTTGCGGAGCGACGGCCTGGCTTTCCGTCCGGGGCTGAGACGCTGAGCCCCTGTCCATATCGCCTCCAGCGGCGTTCAACTGCGACGCAAATAGACCGCATGCGGCTATTGCGAACAACATCAACATTGTCTTAAACCGAATCATTCGTTTCTCTCCTTGTCCATTTATGGTCGATCCTCCCCGACGCGGAAGGATAAGTCGTCGAGGGAAATACGACCGGCTGCGGACGAAATGCGATGCCCGCTGGCCGGCGGTTGAAAAATTCTAGTCCGGCACTCTCGTGACGGTTCCATTGGCGATCAATGTGTGAAGTTCCTGCAGCAGCTTCTGTTCACCGGCATCCACGTGCCCGTCCGCATTTACCTGATCGAGTATCTGCCGGTATTCGGAAGCCGTGATTTCCAAGTCCCGAATGGCCTTGTTTATGAGCTGTGCAAGCTGCTCGTTGCTTGCAGCCTTTTTGTCCACCCTGTCGGTCAGTTTATCCATCTGCTGTTCCTTTCCGTGGTGTGCCGTTGCCGTGAGCCGTTCTATGCGACTTTGGATCGGCGGGGAGGCCGAAGCTCCGCCGCTTCTACAGAAAGAGGCATTTCCCGGTTCGCGCCATAAAAAAAAGCGGGACTTCGGTGTCAAACCAAAAGTCTCGCTCGATCGGCTGTGCGCCGACGGTCAAGCCAGGCAGTTTTGCTGCCGTATTGGTGACTTGCCCTGAAAAAGCTACTCCCTCTTGTTCTATAATTAAGATAGGTCCTTGCGTCGGAAGATCAATCCTCCGCCGGTAAAGGAGGGGGCCGATGTTCATCACATCCTCCGCCAGGGCTCGGGACCCTTATCTTCAGGCAGTTTTTGCGTTGCAGGTAGCTCAGGACCTCCCGGGGTATGTTTTCCATTTCCAGCAGTTCTTCCTCCTTCACATCACCTTCGCGGAGTCGCCCCATCAGCGCCTGGTTGTATCGAGTCCGGGATTTTCGCTGGTGATAATCCCGATAGACCAGGCTCGATCCCAGGATGATGATAACTCCCATCATGAACCAGAATACCGTATGCTCTATTTTCACATGCAGGCCATCGAGA
Organism: Pseudomonadota bacterium; assembly: GCA_023442755.1. Lineage (GTDB taxonomy): Bacteria > Desulfobacterota > Syntrophobacteria > Syntrophobacterales > Syntrophobacteraceae > SbD1. Next base: position 6,207 of record JAEZXS010000220.1, on the reverse strand, counting down.
AAAAGCTTTGTCCCGATGAAAAAAATCAGCTGGTATGCCAAATCTTCAAGCCTGGGCAGCTTCTCGAGCAAACGGACGAGAAAAGCCGCCATGAAACGGAGGAAAACGATTCCGAGCACCCCGCCAAGCCATATGATCAGCAGCTTGTCCGTCATTGCAACCGCAGCGGTAATGCTGTCGACAGCGAAGGCGATATCGGTCAATTCCACGGCAGCCACGGTTGTCCAGAAGCCTCTGGCAGTGGGGGGGCCAGGCTGGTAGGCATCCTCTTTGTGGAAGAAGAACATGTGCTTCATTGCAAGGTATATGAGATAAGCCCCGCCGACCAGTTTGAAGACTGTGAACTTCATCAGGTAGACCGCGAAGACGATGGCAACGATACGAAAGATAAAGGCCCCCAGGATTCCGTAGGCCAGTGCTTTCTTTTGCTGATCCTTCGGCAGGGAGCGCACCAGGATGGCGAGGACCAGGGAATTGTCAATGGAGAGGATCGCTTCGAGGCCGGCCAGAGTTACCACTGTAAGGGCATCGACTGCGCCAAACGAGTGAACTTCCGCAACCATGCCGGCGATCAATTCTTCAATGCCCAACATTTCACCTTTTCGATATCCGGAACTGCAGATGTGCTTGGCCGGAATTTATCAATCCCATAACGGCACCGCTTTTTTCAACTGCTCGAAAAAGCGGCCGACTTTAGGAAAACGGGAACTAAGCTTGGATTCGAGATTTGCCAGAACGCGAATGTCACGTGAAAGGGTAAGGACTGCCAGGCCAAGAAAGAACCAACCCTGAAGAATGGGAAGGAAACATCCGGCAATTCCCAGCACCAGGAAGATGCCGCCCAGGAAGAATCGTATGGCGCGTTTCACATGCACTATCATCGAGCCGGTTTTCTCCTTCTCATTCGGGGCAGGCCATTCAGATTGTGCGGCCCCCAAAAAAAAAGCGGGACTTCAGCACTCCACTCGCTGAAAGTCTCGCTAATCGGCATTTGCCAACGGACAAAGCCAGGTATGCAACCGTGTTGACGACTTTTGCCCTTAAAGCTACTCCCTTTAGGTAAAGGTAATTTCGAATTTTATCGTGTCAAAGTCAATTCAAAATTTCGCGAATCCGGCAATCAGCGGCCGAGCAGCACCTTTTGTCCCGGCAGGGCCGGGGTGCGGGCATGCCTTCTCCTATGCAGCGAATGTGTTTTCAGCTGCCCTCGGGTTGGCGGGTTTCCCCCTGACTCCACCGGTCGGGAATCCTCAAACAGGATTCGAAGTCCATGCCTTGTGTGCCGGCAGATGCCGCGGTAAGGCATCTCAGCACCCTGACGGTGTCTTCCGGCTCGGGCCGGATGGTGTAGTCGGCGTTGACATCGGCGGAACGAATTATTCCCGACTGATCGATTACAAGTCGTGCCGGTATAGGCAGTGTCCACGACCCGTCTCCATTGAACTTTTCGAGATCGACTCCGAAACCGAGATAGACTTTACGCAAGTCTTCAGGGAGTTGGAAAACGAGGTTGAACTTGCGCGCCACCCGGTTGCCGGGGTCGCTCAGCAGCAGGAGTGTCAAATGTTTCTCTTTGGCGAGTTTGCGATTGAACTCTTCGAGCTGAGGGGAAACGACCACGAGGGAAGCACCGAGAGAGGTTATCTCGGGAAGTGCTCTTTCCAGAGCTAACAGCTCCAGGTTGCAGTAAGGTCACCAGCCTCCCCGGAAAAAACTCACAACAACCGCGCCGCGTTCCAACAGCGAGCGCAGGCTGACGGCTGCCCCTTCCGTATTCCTGAGGGAAAAATCGGGCGCCCTGTCCCCTGGTTTTGGCGTCATTTCCATGAGACCGGATTTTGCGAGTTCTTCGGTTGCCCGGTGCATAATAGCCAGTTTTTCCGCGGGAGTCCTGGCATCGGATTTCGCTTTCAACGTGTTCAGTTGTTCCTTGAGGGTCATTTCAAATTCCTCCATCCTAAATCTGCAGTCCTGCCGGCACGCCTCCCGCGTGCCCGGGCGCCGTCATCGAATTGCTGTCCGGCCGTGCTATCGGGATTCGATCGGTGTGCATGCACTTCATTTTATTAATCACCCGACCCTGCGGCATCAACGACGAGCGTGGCCGCTAAAGGCTTGCCTCGCTCCTGCAGCGGGCCTGAGCGCGTAATCGAACCGTGGCATGGAGGATGCGGAATGAGTTTGGATTGAATTTGAACAGGGAACCCCGCTCGGGATGGTCGAACTGTGATTGGTTTCTATATATGCAATTATATTAGAAATATTTTTTGGATGGTTTTAATATAAACGCATGTGATGTTAAAAACGTCGCATCCACGAAGAAAAGCTGCAAAGTGCGAAAAAATCCTAAGTAAAAAATAATGCTCTATTCATACCCATCTACAGTTGAATCCTTATCATCTACTAAAGAGAGCACCTCTCGCACGGAATCGAATGGAGGTGAACCTCTCGGTAACTTTGATGAAGTGGTATTAGTTCAACTCTGATAACTGGAAAGAGATGAAAGGGGTCCTATGGACAGACGTTTATTCGGGCGCGTATTGCTGTTTATTGTCCTTCTCGCAACTTTGGCAGGGTGTGCATGCGGTCCGCAGACCATGATGGCCGATGCAGGTCCGCCTCCGGCGCCGGCTCCGCAAGTCCGGGAGGCTCCGGCCCCACAGCCCCCGCAGGCTCTTCCGCCCAGAAGGGACCGCGGCTAGACGAAGTTCGGTACCCTGCCTCGTCAATCACCGGGGCAGGGTGAATTCCAGTTGCCAGGACGAAAGTAATGCGTATGGCTGATAAACAAACGCATGAAATAAATAGAAAAAGGATTGGTCCCTACCTTCCCGGGCCATATCGGAATGCGACGCGGCGGAGGATCGCACGCACGCTTGCGGCGAGGATAACCGCAGGGCTCCTGCTGTGCCTGTCGGCCTTCGGTTTCGGCCTCAGCCGGGCCGAGGCTGCCGCGCAAAACGGCCGCTCGTTGCCTGCGCACGATATCGCCGCATCCTCTTCCTCCATTGAGATGCCGCCTGCAGAGGCTCCTCATGCCGCGCGGGTGAACTTCGACGGGTTTTCCAGATCCCGGAATGCACAATATGTTGCGGATTGGGTTGTCGATTCGGGCGACAACCGCGGCATGTCCTTCATTATTGTCGACAAGGCGGACGCGAGGGTATTCGTATTCGGCGCCGATGGGCGGCTTCGCGGTGCGGCGCGGGCCCTGCTCGGGCTGGCGCGGGGCGATAATTCCTTTCCCGGCGTCGGAAACCTGAAGCTGTCGCAAATGCGCCCTGAAGAAAAAACCACGCCGGCGGGCCGATTCGTTGCCTCGATGGGCTATAATCTGCACGGAAAAGACGTGCTCTGGGTGGACTACGATAACGGCATTTCCCTCCACAGGGTGCTTACGGATAAGCCCGAAGAACGCCGCCTGCAGCGCCTGGCCACCGCGACGCCGCTCGACAAACGCATTTCCCATGGCTGCATCAATGTTCCTGCAAAATTCTTCGATAGTGTCGTGAAACCGGCATTCACCGGGACGAGCGGCATTGTCTATGTGCTCCCGGAAACGTATTCGATCCGCCAAATTTTTGCATCGTATTACGAGGTAAGGTGACGGTGCGGGCTGGTATCGCCGTTGAAAATGAGCAAGGGCAGGGGGGCTTCTTCGGGCCGCGCAAGCCTGGTTCACCCCGCCATCCCTCCATTCGAATTCCTGTCTCGAAACGGAACCGTAATGCCGATCTATTTTGAATCAGGTGCAGTTTCGCAGGGATGCAAAGGCATTTTGCCTCCCACTATTCAAGAAAACACGTCCATGCATAAGGCAGTTTGGCTTCATGAATTTTCTCGATTTAAAAACGATCATACTTACCATGCTCGCCACGGTTATACTCTGTGCGCTGGTCCTCGTGCAGTTATGGCGCCAGAGCCAGGAGCGCTTCGATGGAACCGGGTTCTGGGCCGTTAACTACATTTTTCAGGCGGGGGCGCTCTTTCTCATTCTCCTGCGCGGCGCCTTGCCGGACTGGGCATCGCTGGTACTCGCAAACGCCATGGGCATTTGTGGCTCCATTCTGTGCTATATGGGACTGGAGCGTTTCACAAACCGAAGCAGGACGCAGGTTCACAACTATGTTCTGCTATGCGCCTTTACTGTTATCCAAAGCTACTTCACTTTTGTCCAACCCGACCTGCGGCTCAGAAGTATCAACATATCCACGGCCTATCTGATCGTTTGTTTCCAATGTTCCTGGCTCATGCTTGTAAGGGTGCCCCTTCATCTGCGCCCATTGACGAGAGGAGTCGGACTTGTTTTTAGCGCCATCTGTCTCGTCAACATTTTCCGGATTGGAGAGCTGCTTGCAGCTTCGGACAATAGACAGGACTACTTCCGCTTGAGCGGTCCGGAGACGATTATTCCCATCTTTTACCTGTTGCTGCTTGCGGCGTTGACCTACAGCCTCTCTTTGATGGTAAACAAAAGGCTCCTGTTGCGTATCGGCAATGAAGAAGAAAAATTCTCGACGCTATTTCATTGCTCGCCCAACGCGATTGCATTGACCAGCCTTTCCGATGGCAGAATCCTTGAGGTGAATGAGGCATTTGTGAGCAGCACGGGCTATACCCGTTCGGAGGTCCTGGGAGAAACCACACTCAGCCTGAACTTTTGGCGGCGTGAGGAGAACAGGGACGCTCTCATAGGGAAATTGTCGATGCATGGCAGCGTCCGGAACGTAGAGGTGCAGTTCAGGACAGAATCGGGGGAGATGAGAACAGGGCTGGTCTCGGCAGGTATCATAACGGTCAATAATGAAAAGAGCGTCCTGTCCACCATAGTGGATATCACGGAACGGAAGCGGGTGGAGGAAGAGCGAAACGAGCTGATTTTGGAGCTTCAGAGTGCCATATCGCAGATAAGGACTCTGAGCGGTTTGCTCCCGATCTGTGCATCCTGCAAGAAGATCCGCAACGACAAGGGCTACTGGCAGCAGATCGAGCTGTACATCAGGGAGCATTCCGACGCAGAGTTCACGCACGGCCTGTGTCCGGCCTGTGCGCGAGCCCTCTACCCTGAATTCGCAGACAAGTTGAACCTGAAGGAGGGATAAACAGACGGAGCTTTGGCGCGGTAAAAGAAATCCAGGGTTCGAACACCGATTGCGCTTCGGGGTATCGGCCTGCTCAACATCGATTCTTCATGAATCCAAACCGGGATGAGAGCTGCTGATGGACATCGAGTCGCACCTGAGAATTCATGGTGAGATCGCCGTTCATTGAAGGCGGGGCAACACGCGTGGTCGAGCGTTCGGCCAACCATTGCTCCAAGGCGAGCCACCAGGAGCCGTTTTGCTCTGGTGTCGCTTCCAGCCATGAATTGGCGTCAATGTGCTTCGCGCCTGCCTTCCTGGTCGATATCCGAAAATATCGATTAGGATGCCCCGGTTCACTGATGATGCCGGCATTATGACCACTGCTGCACAGAACAAAAGTAATCTCTTCCGTGTTGCAGAGGAAATTGAACTTGAAAACGGAGCGCCAGGGGGCAACATGATCTCGAAGCGTTTCCACCATAAAGACCGGTACTTGAATGTCGCCGAGAAAAACCGACCGACCTTTCACATTATAGCGTCCTTCAGCAAGATCATCATCCAGGAATAGGGAGCGTAGAAACTCGCTGTGCATCCGATATGGCATCAGCGTGGCATCCGCATTCCACGCCATGAGGTCCCACATTGGAAGGCGCTCTCCCATCAAATATGAATGAATGTATCTGGACCATATGAGATCGTTTGAACGCAGCAACTGAAACGCGCCGGACATTTGTCTGGTATCCAAATATCCTTTATCCCACATGGTGTCTTCAAGGTAAGTTACTTGGCTCTCGTCAATAAAAAGCATCAACTCGCCAGCTTCCGTGAAGTCGGTCTGAGTGGCGAGCAGCGTCATACTCCTGATTCTGCTGTCATCGTCTCTTGCCATTGCCGCCGCTGCAATGCTAAGGATGGTCCCGCCAAGTCAATAACCCAGGGTATGGATTTGCCTTTCGGGGATTAGGGTGGAAATACCATCGAGGGCAGCCATAACCCCAATGTTGTTGATTTAAGGTTGATTTAAGGTCAACCAAGTCAAAGGTCGTCGCCCCGGCGAAGGCCGGGGTCCAGGAGAATTTGAACAGCACTCTTATGAAACTTCACTGCAAGTAGAAGTTTCATC
>JAEZXS010000235.1 GCA_023442755.1 Pseudomonadota bacterium | reverse complement strand
ACATGATCCTTCACGAAATGCTGGAGGAAAGGCTCGCGGCCTTCATTGGCAAAAAATACGCCCTTGTGCATGCCACAGGTTTCTGCACCAACTTGGGAGCGATCAGTTCGCTTGTCAATCCCCAGGATTATATTCTTTACGATAAAGAAAATCATGCGAGCATCTTTGAAGGATGCCGCGCTTCCGGCGCCCGGATCGTGCCGTTTGCGCATAACGATGCGGCTGCGGTCGAGAAAAAGCTGAACCGAATCCTGGACAAAAATCCCGAGGCCTGCGTTATGCTGATCACGGAAGGCGTTTTCAGCATGTCGGGTGACATGGCGCCTTTGAAGGAAATGGCCGAGCTGAAGAAACGCTTCCCGGGGCTCTACATTTATATCGATGATGCACATGGCCTGGGGGTCATGGGGCCCAGCGGCCGGGGCAGTGTCAACCACTTCAACGTCGGATCGCAAGTGGATTTCATCATGGGGACCTTCAGCAAGGCCCTGGCCTCGGTGGGCGGGTTCATCGCCTCAGATCACGACGACATCATCACTTATCTCAAACACCACTCGCGTACCCTTATTTTTTCGGCAGCCTTGCCCGCCGCAAACATTGCGACCGTGCTCACGTGCCTGGATATCTTGGAAAAAGAGCCCGAACGTGTGGAGAAGGTGCATGAAATTACCCGGCGTGTGCGCGCGGGGTACAGAGAAATCGGACTTTGCACCCGCGATTCCGAAACACCTATCGTCCCCATCTATATCGGGTCCGAAGAGAAAGCCGCACATTTTTCCCGCGACCTTTTTGACAATGGCGTATTTGCCCTGCCGGTAGTCTATCCGGCGGTCCCGAAGGGACAGGCTATAATCCGCACCGCCTTCATGAGCACCCACACTCAAAAGCACATTGATTTCGTTCTGAACGTTCTGGATGGACTTGCCAGGAAGTATCGAATAAGATTTTCCGATCTTGAAGATGAGGCTGATATTTCAGACTTTTCCGGCTTCACGAGCGAAAAAGTCTGCGCCGCTTCCTGACGTTTGCCGGGTTCGCCTTTTCTTTGGATTTTCTGCGGCTGCCACAAAATGTTCCAAACAGACAAACCTCTATGGCCTGCATAGGCATCGGTCTAGTCCGGCTGAATAAGAAGTAGCAAAGAAATGTTTTGGTTCCACGACTTGATGAGCATCAGCCTGCGGCAGGTATTCCGGCAGCGCAAGCGGTATGCCGGAGTTGTACTGGCCATTCTTATGGGTACGGCCGGGTTGATCGCAATTCTATCCATGGGGCGTGACATCAAGAAGAATGTCAACAATGACCTGGACCTTCTGGGTGGCGCCACTATAATACGGCTTTATTTCGAAGAAGTATCGAGCGAGCAGGACCGGATTTCGTTGCCTCAGTTTTTCAGGACTGGCACCGCTGATGCCATACGCGATCTTCCAGGAGTAGCGGAAGTGAGCGAAAGAGCGGTCAGGATGGGAGCCGTCACTACCATGCAGAAGAACAAGTATGCGTATACTCTGCTGGCGGTGGACAATTATTTCTGGAGAGCGAACGGCCTTGCCGCGGATGCGGGGGAACTCTTCGGAAAAGAGGCGGTTGAAGGGCGTGAAAAGGTTTGCGTGCTTGGCGCCGGCCTCGCAGAAGAAATATACGGCAAGGAAAGCCCGCTGGGTAAGCTTCTTCCCATTGAACGGGAACTTTACCATGTGATGGGGGTGGTAGGCGGCATAAGCCTCGGAGAGCGGAGCCGGTTTGCGTTCATACCTTTTACCACCGGGAGAGACCGGGTTGCAGGGATCAAGTTCCCCGACAGGCTTTATGTTCATTGCCTGACATGGGATGATGTGGAAAAGGTTGCCGCCGCCATACCGGGCATTGTTGCCGACAAGCAGCCCACCGACAGGTTGCGCGTCGATGTCGGCAAGGAACAGCTCAAACGGGTAACCAGCATAGCCTGGTGGATCGAGTTCTTTATTTACCTGTCGCTGGTCGTGACCTTTGTACTTGCCGGGCTTGGCATATGGAACAGCATGATGTCGGCAGTCCAGTCGCGGACGAGGGAAATCGGCGTGAAAAAAGCAATTGGCGCCGAAGACAAGGATATCTTTGCCCAGTTTCTCTCCGAAGCGCTATGCCTGAGCATTGGATCGGCAATTCTGGGAATAGCCCTGGGGCTCGGCGCCGTGCAGATCGCAAGCCGTATGATTCACACCCAGCCTTCCCAGCATATGCTGATCCTGAGTACCCTTTTGAGCCTTCTGTTCTCGGCGGTCCTCGGCCTTTTGGGAGGACTCTATCCCTCTGTCCGCGCCAGCCGTATGGAAGTAGTGTCGGCTATACGCTATGAGTGACAAGCATCAAGCCATTCGATCCGGTTCGCCACTGATACGGGTCAGGGATCTGGCCAAAGTCTATACCAACGGGGCAGGCGCGGTGCCGGTCCTGAAGGGGATCGAACTGGATGTCTATCCTGGGGAGATGGTCGCCATAATGGGGCCGTCCGGTACAGGAAAATCGACTTTGCTGTTCATCCTCGGCCTCCTGCTTTCCCCAACCCAGGGCTCCTACTTTGCCCTCGGCAAGGACATGTTGAAGCTGGATCGTTCGGCTCAGGCACAATTCCGCCGGCAACGCTTCGGCTTCGTGTTCCAGAGCTGCAACCTGGTCGAGAACTCCACTGTGTACGAAAATATCGAACTCCCCCTTATCTATGCGCGGGTTAACCCGCGGGAAAGGCATGGGAAGATCGAGGAAGCTCTGGCCAAGGTCAACCTGAGCAACCGGATGCATCACAGGTCCAATTGCCTGTCAGGCGGAGAGCAGCAGCGGGTTGCCATTGCGCGGGCTTTTGTAAACCAGCCGGATATCATTCTCGCCGATGAACCGACCGGTCAGCTCGACCGGGGACACAGCGACATCATTATGGGTTATTTCAATCAGTTCGTTGACAACAAGCATACGGCTGTCGTTATTGTCACGCACGACCAGGAAGTGGGAAAGCAATGCACTCGAGTCCACCACCTCGAGTATGGAACTTTCAACTCTCATGATTAGTATGTGAGACATCAATGGATGTCCTATTTACGAAACTCTGCTCAATTGTTTGCCATCTTCTTTCATTCTGAAAGGAACCTGTCGTGAGGAGAAAGGGTCTGTTTCGCAGCTCGGGGCTGGCGCACGGAATCAGCGTATTGTGGCTCGCCATACTTGCTCTGGGCTTCGGAAATGTTGTGCCCGAGAGCGTGCTGGCCCAGAAGGTGCCGCTGCCGGACTCCGGTAAAAAGATCACGGTGCCGGAAGGTCCGGTGGATTACAGAGGCTGTGTGGAACTTGCTCTGCGGCAGTCGCCCTATCTCGTCAACAGCAAGGTCGAAATCGACCTCAAGCAGATCGACGAGAAGGACAGCAAGTGGAGTTTCATCCCGACCCTTTCAATGCACTCCGGCTATTACTTCAGCACGCCGGCGGGACAGTCTCCGTACTCGCTGCAGTTTTACTCCGATCCCTATAACCCGTTCGAAACCTATTTCACCCTGCAGGCCCGGAAGGTGATTACCAAGATGACTTTCCTGGCGCACCAGCAGTCGATCTCGGAGTTCATCTTCCACTTGGGCGAACACTTCCTCGAACTGGACTCCCAGATGCGTGTGGAGGCAATCCAGAAGGAGTCCGTAGCACTTGCCGAGCAGAATGTGGCATTTACCGCAAGCCGGTTGAAAAGCGGGACGGGAACCCGGGCGGATGCCCAACTCGCGGAACAGGAAGCGGAACTCGCCGTGATGGAGCGGGATCGGATTTCCGCAGATATCGCAACATTGCGGGATACCATCAAATCGCTTCTGGGGCTGGCGCCCGAGCAGAGGCTGGAATTTAGCCTGCAGGATGTCAAAAAACAGGTGATCGACGATTTCAACCCGTCGACGGTTACATATTCGGAGGTCCTGGCCAGTTCTTTTCTGATGCAGGTCCAGACCATGAAGCGGGAACTGCAGTCCAAGAACATCACCCTGGCGCGCATGAAGTATATGCCTGTTTTCAATCTCGGGATCGAAAATGCCAACCCGCTCTCGGGCGTTAACAATAACGACGCAGTTTATGTAACTGCCGGTGTAACGATGCCCATATGGGATAACTTGACCAGAATGCGCAACGTTACGCGGCAGAAACTCATTTTGCAGCAGTACGAGGCGGAGGGGGACGTAAAGTCCAGGGAGCTGAACACCAGGTGGGAATCGGCTCTGGCGAAGCTGCGCGCTGCCGCCGTACAGCGCAAGGTCGCAGAAGGTCAGTTGCAGGTAGCCTCTACAAAGGAGCGGCAGGCCGAAATCGGATATCGTGAAGGTCGGCAGCCCTTTTCAGTCATGGTGGGCGAGCAGAGGGGCCGGCTGGATGCCCGAAAGAGTGTAGAGGCCCAAATGACGGCCTATAACAAGGCCGTTTTGGAAATTCGCTATTATTCAGGAGATCTATTCAGAAATTATGTTCAGGTCACGCCATTCTAATATCTCAGGGGTGAGGAAGATATTCGCCGGCGCCATTTCCTGCCTGGGCTTCCTGTTCGTTTTGGCAGGAGGAGCCCTTGGTGCTGCGGATGCTCCGGCCGCTCAGGCCGCTCAGGCCAACGATATCATTCTCCAGGGCAAACTGTCCTGTGCGCTGAAGCGTAATGTTCCCGCGCTTTTCAAGGGTGTGGTGGCGAAAGTGAATGTCACTGCCGGGCAGTTGGTGAAAGAGGGCCAGGTGCTGGCCCAGTACCGCCTGGCCCCGGAAGTTGTGCTCCAGACGCGCAAGCGCCTGTCGCCGCCCCAGATCGCCGACCTGGACGTCTCATTGAACGACGTTCAGAAAAACATCGCCTCGCTTGCATCCCGTGAAAAGGAAACGCGGGAACTGCTACAGCAGAATATGGCTACCAGGCAGGGACTGCAGCAGATAGAGCAGGATATGTCGATCCTCCGGGAGCGCCAGGCTACGCTTCAGGAGCGGATACGGCAGGAACGCCAGTTTGCGAAGGACGACCTGCAGGTTTTGAAGCAACAGATGGGCAAGACTGTCGGTCCGGGCAATGTGCCGGAGGAAGTCACCCTTGTCGCTCCTATCGGCGGGTACGTGATAGCGGTCCATCCCGATGTCAGGGAGAAGGCCGAGATCAATCCGGGCATGGTCGCTTTTACGATAGCGACGATGGATCCGATGCTCATGAAGGTGAACGTCCATGAGATCGAGGCCACGAAACTCAAAGTCGGAGATACCGCAGAGCTGAAGGTGGAATCACTGGCAGATCGAAAATTCGAGGCCAAACTGACCCGGCTTTCCTGGACGCCCGTAACTCCTGGACTTGACCAGCCATCCTATTACGAAGTCGAACTGACCGTAACCAACCCGGATATGGTTCTCAAGGACGGCCTGAAAGGTGTGGTCACTTTTCACCAAACCCGGTAGAGGGACGTAATTGAACCAGATCAAGGTAGTTCCGGTCAGCGACGGCAGTGGACTGAAAGACTTTCTCAAACTTCCCTGGCGAATTCAAAAAAACGACCCGTGCTGGGTCCCCCCTATTCTGAGCGAACAGAAGCGCATGCTCGACAGGAAAAGCGGGCCTTTCTTCGAATTCGGAGAGGTTCAGCTTTTCCTGGCGCTGCGGGGATCGGAACCGGTAGGGCGCATTTCGGCTCATATCAATCACCGCCACGACGAAATACACGACAGTAACACGGGATTTTTCGGCTTTTTCGAGTGTGTGGAGGACAGGGCGGTGTCCTCGGCCCTTTTCGACGCCGCCGCCGAATGGCTGAAAGCGCGCGGAAGGTCCCGCATCCTGGGGCCCGAGAGCTTCTCCATCTACGACGATATCGGCATCCTGGTCAAAGGATTCGATTCGCTTCCTGCTTTCCTGCAGGGCCACAACCCTCCGTATTATGAAAGCCTTTTGCTCGACTGGGGATTTCGGAAGGCGATCGACTGGTACGCCATCCGGATAATGGCGCAGGATCCCAATATCGACCGTGCCGGCATGAAAAAGAGGTTGGACCGGATCATGCGGGGCCAGAACCTGGTCCTGCGCCCTCCCCTTGCGAACGAACTCGTCAACAGGGCCGGCGAAGTCTGCGAACTGTTCAATGATATGTGGAGCGATAACTGGGGTCACATCCCTCTTACGGAACATCAGTTCCGTGACATATTCGTGCAATTGAAGCCGATCATGCGCACCAGGGCCATCAGGCTTCTCCTGGACGGCAACGATATTGTAGGCTTCATAGTGAATATCCCCGACATCAACCCCGCTATTCAAAAATGCAACGGCAGGCTCTATCCCTGGGATATGCTGCGGCTGCTCTGGGCCGGCCGCTTCGGACCGGTGCGCAAGGTGCGCACGCTCATAATGGGTGTCCGCCGATCCCACCAGCGCCGCAACCTGCATCATGCACTCATACTCAGCAGTTATCTGGAAAACGTGACGGACAGGAACCTCGAAGTTATTGATTGCTCACTTATTTCCGAGCCCCTGGAGCATTTGCTGCGCGCAATAGAGGTTCTTTTCCGCAATGCCGAGCGGTATAAGATCTTCCGGATATTCGAGCGAGAAATATAGCGCTCCGGAAGTGATATCACTTTTGCAGTTTTTGTCTGAAGACAATATGCTTGAAAACCGATTTGTACTTATGGACGGTTTTCCATGCGTCCGGACAAATTTCGTTAAAATCTATGAGGTGCAGATGGAAAAGAGAAAGTTCACGCGGATACCTTTTCACGTGGAGGCGGTCTTGGAACGCAACGGCCGTACCATCAGGGGGACCGTCAACAATCTCAGCATGAAAGGGATGTTCCTTGACACTGTCGGGCGGCTGGACGGCGAAGAACCGGTAGACATTACTGTCATGCTCTCCGGTTCGTCCGCGGAACTCTCGGTGCGGCTCAAGGGCAGGGTGGTAAGAAAGACAGACCAGGGAATAGCGATCGAGTTCGGGGAAATGGACCTGGATTCGTTCATTCTTTTGAAAAACGTTGTCATTTACAACAGCAGTAATGCCGACGGGATAATGGATGAGTATTACCAGGCAATAAAGAATGGTCGGGAAACCGACTTTTAATACGGTTTCTTATCGCGGTTTCCGGAAAGCCCTGTCTGCCCGATCAATCCCATAGCCAGTCCGTCGCCGAGAAGCGCCCCGATGGTTTCAATGGATTTACGGAACGGGGTGTTCCTGACGTATTCCCACCTGGCGTCCCCGGAAAAGCGTTCGGGCAAGCTGAGGTTGTACAGGACGGGCGGGTGAAACGGGCGCAGGGTCGCCGCATGTACGCGGAACCACGCATCGCCCGAAGGAAGGACGTCCGTCAGATATTCGACCATGACATGGCCGTTGTCGAAAATGGTTGTCGTCAGCTTCTCTCCGGCATCGAAGTTCGCGATGGAGGCATCGGGAAGCACTTCGGCCAGATGCCAGCCTGCCAGCATCAGGTTCTTCCCCATATGGTTGACACTGGCGGGGATCCCTTCCACCAGGTCGTTCCAGACGGCATCCTTCAGCTTTGACGCGGAATAAAAAAGCCTGTCTTTAAATCCCTTCGGCGCTTCCTGCCGGTCTGGATGCCATGCCCCGAAACTCAATGCGCTCCCCAGGTCTTTTACAAAATTCACCAGGGTCCCGAGCAAACCCCGCTGCCGTCCCTCCTGAATCGCGCCGTTTTCATCCCGGTAGAGAAACTTCGACCCCAGGAAAATATTGCCTGCAAAATTGGCCAGGTTGCCGAAGCTGTCGGAAATATCCTTCCCTATGCGGCCGAAAAAGGACCGCTTTTCGGGCGGATTGGCAACGACTTCCTTCCGATCCGGAAAATAATTGCGGCCTCCGGGATTGCGGAGCAGTTGATCGTCCTTGTACTTCTCGTAGGAACTCATCGATTCGGGCGGTGCGGCGGGCTTCATCTGCCGGGTATATGCAGTCGCGGCGTTCGCGGGCGTTGTCTGTCCGGTCCGGACTGCCTCCTGGTCGATCGGGGCGTGACCGGCAGCGATGGGGACGCCTGATGCCTGTTGAGCCGGCGCCGGTGTTTGCTGGGCGGCGTACTCCAGGCGGGCCGCTTCGAGGCTTTGGGCAAAGTTCGGTCCGGCATCTTCATGCGGTGTGACCGCCGGGGAAGGGGCGTCCGGGGATGAGGTGCTGGAGACGGAGTTTGCCTTCATTTTTCGAGTCCGCGTGTTTTCCGTTTAAGGTGCTGTTATCCCGGAAAAATGAGAGCAATCCTCATGCCAAAAAACAGGACGGCGGGAAGAAAGAATGCGACCGAAACTTCTCCGTCAGTCTCCCATGACCCCCTTGAAAAAGCGCTGGCCCTTGAAGTTGAAAACAGCCCCCTCCGGCGTGATCTCTTCCACTTTCAGCCCCGGGGTCACTTCCTGCCCTTCGCGCATTCTCGATCCGTTCACATTGATATGCCTGTCGGCGGGCTTGCTGGAATAAATGAGCATGGAAATCGCCATATTCGGAAGGGATGCCCGAACGGCGGAGGGGAGTTCGTGATACCGGGCCGGCTGTCCGGATGCGGCTGCTTTTCCCGAAGCGATCCCCGGCCCGGTCAGCGATTTGAGATCGGTGATGAGTTCCTGCGTATCTATTGGCGGGCCTCCTTTGGCGGGAGTAGAATCCGGTAAATCGGCCGCATCGGTTTCCGCAGGCTGGTAGGGCAGTCTCGGCTTCCCGGCGCGAACGAATTCCGAAGACTTCCGGACAGGGGCGGGCGCGGGTTTGGGGGCCGCCCCTGCAACTCCGGGCGTTTTGGGCTGGGGAGTTTTCGGAGGCGCGGTAACGGGGCCTCGCACCTGCGGCGCAGTTCTAGAATGTTCCAAAGCGGGCATTTTCGCGTCCGATTCCATATTGGCCGGCGGTCCGGCTGTTACGGGTTCGGCTTGAGCGAAACCGGGCTTCGGGCCGGCAGTCCGGGCAGGAGTGTCCGACGGCGGGGCCGGGCTCTGGGTTGCCGCCGGAACCGGGTCGACCTTTGCGGTTTGCACGGGTTCGGGCATCGGGGGACTCGGTGCTTCGGCCTTCTTTGCGGCTGCGGCCGGGGGAGTCTTTTTTGCCTCAGGCGCCGGGCCTGCGCTTGGGGCAGGTTTGACGGTGCGGCGGGGTTCACCTCCGGACTGCCATGGATGTAGCCACCAGACCAGCAGAAACGCGTTGAGGCACAGGGCAAACACAACGAGGTATTGCCACAGCGGCCTTCCTCCGGACTTCTTCTTTATCGGCGCCGTGATCGTGGGAGGCTCGGGGGCCAGGTCGCGTTGACGTGCCTGATCCGACTTTTTGAGGGCGTCGAGGATATACGACATTCAATCACCTCTTGTACGTTCTTGTTCGGCAGAATGGTCTTCTATTTTGCGGAACCGGAGCCGATGGGCTCAGAATGGGCATCTTCCGGCCCTTCCTGCGGTGCGGCCGTGTCGGAAGATCCGGGGGCCTCAACCGCCTGCTGCGCAGAGCCTGCGGAAGAGACCGTCTCTTCCTTTGCCGCCTCGGAAACCGCGGGTGACACGGCGGTGAGCCGGGGTGCCGCCATGTGGGTGTAAATAGCCGTTGCAAGCGCTCCGGCCGATATCATCATGACGATGGCGAGCAGCCAGCCGGCTGCATTGAAAAACCGTTCTCTGGGCGGTGCCTGTCCGGTTACCTCGCACGCCGCTTTGAGGAGAATGGTCCTGTCGACCATGGGTTTGCCCAGCACGCAGGCTCCCAGGAGCGCCCGGTCGCAGATGGCGTTGATCACGCGGGGAATGCCCCCGCTCATGGTATATAGGAGGTCCAGGCTGGAACGGGTGAAAAGTTCTCCCTTCCTGCCGGCCACCTCGAGCCGGTGGTTCACGTACATTTCGACGTCCGGCTTGGAAAGCGGTCCCAGGTGGTACCGGGCAATGATGCGCTGCGACAACTGCTTCAGTCCGGGAGAGGCCAGCTTCTCCCTGAGTTCGGGCTGGCCCAGCAGAATGATTTGGAGCAGCTTCCGTTCGCTGGTCTCGAGGTTGGTCAGAAGCCGGACTTGTTCCAGCACTTCCCGGCTGAGGTTCTGCGCCTCGTCTATGATGAGAAGAGCGGTCTGCCTGTTGGCGTGGGCTTCGAGCAGGTACGCGTTTATGCGGTCGACGAAGAGCTTGATGCTCGGCTTCCGCTTCGGGTATTCGATGCCGAACTCGTCGCAGATGGTCGCAAGCAATTCCTCGACCGAAAGGTTCGGGTTGATGACGAAGGCCACGACGCAGTTTTTCGGAATGCGTTCGAGCAGGCGCCTGCAGATCGTGGTTTTTCCCGTTCCCACTTCTCCGGTGAGCAGCGCGAACCCGGCGTCGTTCTTTATCCCGTACAGCAGGTGAGCCAGCGCCTCACGATGCTGTTCGCTCATGTACAGATACCGGGGATCGGGGGCGATCGAGAAAGGAGCTTTCCTGAGGCCGAAATACTTCTTGTACATACTTGTCCAAGCAAGTGTGGGATTAGGGTTACCATTTTGGCTAAATTATATTTAAGGATAGTATTCATCGCAAATCCTATTTCAAGGGCGATGAATGAGCCGGCGGGGATTTATGCCGAGATTTTTGTAATCTGCTTGAGGAAAATTGCGGGAAAGGAGAAGGTACTGTATCCGGGAAATGGCCGCTCTTCAGCGACAGCCCATGGGAGGAATGGGCCAAACCGGCGCATTCCCGGCTATCGGCGAAAATTTCGTGTTCGGACGTGCGTACGTCACTCGGTAATAAGGGGTTTGGGGCCGGGTTGCCGATCGGACTTCGGAAGCGCCGTTGCCGCAACTTCTTTCACTCCGTCCACCACGCCGACCAGTATTCTCCTGACGGCAATAACCGCGCTCTCGCCGATGTAGCCCGCCGCGTTGATCGCTCCACCGACTGCGGATTTGGCTGCCTCCTCGACGCTTCCGCCCACCTGCTTCGTTGCATCGAGAACGCCTTCCACCGTTCTTCTGGCCACCACGGCGACATCCGCACCCACGTCGGCGGCTCCCCGAACTGCTGTCCGGGCAGTCTGCCCGGCCGCGACAATCGCGTCCCCGCCCACATCGCTGACCCCCAGGATGAGGTTTTTCGCCAGCTTCTTCGTGCTGCCCAGTAAAACTGTCCCGGTGTCATCCACCGCGACCGCGGTGCCCTTCAAGACATCGCTGCTCACGCTCACAGCCTCGTTTGCAACGGCTCCAGTCGCCCTCAGCGTATCCGTTACCGTGTTCCTGGCCAGGTCCAAAATGCCCGATTCTATCCGGCGTATGGTCTGAAAACCGACGCCGGTCGAGCGCCCTGCCGGGACTTCCCCGGTTGTCGCTTCGGGAGTTTCTTCTGCGTATCCGTACTTGTACTCTGCCATCGATGAACTCCTCTTCAGTGTTACGGTCAAAACCTTACGGAGAAAGCCGGGCAAACCTGTCGTCTTTCTTGACGGAAAAGCATCACGGATTAGTCTCCGAATTGCAGCCCGGCCCTTCCCTTAATAGCTGAAAATCAAAAGATAGAACCCCAATCCCGGGTGTCAAGCGACAGGATTGTCCCACTCGGCAATCTCGAAAAAGCCATTCGGGTATTGAGTTTGCGGCGGATTTCGGTAATGCTATGCATCTCTGGCGGAATATATTGCGCAATCCCGGCGAGGTTGGCTGCATGCTTTTCCCGCGCTCACACAATCAGGGTCCCGGGACCGGTAAAACCGGGCAGGAGACTGCCGCTCTCAGCCTGGGCGGAGAAACCTCCCTTGCACGCGACATTCGGTGGCTCGCCCAGTTCTGCTGCGCGAGGGCGTGCTTCAGCTTCATCTTCACCGCCTACGCAGCCGCCCTGCCGCTGCTCAGAACCGACTGGTCGATGAGCGCGGCGCAGGCCGGAATGGTGCAGTCGGCCTGGCATCTCGGCTACCTGGTGTCTCTTTTCATAGTCGGGTTCCTCGGCGACAGGTTCGGAGCAAAACGCACATACATGTGGAGCGCCGTAGCCGCGAGCTTCAGCGCTCTTGTTTTCGCGGTCTTCTCCGCGAGCTTCCCGTCGGGCGTCGTCCTTTACGGCATCGCCGGGCTGTGCTCCGGCGGGTCCTACACCCCCGGACTCACCCTCATCGCGGAGCGCTTCCCGCCGGCGACCCGGGGGCGCGCCATGGGCTATTATGTTGCGGCCGGCTCCTTCGGGTATGCTCTCTCAATCATCCTGTCCAGCCGGCTTTTTCCGATCGGTGGCTGGCGGCTCGCTTTCCTCGTTACCTGCAGCATGCCGATGGTGGGACTGGCAATCTCGGTCTGGGCAATGCGCAATGTCCCGAACCTCGTCCATGCCGCCTACGGGGGCAGGCAGATATGGCAGGAAATGCCCGCAGTCATGCGCAACAAGGCCGCTCTGCTCTCAATGCTCGCGTACAGCTTTCACTGCTGGGAACTCCTCGGCATGTGGGCCTGGCTGCCCGCTTATCTCGCCGCGGCTACCCGGACCGCCGCCGGTGGATTGGCGACCGCCTCGACGGTCGGCCTGGGCGTCCTCTTATCCGGCCTAACCTACTTCACCAGCATGCTCGGAAGCCTTATCGGCGGCACGCTGTCCGACAAGTGGGGAAGGTCCCTGTCCATGATGCTCTTTTCCTGCATCAGCCTTGCGTTCTCCTTCTCCTTCGGCTGGATGCTCGGCTGGCCGCTCATGGTTCTGTTTGCGGTGGCGGCGATATATAATCTTGCTTCGATAGCCGATTCCTCCATCTATTCGACTGCGCTGACGGAACTCGTCGAACCGAGATACATCGGCGCTGCCTACGCGGTGCGCTCCGTGATGGGGTTTGGCGCGGGCGTGGTAAGCCCCTGGGTGTTCGGACTTGTGCTCGACCTGATGCGAGGGGGGGCGTCCGGCAACGACGGCTTGGGCTGGGGACTCGCATGGATAAGTATAGGGCTTGGCGGACTCCCCACGCCGTTGATGATCTGGTGGCTGCGAAAACGCCCCGAAGCGATCCGCATGGCCCGGGGGCTTCGATGAACGATAGAAACGAAATGGCTGATAGATTGGAAAGGACCATATTGAGAATGACAGAAGCTGCCAAAAGACCGGTCCTGCAATCCACGGGACCTCACCATTTTCAGATGGACGAATGGATAAGCTGTGCACCTTTCGAGAGCCTGCTGCACATGGAAATCGTCGAAGCGGCCCACGGTGAGGCGGTCCTGACGATGCCCTTCCTGATAGACTTTGCCCAGGGCGGCAAGCTGATGCACGGCGGCGCGCTGGTGAGCCTCGCCGACACCGCCGTCGTCATGGCCATCAAGAGTATCATAGCCCCGAACTCGCACTTTGCGACTATCTCCCTTGAAGCCAAATACCTTGCGCCGGTGAAAAAAGGGATCCTTACCGCCAGGGCGAAGGTAATCGGCAGGGAGGACAGGATACTGAAAGGAGAGGCTTCTATCTTCGACGACGAAGGAAAAAAGGTGATGGAGTTCTCGTCCGTCTTCAAGATTGCGAGGAACACCAGGATCGCGGAATAAGAGTTTTTAATTTTTCTGCATCTGCAGGCAGCACAGCGCGCTCACGAACCTCACTCTGCCGTGTCCGAAGGGGCTCGATCCGGCCAGAAGCTCCATTTCCCAGGAACTGTTGAAGGGTTCTTCGAAGGTGTGCAGCCAGAAAAGTGTTGTTCTGAAACGGCCGTATTTCCGGGTGAGTTCTTTCTTTATTGACCGGGGAGTGTCCTTTACCAGGTCGTATAT
>JAEZXS010000134.1 GCA_023442755.1 Pseudomonadota bacterium | reverse complement strand
GACCAATACCACCCTTTGCATCGTGGGCGGAAAGCCCAAGCTCGGGCGTATTCTCATCGGCCTGGACAGCTCTGCCGGAGCCTCACGCGCAACGAAGTTCGTAGGAAAGAATCTGAACGCCTGCGATCCTTCAGTAACTCTTGCCCACATCATCAGGGACCCCGAACCCATCGATCATGAACTCTTCCCCGACGAATACGCGCACAAGCTTATCGAGAACGCCCAGAGCGCAATTGTCCCCATCTTTACCAAAATGACCAGAAATCTGCAGGCGGCAGGCATCAACCCCGCAAAGATCACGCCCAAGGTCATTACGGGAGTTGGCAGCAGGGCGGCCGCCCTGCTGGACGAAGCCACCCACGGGATGTACGGTACGCTGGTGATCGGCAGGAGGGGAGTGTCCGAAGTCGTGCAGTTCCAGATGGGCAGGGTTCCCGCCAAACTCATGCAGGTTTCGAGCGAGATTGCGACGTGGATCATTGCCTGATGAAAAAGTACCGCATTCCGCCGAACCGGCGGTAAGTATCTCGTGAGACTGCGGCTTGCAGCCGCGATGACGCAAAATGGGACGGTTCCGTGGCTGCAAGTCCACCCCGCGGCAGCTATCCCGCATCATTTCGGCTTCACGGCCGTCACCAGGGAATCCATCCTCTCACCGGTCCTGACCATTCTTATTTCCTGGAACCCTGCATCCTTCAAATCCTCTTCGATCTCTGCAAACGTATAGGTATCCCCGCCCCGAGTATTGACCAGCATGTTTATGGCAAAAAGCGCCCCCTCCGGCGGCCAGACCCTTCTTTCGTCCATGACATGATCCCGGATGACTATCATTCCGCCTGTGTCTATGGCGCGGAAGATCTTGCGATACAGATCGACGTTCTGAGCACGGCTGTTCTGGTGTATGATAGCCGAGAGCAATGCAACGTCGCACCCTTGGGGCAGTTCATCCTTATAAAAATCTCCGGCAACCGTTGCCGCCCTGCCCAAAACCCCTTCCGATTCGAATCGCTCCCGGGCCATGAGGACGACCTCGGGCAAATCGAACAGCACCGCTCCCATTTTCGGATTCCGCTTCAGAAAAGCTATCGTGTAGGTACCCGATCCGCCTCCGATATCCATCAATTTGCGGAAGCCGCCCAGGTCGAGAGATGCTGCGACATCCTCCGACAGGCTTCGCCCCACGACATGCATCGCTCCGATGAACGCCTTTCGTGCCTCGGGGGCCATTGCAACGGGCGTTTTCTGTTTGGATTCCGCCCCCATCCGGACAATCCCGCTCAAACCGCTCCAGCCGTCCCACAGGGCGTTCATATGCAGGAGCATCGGCAGGCTGGATGCCGGGTGCATGGAAGAGAAGAAGGCGCCTTCCGCGGAAAGCGAGTAAGTCCCATCTTTCTTTTCAAGAAGGTCGAAGTTGACCAGGCAATCCAGCACGCGTGTGAGCGCTCGCCGGTCGAGATTCAGTCTTTCGGACAGCGCTCCGGCAGACGCAACCCCCTGCTGGATATGGGTAAATAAATCGAGTTCGGCGGCAGTCAAAATGATGCGGCTTCTCATGAAAGCCCTTGCTATTGCCATTATGTCTTCTCTTTTTTCCATGTAGTCCCCTTTGGTTTGAATAATGGAAAAAACGCACCAGCTTTCATGCTATATTAAGGTCAAGAATGACGCAACCGGAACGCGTTTCCGGCGGTCCGCGGGCATCCCCCCGGATTGCCCGAGGTTTTCCGGTTCCAATCGAAATCCAATTCCTGCTTGATTGTTACGCGCCAAAGTGCTAAAAGACTAAATTCGTTTGTTGCGGTGGGTGTAGCTCAATTGGTTAGAGCACTGGGTTGTGGCCCCAGAGGCTGTCGGTTCAAGTCCGATCACTCACCCTCTCTAGCTGGCCATCCTTCAAAAAAGGACGGCCGTTCGTTTTTCAACCCTATTACAAACCTCCATTTTTCAGAAGCATTCAATCAATTTGATTTTCAAGCTCTTGAGATTTGAGGCGCTGCCCCCTCAAGCGGAGTGCGTGATTTCGCCGGTAGCCAGGCAGGATAGAGGAAATACCAGGTTCATCATACGAGATCACTGCTCCAAAGCGGAACTGTGTAGTGCCCGCCGCTGGACGGATCGCTGAGCGTATGGCGCGCGCTCCGAATGGCTTCACGCAGTCCGCGGACCTCGGAAAGAAGCCAGAAAGCCAGCCTGAAGCGCATTTCCATGATCGCGCATTCGAGCCGGTAGGGGTGGGAAAGGTTTTTATTGTGGAACAGCGCGTGCGTGTTGCACCCGCCTCCGCATAGTCTCACGAGCCAGCAATCCGCGCAACCGGCCCTGCCATTCGCGTACCTCTCCAGCCAGGGCGTTCTGAGTCTTTCCGAAAACCCTTCCGCAAGGTTGCCCACCAGGGCGCCCTCCATCCCTGTCGACATATGGCAGGCGTAGAAATCGCCTTCGGCCGTCAATGCCACCGTGGATGCACCTGCACCGCACCGCGCCCGTTTCGGCCGGCCCAGTGCAAGCTGTGTCACTGCATCGTCGAAATCCCACAGGCAGAAAGGCCGCCCATTGTTCCATTCAGCGGCGTAGAAAATGGCAAGATCTTCATATGCCGTCATGATCCTTGGCAGATCGCGCCACCTCAATGCCAGCGGATTGCGTGAAGGCAGAAACACCGGTTCATACGAGCAGTTCTTCGAAAAACCCGATTCCACAATGAACCTGACAGCCGGTAAGAAATAGGCCGAATCGCGCGTGAAGGTGCCCCTCACCGTCACTCTCCGGCCGATAGGAAGAGCCGTCATCGTTCGCAGCGCCTGTGCAGGGGCGCCGAACGAGCTTGCGCCGTCTGCCGAGGGCCGCATCCTGTCGTGGTG
>JAEZXS010000103.1 GCA_023442755.1 Pseudomonadota bacterium | reverse complement strand
CCATAGAGATGGGTGTCGCCGTCGGGGTGGCCATGGAAGCGGGCGTCATCAAGTTCGGGGATGCGGAAGGGGCCATCGACCTGGTGAACCAGGTCGGAAAGGGTACCCCGCTCGGACGCATCCTGGGAAGCGGTGCGGCCGTTACGGGCAAGGTGTTCGGGGTCGAAAGGGTTCCCGTCGTAAAGGGGCAGGCTCTG
Organism: Pseudomonadota bacterium; assembly: GCA_023442755.1. Lineage (GTDB taxonomy): Bacteria > Desulfobacterota > Syntrophobacteria > Syntrophobacterales > Syntrophobacteraceae > SbD1. The sequence goes on along the minus strand of JAEZXS010000103.1, from coordinate 11,062 downwards.
CCCGCCTACGATCCCCGGGCCGTGCAGGGAATCGGTGTAACGTATGCCACCACTACGATGGGGGCGGATCATACTTCGGGGTACGCCGTGGCCACGAACATCCTCGGGGTCGGCGGCAAAGTCGATCCGCTTAAACCCGAGGGGCAGGTCGAGCTTTCGAGGAATCTGCAGATAGCCACCGCGGCGGTTGACTCGACCGGCATGTGCCTTTTCATCGCATTTGCCGCACTCGATCAGCCGGACACGTTCCAAGCGCTTGTCGACCTGATCAATTCCTTCTATGGTTTGAACCTGGACAGCAACGGTGTTGTCGAACTGGGGAAAAGCGTCCTGAAAATGGAGCGGGATTTCAACGCCAGGGCGGGATTCACAGCACAGGACGACCGGCTTCCTGCATTTTTCAAAACCGAGTCGGTTCCGCCGCACAATATTGTTTTCCAGGTCAAGGACGAAGAACTCGACAGCGTGTATAACTGGTAGCCGCCAATTTCGACTCGGCGAGCGAACATTATTGACCTCTCCGCTCCCCTTTCACATGGGGGGGCGGGAGACTTCCATCAAAAGATTTTTGCGGAAGCAGATGAACGACATAGACAAAGATGCCGGAAAAAGTGCTTTGCGGGCTGCGCGGGACGCGGCAGAGCTTGAAATCCCGGTAGAATCGGCCCGACTCCCGCAGTTTTTCCAGCTCCTGCAGCAGGGCATCACCCTGAGAAGCCAGGTCGGCTGCAGCGTAAAGTCTTTTCTCCGCTGCCGGCTGCTACTGAGTGACGAATTCATTCAGGACAAAATCCAGACGATCTTCCTGGACGGAAAGCCGGTTGACGACCTCGATACCGCTTACGTGAAGGACGGGTGCACCCTGGCTCTTTCCGCGGCGATGCCCGGCCTGGTCGGCGCAACGATGCGCCGGGGCGGATACTATGCATCGCTTCGGGCCCAGATTTCCCACTGCGCGGAAGCGGAAAACGCCCCCGCAGCGTCGGAGGGTTTCATTACGCTGAAGCTTTTCAACTTCCTCACCGATCTGGTGGGGAAGAAACTGCTCCAGGATGGGGTCTTTGCAGGAAGACGGAATCTCGAAGATGTGCTGAATCGGTTGCCGCTTTCGGAACTGAAGGGAATCCGGGTATTTCGCGGCGGAAAACCGTTGGACTGGAATACGTTTCGGGCTTCCGGCAGTCCTGACGACATGGTTCTTTTGCGGGTGAAGATTTCTTAGAAAACATCTTCCAGTACTTCTTTCCCCGCCTGCAAATTATCCCAGATCGATAAACTCATAGATATTCAGTTCGGTGTCGAAATAGAGCAGCCTGCCGACGATGATATTCCCGATGCCGCACAGGATTTTGACAACCTCCTGGGCCTGAATTGCCGCCGCAAGAGCGGGAGTGGCGGCCGGATTGCCCAGCACCGCCTCGATTCCCCTGTCCGATTTTCCGGTTCTCGCGTAAATTTTCTCCAGTCCCGGGCCATCCGGCATTATGGTCCCGACTTGGCCGGTCATGCCGGCAATGGCGGCGTGCACCAGCGGAATTTTAAGCATCCGGGCGATCCGGCACAGCAGCAGCCGGCACTGGATCGAATCCAGCGCATCGACGATGACATCCATTCCCGAGAGCAGGCCCGTCGCATTTTCGTCGTCGAGCATTTCCGTTACGACGTGGGTTTCCACGTCGGAATTGACCTCGGAAACCCTTTCGGCGGCAGCGGCCGCCTTGTTCATCCCGACGGTCCGCTCGGTTGCGAACAGCTGCCGATTGAGGTTGTGCGAAGCAAAAACGTCACCGTCGATGATTCGCATGAACCCCACACCCTGCCGGGCCAAAAGTTCGATAACGGTCCCGCCAAGCCCTCCGGCGCCGACAATGGCAACGCGGGCTCCGAGAAGGCGCGCCTGTCCGTCGAGACCGATCGTCCCCGTATTGCGCCGGTATCTTTCTGGAACCTCTCCCCGGGCCAATAATGCGAGCGCATCCTCCCGGCTCATCTACCCACCGCCCACCGCGGGGAACAGGCCCAGGCGATCGCCTTCGGCGAGTACCCTGTCGGGAGAGCTGCTCACGCCGTTGACCATCAGAATATGAACTTCATTCGCATCGACCCGCATTTTTGCAATCACGTCACCCGCGGTGCTTCCTTCCGGCACATCTGCAACGAGCACTCCATCCGGGGCAGATGGATGGTGCCGCCTCAACGTGGCGTACAGACGAACTTCCACCCGCATAACAATCTTTCTCCTTAATCAGTCGGCCAAGGGAACAGTATGAGCTTAAATGGAATCCCCAATTTTTTAAAATATTTTTGAGCGCCGGTAGTGGTGTTAGCGCACGTCCGGCAGGCTCGATCGCTCCTTTTTGTGCATTTGAGATTTAATCAGATATTATCATACCTTACCACCCAATACAGCATCACTTTTGCATATGCAGGCATGGGCGCCGGGCGCTTTCCCGTTCCTAATGCCCAATCTCGCCCCCGGATTGACTTAGCGGGCGCAAGGCCTTAGCAGATTCAAGCTATCGAAGATACTTCCATCTTCGGCATCACCTGAGCACGTACTACATACTCGAGATGGCCAAGATGGCAGGAAGCGTCAGGATTTTGCCGGATATCGGCAAAATGCTCAACACCGTGGCTTGGACCGGACTGCCTGATCAGGTTTGTGCCCGATCGGATTTGAATACATCTTTAGGGAATGGAGATATCGAATGAAGAGTGTGAAACTGAGCGTCAAGATTGTGGGCGGATTCTTTGTGGTTTCCCTGATTTCGCTTCTCATCGGGTATATCGGCACTTCCAGGATCCAGGTCATAAACCAGGCCGACTACGAAATGTATGATTTCAATACCAGGCCGCTCGGCCAAATGGGAGAGCTTGCCACGCAATTTCAGAAGATGCGCGGATTCATAAAGGATGTTTTTATAAATAAATATATCGTCGAAAAGGATGTAACCGGTCCTCTTGACAGCATAAAAGAGGCCGATAAAGGGATAAACGAAGCACTGGCCAAGTTCGAAGAGTCGGTCAAGACCAGCGAGGTTCGCAAGGAATTCGAGGTGCTGAAAGCGGCGTTTGCGCAGTATTTCCCTGTCCGGGACAAGGTAGTCAGCCTTGCTGCCGAAGGGAGAAGAGAAGAGGCCTACACGCTTCTCCTGGGAGACGGCGCGAAGGTGGCCCGGCAGGCCGAAACCGCCATCAGAAATCTTTTCGAACTCAAGATAAGCCAGGCCCGGGAAAGCTCCAACAGTAACCTGTCCATTGCCCGTGGCGCTTTGTGGTTCACCTGGACGGCCGCCGGGTGCGGGACGGTCCTCGCCATTTTACTCGGCCTTTACATCGCTCTTTCCCTAACACGGCCGATCAACCAGGTTGTGGAAGGGTTGACGGAGGCGTCCGCCCAGGTCTCCGCCGCATCCAGCCAGATATCCGGCTCCAGCCAGCAGCTTGCCGAGGGGGCTTCCGAGCAGGCGGCATCCATAGAGGAGACCTCATCCTCTCTCGAGGAAATGGCTTCGATGACGAAACAGAATGCCGATCACGCGAACCAGGCTAATCGCCTGATGTCGGAAACTAGTGAGGTGGTTGCGAAAGCGAATGTTTCGATGTCGGAACTCACCAGTTCCATGGACGATATTTCCAGGGCAAGCGAGGAAACATCTAAAATAATCAAAACGATAGACGAAATAGCGTTCCAGACCAACCTGCTCGCTCTGAACGCTGCGGTTGAAGCCGCCCGGGCGGGCGAGGCGGGCGCGGGATTTGCGGTGGTTGCCGACGAGGTCAGAAACCTGGCGATGCGGGCAGCGGATGCGGCGAAGACCACGGCAAACCTGATCGACGGCACCGTGAAGAAGATCAAAGAAGGATCGGAAATCGTTGCGAAAACGAGTGCCGAGTTCACCCGGGTTGCAGAGGGTTCGGCCAGGATGAACGAACTGGTTGCCGAGATAGCCGCGGCCTCCAGCGAACAGTCGCAGGGAATCGAACAGATAAACAAGGCTGTGAGCGAGATGGACAAGGTGGTCCAGCAGAATGCGGCCAATGCGGAGGAATCGGCCTCGGCTTCCGAGGAAATGAGCGCCCAGGCCATGCAAATGAATATGTTCGTGGAAGAGTTGGCCGTGCTCGTCGGGGGCGCAGCGAATGGAACTTCCGTTCCGGGAAGCGCAGCCCTGATCAAAAGGCGGGAAAAGGCAGGACATGGGCTGCTGCTGAATCCGGAATTTACCGTTGAAAAAGCCGTCCTCGGGAAACCGGCCTCGCAAGCGGGGAAAGCCTGGGGGAATGGAAGCGCGAACGGGAAGGTGGGGAAGACTATGCCGGAGCAGCTGATCCCTTTCCATGATGAAGAAATGAGGGATTTTTAGCAGAACTTTCGGGCCGGGCCTCTGCGATTCCGCAGGGGCCTTCGCCTGCAAAGGCTTGTGAAACGGGGAAGTCTCAGAGGAAGTTTCCAAGAGGCCATTATGGAGGAAGCATCAGGAAAGGACGGGCACTACACTTTCTTTGAAAATCTGCGTAAATCCCCGAAATCTGCGGATAGACCGTTTTTTGCTTTTGCCTTCGCACAACTGGGACCGCCATGGTCCCGAGAGCGATCCTCCGCTGCCTCTCCAAATGCAGAAATCCGCGTAATCCGCGGTCCTTACTTTCAGAGCCCTCAAAGTGCAGGTGCGTGATGCCGGCCTCAGTGGGCTCCGCTTGTCCAATCGCGGCTGCAAGCCGCTCCCGCAGAAAATACCGGGACCATCTCCTTTTCTTTATAATTCGTTCTTCTTCAACGGCTTGCTTCTCCTGCGGCTAAAAGCCGCCCCGGAAAAGTTTTTGATCCCTTCCCTTGCTCCCGGGAAGTCCTATATTTTACTGCAATGTCATTCCGTTCCTTTTCCTCGCCCGGTCCGCCACTTCCGCAAAGGAGAGCGCATGAACGATACCCCTGGAAAAGCAACACCTTCCCTGCCTGAAAAGCATCAGATCATACTTACGGTAAACGGGGCCGTGATGAAAATCGAGGTTGCCCCGTGGACCACTCTTCTCGACGCTCTGCGCGAACACCTCAACCTTACCGGGACGAAAAAAGGGTGCGATCACGGCCAGTGCGGGGCCTGCACGGTCCTGGTAAACGGCATGCGCATCAATTCCTGCCTGACGCTGGCGGTCATGCAGGACGGCGCCGAAATAACCACCATAGAGGGGCTGGCGGAAGGCGAATTGCTTCACCCCGTGCAGCAGGCGTTCATCGACCATGACGCCTTTCAGTGCGGCTACTGCACGCCCGGCCAGATATGTTCTGCGGTGGGCCTGATCGCAGAAGGCAGGGCAAAATCGCCGGACGAAATCCGCGAGCTGATGAGCGGCAACATCTGCCGGTGCGGCGCCTACCAAGGTATTGTAGCAGCCGTGGAGCAGGGGATGCGCAGCCGGAAGGAAGGGGGCGAGCCATGATCAGCTTTTCCTATACCCGTGTCGACGACGTGGCGACGGCGGTACGCGAGATCGCGTCGTCCGGAGCCGCCCGGTTCATCGCCGGCGGCACCAACCTGATCGATCTGATGAAGGAAAACGTCGAACGACCGAACCGGCTGATCGACATCACTCACCTGCCTTTGGGCGATATCCGGCCAGGCGCCGATGGGGGACTGCGGCTCGGAGCCCTCGTGACGAACTCGGAGGCCGCATACAACGAAGAAGTCGAGCGGCGCTATCCGCTGCTTTCCAGAGCGTTCCTGTCGGGCGCTTCCCCACAGCTGCGCAACGTGGCGACCGTAGGCGGCAACCTGCTGCAGCGAACGCGCTGCTGCTACTTTTATGATATTGCGACGCGCTGCAACAAGCGGGAGCCCGGCGCGGGCTGTTCGGCCCGGAAGGGGCTCAACCGCGCGCATGCGATTCTCGGAACGAGCGGTCATTGCATCGCCGTGCATCCCTCCGATATGTGCGTTGCCCTGGCAGCCCTGGAAGCCGTGGTGCATGTGATCGGGCCGAAGGGCGAGCGATCGATTCCGATCGGCGATTTCCACCGCCTGCCCGGCGACACGCCGCACCTCGAGACCAACCTCGGCCCCGATGAGATCATCACGGCTGTCGATCTGCCGAAAAAAGGCTTTGCCCGAAACCATTGCTACCTCAAAATCCGTGATCGGGCGGCATTCGCTTTTTCGCTGGTTTCGGTCGCAGCCGCGCTCGAGATGGAGGGCGAGAGGATCAGCGAGGTGAGAATAGCCCTGGGTGGTGTTGCCCACAAGCCCTGGCGCGACCGGAATGCGGAAGCCCTGCTGCTCGGGCGGAGGCCCGATGCGCAAAACTTCCGGAAAGCCGCCGACGCTCTGCTCAAGGACGCGCAGGCTTTTGCCCATAACGGTTTCAAGATCGAACTGGCCAGGCGCGCCATAGTTCGCGCCCTTGGCCTCGCTGCCGCCGGGGAGGATCGCTCATGACGACCGAATATATCGGCAAGCCGACAAGCCGCGTCGACGGACGCGCAAAAGTGACCGGCAGCGGCAGGTACGCCGCCGAATACAATGTGCGGGACCTCGCTCATGGATGCATCGTTTCCAGCGCGATTGCCCGAGGCACGATCACCTCTGTCGACACCCGCGCGGCACGGGAACTGCCGGGCGTTCTCCGGGTTTTCACCCACGAAAACTGCCCGGGTTGCGATCTTCCCGACGAGGATTACCGGGACGACGTGGCGCCCCCGGGTTCTCCCTTTCGCCCGCTCTGCGGCAACCGCATTCATTTCAGTATGCAGCCTGTCGCGCTGGTGGTTGCCGAAAGCTTCGAACTTGCGCGCTACGCGGCTTCGCTCATCAGCGTGGAATACGAGCGGGAACCGCATGCCACCGACCTTGAGGCGGAACTCGCGAATGCATGCGATCCGGAGCCGAGAAACGGCATCCCCCGGCCGCCCGGCCCGCGAGGAAAGCCCGATGAGGCCTTTGCCTCGGCGGCGGTCAGGATCGATGCCCAGTACCGTGCGCCCGACGAGCACCACAACCCCATGGAGCTGTTTGGAACGACCGTGGTCCGGGAAGAAGACGGCAGGATGACCGTCTACGACAAGACTCAGGGTGTGCAGAACGTACAGGGCTATCTGTGCAGGGTGTTTGGCTGTTCCCCGGACGATCTGCGCGTCGTTTCGAAATTCATGGGCGGCGGCTTCGGGTCCGGGCTGCGTCCGGGGTACCAGGTCTACCTTGCCGTAATGGCGGCGCGGGAACTGAAACGCTCCGTGCGGGTTTCCATGACGCGCCAGCAGATGTTCAGCTTCACGCATCGTCCTGCAACCTGGCAGCGAGTCGCTCTCGGCGCGGCCCGGGACGGACGCCTCGATGCCGTTATCCACGAGGCGATAGCGGAGACCTCGCGCTTCGAGGACTACAGCGAGACGGTGGTCGACTGGTCGGGCGTGATCTACAGCTGCGAAAACGTCAGGCTCTCACACCGGGTAGCAAAGCTGGACCTGCATACACCGGGTGACATGCGAGCCCCTGGAGCGACCTGGGGAATGTATGCGCTCGAATGCGCCATGGACGAACTGGCGGTGGAAGCCGTCATCGACCCCGTTGAACTGAGGCTGAAAAATTATGCGGAAAGGGACGGAAACGCGGACAAGCCCTTTTCGAGCAAAGAGCTTCGCACCTGCTACCGCCGGGGCGCCGAGCGCTTCGGCTGGGCTCGCCGCGATCCGCGGCCGCGTTCCATGCGTGATGGCCGTGACCTCATCGGATGGGGCATGGCGGGAGGCATATGGGAAGCCTTCACGATGGGCGCGGCTGCAAAAGCGGTCCTCACCGCGGACGGCAGGCTCACCGTCAGCAGCGCGGCGTCCGACATCGGGACGGGAACCTGCACGGTAATGACCCAGATCGCAGCCGAGACTCTCGGACTGCCTCTCGAGGACGTTACTTTCCAGCACGGTGACTCATCTCTTCCGGAGTCCCCGGTAGAAGGCGGATCATGGCTGGCGTCCACGATCGGCACCGCAGTCAGGGCAGCATGTGAGAAGGTGGGACAAAGACTCCTTCATCTGGCCCGAAAGATCGACAACTCGCCCCTGGAAGGAATCGAACCTGCGGACGTGGTATTTGCTGACCGGCAGATCGCTTCAAGAAAAGATCCGTCCCGGCGCGTTGCGATCAAGGCGGTCATGCGCGCAGGCGGGGGTGTGGCCATCGAAGAGGACGTGCGCACCGGACCGTCTGAGGAGCACGAGAAATATTCGCGCATGGCGCATTCGGCGATTTTTGCCGAGGTCAGGGTCGACGAGGAGCTTGGTGTGATCCGCGTTTCGCGCGTGGTAAGCGCCATTGCGGGCGGCCGCATTCTGAACCCGAAGACGGCTCGCAGCCAGCTGACGGGCGGGATCGTCATGGGCATCGGCATGGCGCTCGAAGAAGAAAGCGCGCTCGACCACGATCTTGGGCGCTTTATGAATCACAACCTGGCAGAGTACTATGTCGCGGTAACCCCCGACGTGCATGACATAGAGGTGATTTTCATCGAAGAATGCGACCGCATCGTAAATCCGCTCGGGAGCAAGGGCTTGGGCGAAATAGGCGTGGTCGGCGTGGCGGCGGCTATTGCCAACGCCGTGTTCCATGCCACCGGGAAACGCATCCGGAGCCTGCCGATTACGCTCGACCGGCTGCTATGAATAAGGTGATACAACGGCTTATATGAACGCTTGGTTTGCGCAGCTTTCAACTTCAACGGCCCTCTCCGGGACTTGCTTGCCCGCCCAATATCCAGGAATGATCCTCATCAGCATATCATGTGCGCAAACATCGCCGCGCCCTGATTCGGAGCTGAGGCCGATGCCGCCAGACCAGGGTGAAGCGGCGCGGAAGGGCGTCGTCTCTCTGTTTTAGGCTGGAAAAGGTCGGGACTTACCTGCTTTTTGGTTTATTTCTTCCATAAAGATGCCGAACTATTGTTAGGCAATACTTCTCCGTCTTGGAGAATGCCTATTGAGGTAAATTTCAGGTGACCGTGCATCAACTGCCAAAGGAATCTAGATGAGACATCTGCGCGTTTCATTCTCGGGAAAGATCGTTGCCCTCGTTGTCCTTGTTGTCCTCGTGGTCGGCGGCATAACCTTCGGTTCGGCGTTCTATTTCTTCTCCAGTGGATTTGACGAGCAGGCTGAAAACAATATCGACCTGATAGCGACCGCTGTTCAGGGCAACGTTGACGACACATTTCGATCGATCAAAGAACATGCCGTGTCCTTTGCCTCCCGCCCCGACCTGGCCGAAGCCCTCGCCAAAAAGGACGCAGCCTACCTGCGCCAGGCCGGGAAGGCCCTGATGACCAACAATGGACTGGCCGTTTTGACGATTGCCGACGATGAAGGAAAGGTGGTTGCCCGCGGTCATTCGGATAAAGTCGGCGACAGCGTTGCCAACCAGCTCAATGTCCGAAAGGCTCTCGCAGGGGAAGTCTCTGTGGGAATCGAAGCGGGTACGATGGTCAAGCTCTCGCTTCGGGCGGGAGCACCCGTCAAGTTTGAAGGCCGTATCGTCGGAACCATTACCCCCGGATTGGATCTCACCGCGAATACCAATTTCGTCGATGGAGTAAAGAAGCGGTACCGCGCCGAGTGTACCTTCTTCCAGAGCGATGAGCGCGTTTCCACTACGCTGGAGAAGAACGGAAAGCGTCTCATCGGGACAAAGCTGGACAATGCCAGGATCGTAGAGACGGTGCTCAAGCAGGGAAAGAAGTGGCTCGACAGAAATACCATAGAGGGAAAAGCCTACAACACGGCGTATTGGCCCGTCTATGGTGCGGATGGGAAAATCGTGGGGATGCTGTTTATCGGGCTCGAAAGAAGGCTCATCGAGGACGCGTCCCGGAATGTCACCTCCGCCGTTCTGATTTCGGTGCTCATGATCGGCCTCCTCATGGTTGCCGCGGGCTATTTCCTGGCCCGCTCCATCGTCAAACCCATGCTTGACTCCATGGGTTCTCTGAACAGGAGCGCCGATGAGGTCTCCAGCGCGGCCGAACAGATTTCGTCGGCCGGCCGGCAGCTTGCGGAGGGGGCAACCGAGCAGGCGGCTTCCATAGAGCAGACATCGGCATCGCTCGAAGAGATGGCTTCGATGACAAAGCAGAATGAAGAGAACGCCAACGAGGCCAACCGGCTTATGGCCGGAACCAGGGAATCGGTAGCCCGCGCCGGCCGCTCCATGCAGAAACTGACCGCCTCGATGGGGGAGATATCCAGGGCGAGTGAAGAGACCTCGAAAATCATCAGGACGATCGACGAGATTGCTTTCCAGACCAATCTGCTCGCGCTCAATGCAGCCGTTGAGGCCGCGCGCGCAGGAGAAGCCGGCGCGGGTTTCGCCGTGGTTGCGGACGAAGTGCGCAACCTCGCACTGAGAGCCGCCGAAGCCGCGCGGAACACCGCCGGTCTCATCGAGGGCACGGTAACGAAAATCAAGGAAGGATCGGAACTGGTCCGGGGTACGGAAAAAGAATTTCGTGATGTGGAGGTTAATGTCGAAAGATCCGACTACCTGGTGTCGGAAATCACTTCGGCTTCGCAGGAGCAGGCCCAGGGAATAGAACAGGTGAACAAAGCGGTTGGCGAGATGGATGCCGTAGTTCAGCAGAATGCCGCGAACGCCGAACAGTCCGCCGCGGCATCCGAGACGATGAGCACCCAGGCCGTACAGATGCAAGCGCTTGTGGGGGGGCTGAAGGCGCTGATGGACGGAACGCATTCCGCCATGCCTGTGCCGGTCAAACCTGCGGAAAGCACCGCAAGGGGAAATGCGAAGCGGCCTGCCGGGAACAAATCCAGGCCGCCCGTCCGGAACGGAGGTGAGAAGAAGCCACATTTTCCGGCGAAGCGAACGCGGCCGGAGAAGCTGATTCCCTTTGATGATGAGAAGTTGTCCGATTTCTAGTCAGTGCACTGTTAATTATTGCTCGTTATAGGGTATGACAGTTTTCAGCGTTCCCTCGTCTGCCGACGGGACCGGGTATACCCCTTGCCGGTTTGGAAGCTCGGCTTCCAAACAATCAAGGCTCATTGTTAAAGGTTCTTTAT
>JAEZXS010000226.1 GCA_023442755.1 Pseudomonadota bacterium | reverse complement strand
TCAGCATCCATCTGCGCTGGAAGTCCGACCCGGGGCATCCGAGTGTTTTGGGAAACGAGGTGATGTCCGCGCTCGGCAGTCTCGGACTCATAAGTCACAGCCTTTGGATCGAGCAGGAATGACCTGCCGGTGAACCGAGTGGATGCCCCTGACGAAAACGAACATGAGGAAGACATGGAATGGCTTGAAATCCTGCACGTGCATGCAGTCGGTCCGCGGGAAAAGGTACGCATACTTGAAACCTGCACCCATATCCACCGTTCCGGATCCACAAAGTTGACAGTCTATGGCAACACCCTGGACAGCGAACTCAAAATCCACATCCTATGGCGGTCGGAAACCGTGCCCGAAGACCGCATGAGCCCGCTGGGACGCGAACTGAGCCGCGTTGCGGGCGAACTCGCCATGGTAACGCACACTCTCTGGCAGGAATATTCGCCCTCCGAAGTACGGGAGGTGTTGCCGGCAAGGGAAGTGATGCAGCCTGAAAAAGCCCGGTCAAGCATAAAGAGGGTTTGTGACCGCCTGTTTTGCGCGTTGCTGAAGGGAAGGAATCTTTGAAAAGAATGCTCTCATTATCAGGGGCCGGGTATGGGAAGTTGTTGGGCGGGCTGGGAGATATGCTTTTTACCGCGGCGTCCGACGGAAAGATTATCGAGGTCAATGAGGCGGGAGCCCGAATGTTTCGTTATACGGGCGTAAAAGAGATGTGTGCAGCAGGCTCGATTGCCTCGCTTTTCCTTCACGCCGGATGGCGTTCCCTGTGGGAAGGGCTCCAGGCGGAGGGATTCGTCAAAGATATGGAAATGCAAATGCAGAGGAAGGATGGAAGTTGCTTCCCTGCAACCATCTCGGCCGTGATCGGGACGGAACGGGATGGAACCCTCCTTTGTTACGCCCTGCTGCGGGATATGACCCGGCAATGCGAGTTGCACGAGGCGAACAAAGACCTGGAACAGCGCATTGGCGATCTCAGGCAGCGGGTTTCGCAAACCCTCATGATCCTGTCGCACGATCTGAGAGGGCCGCTGACTACCATGGCGGCCGGCCTCAAGCTCCTAGTGCGCGGTGCATTCGGAAGCATGGACGATGGCGTTGCCGACAGACTGCAGGGCTTGCTGGCGCAAACGGTCCGGCTTGCCGGCATTGCCGAGGATTGCCTGGGCAGGGCTGCCATAGTGGACGGCATCGGCGAAATTCGAAAGGAATCGCTTGATTTGCGCGAGGATATCATCGACCCGATATTGGAAGAATTCACGGAGGATTTCCTTGCAGAGAGGATCACGGTCGAAAACCGGGGGAAGCCCATCAGGAAAGGCGCGGTTACTATCCATGCCTCCGGGAGATGGCTCCGAAGCGTCTATCGGAATCTCTTCCGGAACGCCGTTCAATACGGCGGCAGGGGATGCATCGTTTCTTTTGGATATGAAGAGCAGGGGCATTTCTATCGCCTGCATGTCTACAACAGCGGGGAGCCCGTCCCGAAGGAGTCGCGCGACATGATTTTCACCAAATTCGGCCGCATCGGGGGCACGGCGGGAAAGGTCGACGGAACGGGTCTGGGACTGTACCTGGTGCGGGAGATCATACATAAACACGGCGGGGATATCCGGTATGAGGCGGCGGAGGGTGGGTCGAAATTCGTATTCACCATTCCAACGGGATAGTGAAGGATGACCTTTTTCGAAATTATCGGCCGGCCGATCCAGGCACTCTGCGGTTCGGTTCCCGGGTTCCGTTTCTTATCGGATGTCGAAATTAGCAGCAGGAGTTTTTCGCCAAATTAAATCATTGCGGCAGGAAGCCGCTCCCTAAAGTCTCAGCAACCATCTCCCTTTCGCAGAAAAAATCTGTCGACAAGCGGCCCGGGTGCGAGCAGCCGGGCCGGAGGAGACTGCCACAATGGGGTCGATTTGAAAACTCTTGTAGTTTGAGAACGATCAACTTAGAATGCGACGTCACATTTTAGATGCTGATTTCAAATTATACTATTTACGCTCAGCCGAGCCAGAGGGCACGTATATGGAAAGCGCAAGGTTACCACGGCGGGAACGCGAGAAACTGCGCCAGCGCCAGGAGATTCTGACGTCCGCACGCGATCTCTTTTCGCAGAAGGGATATCACAACGTATCCATGCACGAAGTCGCAGAGACGGCGGAGTTCGCCATCGGAACTCTGTACAGGTTCTTCGAAAATAAGGAGTCCCTCTATAAAGCCCTTGTTCTGGAGCAGAGCGACAGGTTCTACGAAGCCATCACGCGAGCGATCGAGGAACCTGAAGACGATGTAGAGAAGTTGCTGAACTACGTCCGGATCAGGATCAAGCGGTTTCGCGATAATCTCGCTTTTGTACGTCTCATGCTGGCGGAGCGCAGGGGGGTGAGCTTCAACATCAAAGCCGGCCTGGACGAAGAACTGAGGAAGAGGCATTTCGCCTTCCTGGAAAAACTTGCTTCCATATTCGAACACGGATTCGACAGCGGGCGTTTCAGGAGAACTGCCGATTCCCTCCACCTGGCCGCCGCCCTCGACAGCACCGTCGATGCGTTTCTTCTTCTCTGGTACGACTCGCCGGAGCGGCATCACTACCCGGAGGACCCGCAAGCAATTTTAGACATTTTCATCAAAGGCATGGTTGAATCATGAAATCCCGGAATCGTATCGACATCCTCATTACCAGTCTTCTCAGAGAGGTACATATGTTTTACGGAAATGCCGATGGAAGGAACCGATGGAAGCAGGCGTGTCTGGCCGTCTCGGGCGCGCTTCTGCTGGCGGGCTGCGACGTCGGGCACAGCCAGCAGGTTGCCAAGGCCCCTGTTCCCGAAGTAGCCACCGTGACTATCGAAGCGCAACAGGTCGAGCTTACGACCGATCTGCCGGGGCGCACCGCCGCCCACATTGTTGCGGAGATCCGCCCGCAGGTGAACGGAATCATCCAGAAGCGCCTTTTCAAGGAAGGCTCGGATGTAAAGGCAGGTGAACTGCTCTACCAGATCGATCCCGCCCCGTTCCAGGTGGCCCTGGATTCCGCGAAGGCGTCGCTTGGCAAGGCACAGGCCAACCTTCCGGCAATCCGGTCCAAGGTCGAGCGATACAGGGAGCTGCTCGTCGATAAGGCGGTCAGCCGGCAGGACTATGACGACGCGGAAGCCGCCGTCGGACAGGCGCAGGCGGAAATCGAATACTGGAAAACGGCTGTCGAGGCCGCCCGCATCAACCTGGGCTACACCAGGGTCACGGCTCCCATCTCCGGACGGATCGGCCGGTCCAGCGTGACGGACGGCGCCCTTGTTACCGCCTACCAGGCCCTGCCCCTTGCAGCCATTCACCAGCTGGACCCCATTTACGTCGACGTGACCCAGTCGTCCGCCGATCTGCTGCGGCTGAAGCGCAACCTGGACGCCGGCCGCCTCACCACGGACAAGGAAAAAGCGAAAAGCGTCCCGATACTGCTCGAGGACGGCACACCCTATCAGCACAAGGGCCAGCTGCAGTTCCGGGAAGTCACCGTGGACCAGGCAACCGGTTCTTTCACTTTGCGCATTGTCGTGCCGAACCCCGAGCATCTATTGCTGCCGGGTATGTTCGTGCGGGCCGTCGTGCAGGAGGGAATCGCGGCACAGGCCATCCTTGCGCCCCAGCAGGGAGTCAGCCGCAACGCCAAGGGAGAGCCCGTCGCACTGGTGGTGGATGATTCCGGCACGGTCCAGCAGCGCGTTCTGGCGCTCAATCGCGCCATAGGCGACAAGTGGCTTATCTCTTCCGGCCTCAACGTCGGCGATAAAGTGATCGTGGAAGGCATGCAGAACGTGCGTGCGGGTGCAACCGTGAAGGCCGTTCCCTTGAACGGCGCCAAAGGCGGCGCGGAAGGCGGAAACACGAACCCTGCGCCGGCCGAAAAGCGTTAGGGGGGACCACGATGTTATCGAAATTTTTCCTGGATCGCCCGGTCTTCGCCTGGGTTATCGCCATTATCATGATGCTGGCCGGCGGGCTGGCGATCTACACCCTGCCGATTGCCCAATATCCGCCTATTGCTCCTCCTTCGATCGCCATAGATGCCTACTACCCCGGGGCTTCTGCCGAAACCGTCGAGAACAGCGTCGTCCAGATAATCGAGCAGAGGATGACCGGGTTCGACAAGCTGCTCTACATGACGGCTACCAGCGACGCGTCCGGCAGCGGGAGAATCGAACTCACCTTTGCTCCGGGGACCGACCCCGACCTCGCCTGGGCGCAGGTGCAGAACAAACTCCAGCTTGCCATGGCGAGTTTGCCGACCGTGGTCCAGAACCAGGGCGTCAAGGTCAGCAAGTCGACCAGGAACTGGCTCCTCATCGTCGGGCTTGTCTCCGAAGACGGCAGCATGAACGATTTCGACCTGTCCGACTATGCTCAAACCAGCCTCCAGGAGGTCCTGGCGCGGGTGCCGGGCGTGGGGGAAGTGGAGACCTTCAGCTCCCAGTATTCCATGCGGGTCTGGCTGGACCCCGACAAATTGACCAATTACCGCCTCACCGTGTCCGATGTCATCCAGAAGCTCCAGTCCTACAACGTGGAAGTTTCGGCCGGCCAGTTCGGCGGAGCGCCGGCCGTTAACGGCCAGCGTATGAACGCATCCATTATCGTACAGAACCTGCTCAAGACACCGGAACAGTTTGCGGCCATACCGCTGCTCACGAATTATGACGGCTCCATAGTGCGCGTCAGCGACGTCGGCCGCACCGAACTGGGCACCGAAAGGTACGGCACCCAGCAGCTTTTCAACGGCAAGCCTTCGAGCGGTCTGGCGATCCGACAGGCTCCGGGCGCCAATGCCCTGGAGACGGCCGATGCCATCAAGGCGAAGCTGCAGGAGCTTTCGAGATATTTCCCGCCCGGCATGAAGGTGGTGTATCCGTATGATACGACTCCCTTCGTGAAGGTTGCCATTGACGAAGTGGTCAAGACGCTTTTTGAAGCCATTCTGCTCGTGTTTCTCGTCATGTACCTCTTCATGGGCAACATCCGGGCCACGCTGATTCCCACCCTTGCCGTGCCGGTCGTCATTCTCGGAACTTTCGCCGTCCTGGCGGCATTCGGGTTCTCCGTCAACATGCTGACCATGTTTGCAATGGTGCTGGCAATCGGCCTTCTGGTCGACGACGCCATCGTCGTTGTGGAAAACGTGGAGCGGGTGATGGCCGAGGAGGGGCTGCCGCCGATGGAGGCGACCCGCAAGTCGATGGAGGAGATCACGAGTGCTCTGATAGGGATCGGACTTGTGCTCGCGGCCGTTTTCGGTCCCATGGCCTTTTTCACCGGCTCCACAGGCGTCATCTACCGTCAGTTTTCAGTGACCCTCATCGCAGCCATGCTGCTTTCGGTGGTGGTGGCCCTGATTCTTACCCCGGTCCTTTGCGCGTCCCTGCTCAAACAGGTCCCGAAGGGGCACGAGCCCTCCGAAAGCGGTTTCCGCCTGTTCCGCCCCTTTTTCCGATGGTTCGACCGGTCATTCCGCAAGGCCAGGGACGGGTATCAGTCCATGGTCGGCCATATCATCGGGAGAAAGCTCAGGTACATCTTCCTGTACATGCTGATCGTGATTGTCCTGGGTGTTCTCTTCTACAGAATGCCGACATCCTATCTTCCCAATGAGGACCAGGGCACCATGTACTTCCAGGTGACGCTCCCCGCCGGTTCGACCCTCGAGCAGACGGCGGAGGCGCTGATACCGGTCCGGGACTACTTTCTGGTCGACGAAAAGGATGCGGTGCAGAATTGCTTTACCCTCGCCGGCAGAGGCTTTTCCGGAACGGGGCAGAATGTCGGTCTTGGGTTCGTTTCGCTCAGGGATTGGGCCCTGCGCCAGAGTGACGATCTGAAAGTGACCGCCGTGCTCAAACGTGCCATGCGCAGGTTCATGAATTCCCGCACCGCCCAGGTCATCGCCTTTCCCCCGCCTGCAGTCCGGGAGCTTGGCCAGGCCGGTGGATTCGATTTCCAGTTGCAGGACAGGGCGGGGCTGGGGCATGAGGCCCTGATGGCCGCGCGCAACCAGTTGCTCGGCATGGCCGCCAAGGACCCGCGGCTGATCCGCGTTCGCCCGAACGGGCTCGAAGACGTGCCCCAGTACCGTGTCGATGTGGACTGGGGGAAAGCCGGGGCCCTGGGCCTCCCGATCGATTCCATTCACGGCACTATTTCGGCTGCATTCGGCGGCGCCTATGTGAACGACTTCATCCAGGGCGGGCGCATCAAGCGGGTCTACCTCCAGGCCGACTCGGCCTACCGCATGCTCCCGAAGGACCTCGAACGCCTCTATGTCCGAAACGACAAGGGTACCATGACACCGTTTTCCTCCTTCGCCTCGGGCCACTGGTTCTTCGGATCCCCGCGGCTCGAGCGGTTCAACAGCTTTCCTTCCCTGAATATCTGGGGGGAGGCTCCACAGGGAAGGAGCTCGGGCGAGGCGATGCAGGCGATGGAGGAAATGGCCTCCAAGCTGCCGAAGGGAATCGGTTTCGACTGGACCGGACTTTCCTACCAGGAACGGATGGCAAAGTCCCAGGCGTCGCTTCTGTACGCCTTTTCCATGATCGTTATCTTCCTCTGCCTGGCGGCGCTGTATGAGAGCTGGACCGTTCCCATTTCGATCATGCTCATACTGCCGCTCGGTGTAATCGGAGGTGTGGTTGCCTCGACGCTCCGGGGCTTCCCCAACGATGTCTACTTCCAGATCGGGCTTCTCACGGTTCTGGGCCTGACGACCAAGAACGCGATCCTGATCGTCCAGTTCGCCATGGCCAAAGTCCAGGAGGGAACGCCGTTGATCGAGGCCACCCTGGAAGGGGCCAAGTTGAGGGTCCGCCCGATTGTCATGACTTCGATGGCGTTCGGTTTCGGCGTCCTCCCGCTCGCAATGGCCAACGGGGCCGGCGCGGGCGCGCAGACGGCCATCGGAACCGGCGTACTGGGCGGGATGATAGCCGCAACCTTCCTGGCGACGCCGTTTATCCCCCTGTTTTACGTTACCGTGGTTCAGCTTTTTGGCAGGAAGAAGAAGGGCGCCGGCGCGGCAAGCCCCGCTTCACCCGCCGGGAACCATCCGGAGGCGCAATAAGATGATACGGAAGACGTTTTTACTCTTTGTGACAGCCTCTTTTCTCGGCGGCTGCACGATGATTCCCAAATATACGCGACCCGAGGCTCCGGTTCCTGCCGCATGGCCGACCGGTCCCGCCTACACGGAAAACAAGGAAGGCCCTGCAGCTCCCGATATAAAGTGGCGCGAGTTCTTTACGGACGAACGGCTCCAGGCCCTCATTGCAATGACTCTGAAAAACAATCGCGATCTGCGGACAGCCGCATTGAACGTGGAAAGGGCCCGTGCCCTCTACGGCATACAACGGGCCTCCATCCTGCCGACCGTCGACGGGACTGCCGATGCCATCCGGGTGCGCACGCCCGGCGACTTCACCTCTTCGGGGGCGGCTACGACGTCGAACCAGTTCGACGCGGCCCTGGGAATCAGTTCCTGGGAGATCGACCTTTTCGGCCGAATCCGGAGCCTGACGGCAGCCGCTCTGGAAACCTACCTCGGTACGGAACAGGCACGGCGCAGCGTACAGATCATGTTGATCGCCGAAGTCGCGAACGCGTACCTGACCCTGGCCGCGGACCGCGAAAACCTTGCTCTGTCCCGGTCCACCCTGGAAGCACAGATGGCTTCCTACAACCTGATCAAAAGGCGGTTCGAAGTCGGGCTCGCGCCGGAACTGGACCTGCGCCAAGTGCAGACCCGGGTGGAAACCTCTCGGGTAGATGTTGCCCGGTTTACCCAGCAGGTGGCCCAGGATGAAAACGCCCTGAACCTGGTCGTGGGGTCGCCCGTACCGTCCGCGCTGTTGCCGCAGGGGTTGAGCGAGGTCACTCCGATTCCGGATGTTACGGCCGGGATATCGTCGGACGTCCTCCTGGTCCGTCCCGACATCCTGGAGGCGGAAAGCACGCTCAAGGCCGCCAATGCGAACATCGGCGCAGCCCGCGCCGCGTTCTTCCCCCGCATCTCTCTTTCCACAGCGATCGGGACGTCGAGCTCTGATCTGAACGGGCTCTTCCAGCCCGGCTCGCTGGCCTGGAACTATGCTCCGCAGCTGGTCATGCCCATTTTCGACGCCCGCCTCTGGCCTGCGCTCAAAGCGAGCAAGGTGGACCGGGACATCGCCGTGGCCCAGTATGAGAAGTCGATCCAGTCCGCTTTCCGGGAAGTTGCCGACGCCCTTGCGGCCAAGGGGACCCTGGGGGATCAGATCGCCGCGCAGGAATCGCTCGTAGAGGCTGCCACGCAGTCCTACCGGCTGTCCAACAAGCGCTATGAGAAGGGTACGGATATCTACCTGAACGTGCTCGACTCGCAGCGCTCCCTCTATTCTGCGCAGCAGACCCTGATCTCCATCCGGCTCGCGAAGCTTTCGAACCAGGTGCGCCTCTACTCGGTGCTTGGCGGGGGAGGCAACGGGGAATAGAAAGCGGGCGGTCATCAACCCTTTTAGGGCCTGGAGGGGGCAGTCCGCGTATTTTGTGGGAGCGACTTTTAGTCGCGATCAGCTAGCCGGAAAATGAAAGCACCCCCCCGGAAAATTTTTTCCGGGGGGGTGCTTTCATCAGGGTCTGTGATGTTTGGAGGGCGTCAAAGTTCCGTTCTTCGTCGGAAGTTGCGCCCATGTCAATAATTTGGCTTTCAGATTACCTCATCCAGCATCTTCGCGGCGATTTTCTCGGGCTCGATCTGGTAGGTTCCGCTCTGCAGCTGAGCGCTGATCTGGGCCACCTTATCACTGCGGATGTCGTCCTGTGCCATAGTCGCCTTTTTTGCAGCCAATTCCTGGTAATCCTTCGACAGTTTTACCTGGTCGGAGGTAACTCCGGTCGTGCTCCCGGTTTTATCTTCTCCGTTCACCTTCGCAGCAGCCGTGCCTCTCGACTCGGGTATGCTCCCAGCGCTATAGGGTGATACTTTTCTTATATCCATAATGTTCTCTCCTGGCTGCAAGTTCTGGAATTGATTATTCATTTTCGATTGCAGCCTCGTTTTCCCGTTTCGGGTATGCCTTTTCAAAAACCTGACTGGTAAGACGCTCCATCATCAGGAGCCGCTTGCCTTCGTCAGAAATGGACACTTTCTCAACACTTGGCTTCTGGTCCACCGAGTCCTTGCCAACCCTGTTGGAAAGCTTCGACCGTTGCAGCTGCCGTGTGTAAGTGCGCAAAACACTCTGGACACGATAATCTGTTATTACCATTGGTCACTCCCATTCACACCTTACATCGGCTAAAAGCGTCAGGAACTTGAATGAAAACAGGAGCGCGGACTTCTTTTTTGGGTTGTCGAGCCCGAAATGCGTCAAAATTCTATCAGGACGAAACGGCTGAGTCACTCGGAACGTGGACACACCATACCCTGGCACGGAAATTGATACTCAAAGCAGCGGAATCCTCAACCGAGTCACTCCTGGATTCCACACTACAGGCAGAAAGAAGCGAAATCGCAGGAGTTGTTTGGTATGGACGGGATCAAGTGCAGCCGGTGCAGGCATCTGATGGTAACCTGGGTGCCCGCAACACCATATGGATGTTCCGCGTGGGGGATCAGGTCCCGCCGGCATCCCTGCCTGATCGTTTACAGTTCTTCCGGGGCCGAGTGTCAGCTTTTCGAACCGAAAGAATCGGTTTCGAAAAGGCCCCCGGCGGATAAAAGGATATGAATCAGGAAACGGCCCAGCAGTAAGGAATACCGGCGATAGCTCCCGATCTGGGAGCCTGGCGCCTGCCGGATCCGGAAATTCTTACAAGCCCGTTTGTTCCAGTATATGGGCAAAAGAGAGATGAGGTGAAGATATGATAGCCATTGTTCATCCTGAGAGCCGCGAGCAGAGCCTGGGGAGCAATCCCGAAAGCAAGAACGGAAAAAACGGCTCTTCGGAATTGGGCAACCCGGCAAAATTTGCCGACAGTGAATCGCTTCTCAGGCAGGCCGTGGAGGAACAGGAACAGGTCCTGCAGATGAGTGATTTTTTGAGGCGCGCCATCACTACCGTCATCGCCCTTTCGGCCAGGAATGAAAATGGGAGGGTATCCGAAGGACTTGCCGAATTCAAACGGGCCGTTCTGGAGGGGCAGAGCATGGATTCTCTCGAAGCGAGCCTCCACAGCCTGAAGCACCTTGCGATGCAGTCCGATATGGAGGGCATGCCCGTTCCCGCAGGAAATCTGTGGGATAAATTCCGCGTCTTCAGCCGCAAACCGCAGCAGGAGAAGGCAAGCCACCTCGATGAGATCAAATCGATCTACACGAGCATCGTCGATGAATTCGACCACGACCTGGGGGAGGCTTACTCCAGCCAGTTTGCCATGCTCCGCAAAGACATCGAGGAAAGCGCGGACCTGGAGCACCTCATTGCCCTGAAGCAGGATGTGCTCGTGTTCATTCAGGCCTATAACCGGATATTGAACGAGGAGCGGAACCAGATAACGGATTTTATCGCCGAGATCGGGAGCTGTCTCGTCGGAATCGAGCGGCAGTTCGAACATTCCGTGTCCCAGTCCGAACAGAGCCATAGTTCGAGCACGGCATTCAACAGCATGATCGAACTGCACATAGAGGATATGAAGAACTCCGCGCAGATCAGCACCACGCTGGCCGAGTTCAAGAACCTGGTCGTATCCAGGCTCGCGTCGATTCGCGA
The DNA here is from genome assembly GCA_023442755.1 of Pseudomonadota bacterium. Taxonomy (GTDB): domain Bacteria; phylum Desulfobacterota; class Syntrophobacteria; order Syntrophobacterales; family Syntrophobacteraceae; genus SbD1. Next base: position 24,185 of record JAEZXS010000226.1, on the reverse strand, counting down.
GGCGCTGGAAGAGAAGCGGAAAGTCGAAGCGCTCCGCCAGGAGACCATGAATGAGGAAATGCAGAGCCTGCAGCAAAACGTAAACAGGATGAAAAAGGAAATCGACCTGGTCCAGGAAAAGCGAAAGGCCCTGGAGAAGGAAGTCCTCATAGACCAGCTTACGGGGGTCGCGAACCGCCGGGCCTTCAAGCGGCGGCTCAAAGAGGAGCTTCAGCGCTACCAGCGCTACCAGCACTTTTTCTCCATGCTGCTCTTCGACATCGATCATTTCAAGGGCATAAACGACAGGTTCGGCCATTGGGCAGGCGATAAGTGCCTGAAAGAGCTGATAAAAAGAATAAAGCCGATGCTGCGGGAATCGGACTTCCTGGCGCGGTGGGGCGGTGAGGAATTCGTCATTCTGCTGGCAGGAACCGACATGGAAAACGCGGCGGCGGTTGCGGAAAGGATCCGCAAAGCCGTCGAGAACACGCGGTTTGTCTACCACAAGCAGGAAATCAGCTTCACGGTGAGCGTCGGCGTTTCGGAAGTGACGGCGGCCGACGTGAGCCAGGAAACCTTATTCAACCGCGTCGACAAAGCCATGTACGAAGCCAAGCGCCGCGGCAGAAACCAGATCTTCCAGGTGTAGCGACAAGCGGCGAAACTGCCGATCGCAGAGTAAAACATCATCATGACCGTTCGTGTCCGGGCATCCCGGGGCTGAACGGTTTTGTTTTTGACGCCCGGGATCGCAGGCAGGATGAGTGTAGAGTTCCCATGCAGAGAAGTTTCCGTGAGAGCGGCTTTCAGCCGCGATGCCCTTGAAACTTCCCTTCACCCGGCGGCATGATAACCTCGAAGAGATATCGCGGCTGCAAGCCGCTCAGATTGATGACAAACTATAAAATCATCGGTGGTCGTCATTCCGGCGAAAGCCGGAACCCAGTGTTTTCAAGCACTTCTGGCCCCCGATGCCTGCCCCGGACCCGATCCGGGGTTCGTCGGGGTGACGGATTGAGGGCTTTTTCAACAGTCTGCGCGGCTGCAAGCCGCTCCCACAAATTTGCCGGAAATGGATTCCATATGCAGGCGGAATTGACGGGCAAAAAAAGCCGCATCCTGAAAGGATCGGCCGAATTTGGAATGGATCGGCGAAAGCAGGGCGCTACTGCCCCGCCTGGTCGTTCGACTGGGTGGAGGGTCTTCGCCCGGGGGATTTCTTGTAGATGTTCATATTTTCGAGCATGCGCCAGGATCGTTCCTGCTTGATTCGTTCTTCGCGCTCCTGCTCCTCGCTCCACCTGTCCTGTTCGGGGTCGGTCCCGTACTCGACCGAATCCCTGGTCTCGACCTTGTAGGCGAGGTGCAGGGCGGGGCGGAAATCGTTGCGCGGAGCGGCGCCGCGTTCCAGGATGGGAATCGCCGACGTGGCGGCACTGCGTTCCTGGGCCGGCGCCACCGCAAGGGCGGCGAGGGCAAGCAGCGGAAGTGCGATGAATTTTCTCATGGGCAGCCTTCTGCGGGTCCCTGTTACGACGGGCGCCCGATCGACCGGGGTGATGGGCGTGCATCCCGGTGCGATCCGATACGATCCAGCGTCATTGCGCGCCTAGACGTAATCGCCTCTTTTCGATTTGATCGATTCCATCAAGGCGGTGATATTCAATTCCTCGGACATCTGCTGCAGCGGGTGGTCCTCGGGAAGATCGCTCAGGGTACTGCGCAGCCCGGCGGCCTGATCGCCGAGCTGGCCGATCAGGGTGTCCACCTGCCTGGGAGACGCATTCTGCTTGAGTGCCGCGCCCAGTGAGTCGAGCGTGTCGATGACGCTTCCAACCGCGTCGATCTGGTCGGTCGTCGAACTTGCGGCCACAGGCTCTATCTGGAGGAGGGCCGGAATAGAGCTTATCCCGGATACTGCTGCTTCGGAATTCACCTCGGTGTTTCCTTCGATCTCATCCTGGAGAAGGGCGGCAAATCCGCCGTCGGCCGTGGAGGAAACCTGCTTCGGGTTTTCCTGGTTCCACTGAATCGACTGCTGTCTCCCGATATCGTCTATTTTCATACAAACCTCCATCAGACGTTACAGCTTAAATGGCGCTATAGGGTAACCCCGGGTAAAACAGAAAGCAAAACTGCTGCCAAACTCGAAAGATTTTGAAAAAGACTGGATCGCACTGAAAAGAAAGGATACACGCCGGGCCGATTCTTTCGGCAGGGGAAAAACCGGAGAACAAGTGCGAGCAATTACAATTACTTCCATGTCTCCTGAATTCCTCGTGCGGATAGCGTCCAGGGAAGCGAACACGCCCGTCGATTCGCACGGGTCTCAGCTCCGGGATGAGCTATCCCTCATTGTGAGCTGCCGCGGAAAGAATTTCCCCATTTCGCAGGAACATTATGCCTGGTCGGATTTGAGCGGGATGCGAATGACCGCCGAAACGCCTTCTTTTCCGCTTTCCGTTTCGAGGGCGACGGCGATGCCGTAGGGCGCGAGCAGCTGCCTGGCGGCGTAGAGTCCAAACCCCAGGTTTGCCGATTTCAACGTGCTCTCCGATTCGGGCCACTTCGATTCGAAAAGGCCGAACAGGGATTCGGGGTCCTCGCCTGGAGGCAGACCGGGGCCGGAGTCGGTGAATCTCACCTGGATTTCACCGTCGGTCATGGAGGTGGAGACGGAGAATTCCTTTCGGGGAGAATCCTGCATGGCCGTCATGGCGTTCTGGAAAAGGTGGAAGAGGGCGGGGATCATGTGCCTGCCGAGCACCCGCACGTGCGGCAGGTTCCTGGTGAGGTTCAGCTCCGATGTCACCTTGTGCTTGAAGAAGAGGTCGGAGCGGAATACCCGCATCATCCGGGTGAGCAGCGCGTTGAGATCGATGTCGGCCGCATTGCGTTCGGTTTCATGGAGCTGCATGAACTCACGCAAGTCTCCGGCCAGGTTTGCAATCTGCTCCCGCATCTGCGTGATGCGCTTGCGTTGCTTTTCATGGATTTCTGACCATTTATCCGCATCGCCTTCCTGGCCGGCGCCGTTCCTGAACATTCGGTCCTGCATGTCCAGGCCCGACAAAACCATTTCGGTCAGCATGGTGAGGTTTTGAAGGGGGCCGTTTGCGTTGTGAACAAAACCCTGTACAAACCTGCCGGCGTATCCGAGCCGGTCTTTCTCATACAGAGCCCGAAGGCAGAGGTCGAGGGTGTTCTCGTCCGGGGTCTTTCCTGATTTATCTGTTCCCATATCAGGTTATCTGTCTGCTCTGATTGAAAGTAATCCGCTATTCTTTTTTATTGCCGTTTTTCAAGACGTCCAGAAACGCATCAAGGGTCGTAGGGTCGAATTGCTTGCCGCGATTTCTGAGCAGTTCGGAAATGGCTTCTTCTCGTGACATGGCGTTGCGGTAGGCTCTCTTGGAAGTCATCGCGTCGAAAGCGTCCGCAACACTCACTATCCGGGCCAAAAGCGGGATGTGTTCGCCCGACAATCCGTCGGGGTAGCCGCCCCCGTCCCACCTCTCGTGGTGATGCCGTATGATCGATCTCTCTTCCGGGCTCAGTCCCAGCTCCGATACAATGGACTCGCCCATCGCGGGATGCCGCTTTACGATCTCGTATTCTTCTCCCGTCAGGGCTCCCGGCTTGTTTAAAATGCCGTCATTGATCCCGATCTTCCCTATGTCGTGCAGATAGCCGATCGTTTGTACGGCCTCGATCTGCGCGCTCGAACAGCCCATCTTCTGCGCCACCCCGCTCGCATAGTGTGTGACCCGTTCCGAGTGTTTGCCCGTGTAGAGGTCCTTGGCTTCGAGCGCATTTACGAGGGATTTCAGGATGCCGTAGAAATTGCTTATGAGGCTTTCGTAGAGCGCCATGTTCTCGACGGCGAGGGAAGCCTTCCTGAGCAGGAAATCCAGAAGCCGCGTTTCTTCCGAGGGCAGCGCACTGCAGTCGTCCTTGTGGAATGCCATCAGAAGGCCGAAGAGTTCCCCCCGGATACGCAGGGGCCAGCACGAGAGCATGCAGCCGGTTTCAGGCAGGTTTGCGGCCGTGGAACGGATCTCCCCGGGTCGGATGAAGACATGGGTCTTGCCGTTCAGAAGTATTTCTTCCATCCGTTCCCCGGCCAGGGTTATCTGCCGGGGCCAAGCTTCCGACGGGCGCCAGCCGCAGCTGGCTATCGCCAACAGGCTCGACTTATCCTGCGGAACGACGAAGAAGCTCGCTTTGTCAACCGTCTCGAGAGCGGACGCCAATTGCACGATGCAGGGGTAGAGATCGTCGCTCGACCGGATCTCGTCTATCTCGCGGGAGATCTGAAAAAGCCGGGTCTGTTCGCCGACCCTGCTTTCGAGTTCGAGATTTACCTTTTCCAGTTCCTTGCGCGCCTGGATTTCGAGCTTGAGGCTGAGATTTTCGAGCAGCAGCCCTTTTTCTTTGGCAATTCTTTGCAGGGTGAGTGCGACGTCCTGGACGGTGAAGGGCTTGGTGAGGAAGTCCGAAGCCCCTTTGCGCATGGCTTCTATAGTGTAATCCATGGTCGGATAGCCGCTCATCATGACGACCGGCAGGCCCGGGTCTCCCTGCTTGATCTTTTCGAGCAGTTGCAGTCCGTCTATGTCAGGAAGGCGCAAATCGACGAACGCGCAGTCGAAAGCCTCTTCATCTATTACCCCGAAAGCCTCCCGGCCGGTCAGACAGACTCGGACGCGTTCGTGGTTCAGCCGCAGCAGACATTCCTGTAGAAGCTCCCCCAGGATGACGTCGTCTTCCACAACCAGTATTTTCATAGCCCGCTGGACTCGATTCCTTTGATGATAACCTGCTTGAGCCGGTCTAGATCCGTTTCCGTTATCATTCCGTCCCTCTTGAGAGTCTTGAGGGCTTCCAGAGCGGCAATGGCCCTGTTCGGACTGCCTTCAGGTGTTTCGAGGAAAGTGCCCCTGCGGTAGTCGCCCGGATCAAGAACGAACGGGCCCCCGATCAAGTGCCCCGATTTGTCGTTGACCTCTTCTTCAGAGTAACGCTTCCCTTCACTTAAGCATAGTTTTTTGTGCAGATACTCGACTTTTTTGAGAAGCGCCGCACGTTCCTTGAAAATCTCCACACGTTCTATGGCATTTCGGATCGTTACTGCAACCTGTTCGACCACAAAGGGTTTCTGGATATAGTCGTACGCGCCCAGCCGCAGGGCTTCGACAGCGGATTCAAGGCTGCCGAACCCGGTTATCATAATACTGAGCATATGGGGGCATATCCGGCGGACCTGCTTCAACAAGCTCAGCCCGTCCATGCGCGGCATGTTGAGATCCGTTATAAGAATGTCGAAATCCTCTGTAGACACCCGTTCGAGCGCCTCCAGCCCATCATGGGCGAGCTTCACCTCCGCTCCCGCATTCTGGACCGTTTCCGCCAGGATTTCGAGAAAGACTTCGTCATCATCGGCCACGAGCACCCTGATGGCCGCTTTCGACTTCGGCTCCATAGGATTATCTACCACAAGTTTCTTAAACCTGGCCATCAAATAGAACGCCGCGCAGCTCTTCAAGCTTGTCCCGAACCTCGAGAAGATTTTCCGGCGGAATCTGGCGGATGATTTCTCCCGTCGACTTGTCGAGCACTTGGACGACAGTCTTGCCGGTGCTGTCTTCGATCTTGAAGTTCAGTTCGACGTTCATGGTTTCGTTGAGGTAGGACTGCACCTCGCTGGCGATCTCTTCGGTCGCCACCGTATTCCGGGGCTGGGGCAGGGCCGGATTGTCCTGCGCCGTGCCCGCTCTGTGCTCCCCAACCTGGTTCGTCGTTGCCCCTTCGCCCTTTGCAACGGGGGGCACCGCCTGTACTTCCTTGGCCCTGTTCAGGTCGGGAACGATCCAGGAATCCGCGCTTATCGGTTGTATCTCACCTGTGTTGACACTCATTTCGGCCTCCATACCGTTTGTTCACCGCACCTATTGCACGCAGAAGACGGGGAGCAGTTCTCCCTTCTTCTGCTTTTTCTCTTCCTCTATCAGCTGCTGTATCAGGTAATCGGCAAAACCGCCTGCAAGAGTCGACGCCAGTTCGGTGTACCTCCTGGCAGGCTTCCCAGAAACCGTGTTCCAGAAAAGATCGACATCCGGTCCCGGTTCCGAAAATGCGCTTTGCTTTACGTCCCACAGAACCCTTCCGGTGCGGGCGTCGAGAATCCTTGTTCTGACCTCGAGCCGTGTCGGCATGGCGCCGGTGCCGTCAATGAGGTACAGAATCGAAGGGATCATAACCAGGTCGCACCCCTCGCTTCTCCCGTACCAGAGCGCTTCGGAATCGTTCTTTACGGCGTAGGGAAGCGATTTCACCTCTCGGAAGGGCTTTTTCTGGACGAGCTGGGCCTGGTAGAAGGACCCGGCCTGACCGACATAGGCTTCCATTTCCGGCGGCGAGGTGAAGGGGAACACCCCGATCGTATTCATGGTGTGCATCTGAACGTTCGACTGAACGTATATATCCATGTTCGCCGTGACGGGGCGGTCGGATACGGCGCGCTCCTGGGTGTAGATGCAGCCGCTCACGGCCGTCAGTGCAAAGAAAACGACCAATGCCCCCAGTATTTTCACGGGAGAGAAAGTTCCAATCACCAAAACACTCCTTTTCCACGACATCCATTTCCGTGCGCATTCCAGGGGCGCCGGCGCGAGAAGCTGGCACTCCACACTGTGTCTTATCGGCTAAGAGACTTAGATTCTTGAATGATTTTTTGAGATGGTCTGTTGGAGAGGGAGGGATAATATTGCGCGCACCACCTGGAAATCTCTCCCCGGCTGCCGGCGACTTGCCTGTAGGAGAGGCTTTCAGCCTCGATGCTCTTTTTCGGGGAGAAGTTACAAACGGAGGGCAACCTCCGTTTGCATTTTCTCGCAGACTGGGTGATCCCGGCAGGGCGGGACTGGGAACAATTCCGCTGCCCCTGTTCTCCGGATAGCGGATCGCGGCTGCAAGCCGCTCCTGCAAAAGTTAGCTATCGGTGAAAAAAAGCCCCGACGCCGAATGGTTCGGGCCGGGGCTTTGCACTCAATAATCGTTTGCGCGGATCAGGCGTTCGTATTTTCGTGCGGCACGATCTCGATATGCCCTTCATGGGGCAGGGCGGAAACCGAACTCTCTATGATGATGTTCGTCTTGTACGTGGTTTCGAGATTGGCGATATCCGCCCTCTTGCGGTTCAAAAGATAGCTTGCGACCTCGGGCGGCAGGAAAGCTTTCAGCACTGCAGGCTTTTTCTGGACGACGGTGGACCAGATCTTTCTAAAATAGCACAGCGCCGCGGTCTCGGACGAACGGACCAGCCCGGAGCCCTGGCAGAGCGGGCATTCCTTGTAGGAACCGCGAAGGATGTTCAATCCCAGGTGCTGGCGCGACAGCTCCAGCAGGCCGAATTTCGAGATCCGGCCGATCGTGATCTTGGCCTTGTCCTTTTTTATTTCTTCTTTGAGCCGGCGTTCCACCTCACGCGCATGTCTCTGTTCGCGCATGTCGATGAAGTCGATCACGATAAGTCCGCCAAGGTCACGCAGCCTGAGCTGTCTCGGGATTTCGGTCGCCGCTTCCATGTTGACCTTATAGGCCATTTCCTCGACCGCCCCTTCGGCGCTCGTGCGGCCGGAGTTGACATCAATCGCAACAAGGGCTTCGGTCGGGTCGAAAAGCAGGTATCCGCCCGATTTGAGCGAAACCTTTTTCCGGAATATCTGCTTTATCTGCTCTTCGAGATTGTACTTTGTGCAGATCGGGCCTTCTTCCTTGAACAAACGCACCGATTTCTGGTGCCTGGGGCTGATGATTCCAAGGAATTCCTTGACCCGTCGATAGACGTCTTTATCGTCGACCAGGATGGATTTGATGCTGGGGCTAAAATAATCGCGAATAACCCTGATGGCGAGGTCCTGTTCCTTGTAGATGAGGCTGGGGGCGGGAGTTTCCTGGACTTGTTTCTTGATTTCCTCCCAGATCTTCATCAGGTGTTCCAGGTCTTTGACGACCTCGCGCTTGGTGCGGTTTTCGGCGGCGGTTCGCAGGATGACGCCGAAGTCTTCAGGCACCTTGAGGTTACGGGCCAGTTCCTTCAGTCGCTCGCGCTTGTCCCCGCTCTCTATCTTTCGCGAGACCCCGCGCTGGTCCTGCCCGGGCATGAGGACGATATCTCTGCCCGCAAGCGACACGTAGGTGGTGAGCAGAGCGCCCTTGGTGCCGAGTTCCTCCTTGACCACCTGGATGAGCACTTCCTGGCCCGGATGGATCACGTCCTGTATCTTGACGTGTTCATCCGCATCCGAACTGTAATACTCGGGATGGATTTCGGAGAAGGGCAGAAAACCGTTCCGCTCGGCCCCGTAGTTGACAAAAGCGGCCTGGAGGCTGGATTGGATGTGAGTAACAATTCCCTTATATAGATTCCCGACAACTTTGCCTCGCGTTGCGGTTTCTATGAAGAAGCTTTCAAGGGTGTGGCCGTCGATTACCGCGATCCGGAACTCTTCCGGATGGATCGCGTTGATTATCATGGTTTGATATGACATTGTGCTGCCTTGTCGTTCCTGTTCTTGCCCGCTTTCCGGGATTCGAGATGCTGCCTGGCCTGGTACATGAAAGTCCGCAGGGCTATTTCCCGGTTGGGCTGTATGGCTCCGTCATAAGGAGCATCGAGATAGGGCATTCGCATTTTGTTCAAAAGCGGTTTCAACACCGCCGTACAGACTGCGCTGGGCATGCAGGTAAAAGGATAGACGTTTACGACGCCATCGTAGCCCTCGTGTACCTGCTCCAATGCAGCTCCGATACTCAGCCCCGATTCCGTGCCGATATCGAAGTTGTACAACCTGTTGTTGTCGAGCCGCTTTTCAAGTAGGCCGATAGTATGGTCCTTCTGAATATCCAGATATTTCAATGCCCGGCTGTATCCCTGGTTCTGGCGGTATAACTGATAATACTTTTCGATTTGAGTGGCCGTCAGTTGCGACAGATTTTGCCTGAAGGCCGTCAGATCGCCGTTGAGCCAGGCCAGCTTGACATTTCGTTTCAGATCTCTTGCCTTGTCATAGGTAACGTAGTTGATCCACTCCGCAATGGAAGCAACCACCACCTCCCCGCCGAACCCTTCCAGGACCCTGACTATGTTCTGATTCGACTCGGGATGTGTCCTGACATAAATCTCCCCGACTATTCCAATCAGCGGGCGCCTTGGTTGCCGGGTGTCAATGAATGTTTTCGCAGTCCCTGCAACATCGTCGATCAGGTCAAAAATCCTTTTGAAGTTGAGGGCTGTTCCCTGTGTCTCTATTTCGATAAGAACGGCCTGCATTGCCTTTTCCATAAAGGAATCGGTAATGCCGGGACGCAACTCGTATGGACGCACGCGCCAGGTGATGCGGTCCAGAATATCGGATACGATTATAGCTATATAACTTAATTTTCTGAATATGGAAGACGCCTGTGCAGGCATAATTTCTTCGGCCGAATAGGTGTTTCGCGTCGAGACGTAGGTGATGCGGATATCACGGAAGTCCTCGAAGCGGTCCAACACGAGCCGCTGCATCTTGTTGTACATGCCAAACCGGCAGGGGCCGTCCGCCTCCGGCAGGAAATAGACATAGTTCTCTGGGGAAAAAGCGGGGCCGAGCCGTTCTTTTTCCTTCCGGAGGGTGTAGAGGATATCGCCCAGGGTAACCTGGCAGGGAAAGCATTCCTTGCCGGAGGTGAACTCTTTGCCCAGGTTCAAACCCTTGTAGGTTTCCATTATCCGGGCATTCACCCCCACCGCGCGGAAAGTCGCCGCGAGGCACCGGGAAGCAAAGGGCGCCATGCTCGGAATGAGCAACGTCTTACCGGTTACGTCGAACTGCTTTACATCTGAGCTGAAACGGGCAAAACCGAGATAGCTGGAGCCTTCCATACTACATGAATCCTGACAGGTATTGTAATGGATGCCGGGTAGACGGGCATATTGTCCCCGCAGTCCGTTGCGTTTTTCGACTATCCCGCTGCCTTCAACCCGTTTTCCTCCACAGGCTTTCGGACGCGCGGCATTTGTTTTTCCTGCAGATTCTTCACGACATTGCGGTACGCCTCGACCCGCGTGAGCAAGCCGGCGACGGCGCTGTGCTCATCCAGTTCGAGAATGAGCGAAGGCTTATCGCGCAGAAGATGCCTGTAGAAATGCTCGATAAATGAATCCGCCCCGCAGCTGAAATTGGTGAGATGTACGCCATACCAGTTCGGTTCGCGCAAGATCCTCTTGGCGGTCCTGATGATGCGAGCTCCAAGGCCCCAGAACATGCGCTTGAAATCGCTCATGTCCTCGGAATCCGAATCTACCAGGTCCATCGGAAGCGCCTTGATTCCCAGCTTGGCAAGCTGCTTGCCCAGCTGAAGATTGAGGCGCTCGTCATACAGGTTGTACGGTCGCCCGGTGACGACCCAGACGGGTTCAGTAACGTCGGTCCTGGCCAGGATTTCACGGCCGGTTTCGACCAGGTTCCGGCGAAATTCCATCTGGCGTCCCCACGCCCTGGAAACGGCCTTCTCCAGAAGGGTCCTTGCAGGCAGGAGCCCTTTTGGGAACGCGTCCTCGAGCGCATAGACGATGTTTTTCGGGTCTTCCTTCAGATAAAGAGAAGGTTGTATCAGCCTTCTGCCGGGGATGTTGAGGGCCGATTTGCTCATGTAGCCCGAACTCTGAACCAGGGGGCAGAAATAGCCTACCTCATCCGGTTCCGGGACCGGGGTGTTGATGACACTGGGCAGGAAAAGGTACTCGGCCCTGTCCATGAGGTAGCGGACATGGCCGTGAAAGACCTTTATCGGGAAACATACCTCCGATATGACACTTTCCACCCCGAGAAAAGCAAGCTTGTTTGTCGTCCTTGGGCTCAGCAGGACCGGGAAGCCCAACTCGGAGAAAAGATGAGCCCAGAAAACACCCCACTCCAGCGAATGGAGCGCCAGCGGAATGCCGATCACCGGTTTCTGCTGGCGGCCGGCATCGGCTTCGGTCAGCAGATTCCCCGCCTCCGCAAGGGCCTGGTCGAACAGGTTCTGCCTGAGCTGGAAGTAATCGGTCTCCCGCCCCCCTTCGGCCCGGGTTTCATACCGGCCGCAATCGCCTCCCCAGACGCTCTTGCGGTCGCCGAAGTTGTAGACCTTGAGTTTGCACTCGTTATGGCATTTCTTGTCGGCGTGGCAGACGCTTTCCGAAAAATCCACGGACATCGACGCGAGCCGGTCGAGGTCTCGCCGCCTGTGCTGCCTGTCCTGCGTGGTGAAAAGCTCCCTGACCGACAACGCCGCCCCGAACGCTCCCATAACTTCCCGGTGTTTCGGAACCAGGAGCTTCCGGCCCAGCACTTTTTCGAATGCCGCAACTATCCCCTTGTTCAGCGACGGCCCGCCCAGGAACATCACCCGCTTGCCCACGTAGCGCTTCTCGACGACCCGGTTGAGATAGTTGTATACGATCGCATAGCACAGGCCGGCTATGAGATCCTTACGCTCTCCGCCCTTCTGCAGATAGCTCACAAGGTCGGATTCCATGAACACAGTACAGCGCTCGGCAAGATGGATCGGGGTGTCGGAGGAAAGCGCTATATCCTGGAATTCCTCGACGATGTTGATCTTCATCTTGTTGGCCAGTTCATGCAGAAAACTGCCCGTCCCCGCCGCACAGACCTTGTTCATGTCGAAATCGAGCGGGTAGGTGTTTTCGATCATGACGTACTTCGAATCCTGCCCGCCGATCTCGAAGATGGTATCGACTTCCGGATCGATTTCCACGGCCCCGCGCGCGTGCGCGGTGATCTCGTCAATGATCAGATCTGCGTCCAGAAAGTCTCCGACCACATTGCGGCCCGAGCCGGTGGTAGCGATCGCCATGAGCTTGATCTTCTTGGCGACATCTTTCTGGAGCGTTCGCAGGAGCCTCTGAGTAACCTCGATCGGTTTCCCCTGCGTGGGTACGTAGCATTTGTGCAGTATATTGGACTTGTCGTCTATCAGGGCGTACTTCGTCGTAGTGGAGCCGATATCCACGCCCAAGTAGGCGGCAACCGGGCTGCCCTTCTTCTTCGTCCAGGGCGAGAGGGAATTGTCCGGGTCGAATGCGGTCAGTTCGAGAGCCAGCCGATCCGCTCTCGGAAAGGAATACGCGGACTTCGAACCGTCCCGGTCGAGCCGGGTGATGTCGATTTCGTTGCTCCAGCCGAGCTTTTGCGCCTGCAGGGCCACCCCAAGGGCTCCCAGCGAAGTGTGGCCGGCGGGTACGACAAGCGACGGGTAATAGTGCTGGAACGCTTTTACCTGCAGCCGGTTCGAAGCCATCCCTCCAATGAAAATGATCGGGTCGAGAAGCTCGCGGTTTCCCACGATGGTGCTCACATAGTTTGCCGCGTTTCCGAAATGCAGCCCGGCAATGATGTTTGCCAGGCTTTCCCCCTTGTTCTGGAGGTGAATCATGTCCGACTTCGTGAACACGGTGCAGCGGCAGGCGACCGGCGCGGGATAGGTGCTCTTGAGTCCGAGTTCGACAAAATCATCGAGCGTTTGCTGTAGCTTGCCCTGGTCCATGGAAAAATCGGAACCATACATCGACAGCGCCAGGCGCTCTGCCTGCTGGTCGATAAATGAACCCGTTCCCGAGGCACAGGGGCCGTTCATGTTGAACGATTCCAGGTGCCACTGCCCGTTGCTGTGGGTGACCTGGAAAACCGCCGCGTCCTGGCCTCCGACGCTGATTATGCTCCGGACTCCGGGCACGACTTTTGTCGCTCCCAGAACCTGGGCTATCGATTCCACTTCGAATGGGGCCGACATTCTCTGCGCTACCAGTTCACCGTGAACGCCGGTGAATGAAACCGAGCGGATGACGCCTGAATTTTCGAACCGGCTCAGAATGTCTCCCAGGAGTTTTGAGGTCTCTTCATAAATGAGCCCGAAATGGCGAAGATATGGGGTCTCCAGGACGATGCCGCCGTCCTGGTTTATGACAACGCAATTGATGCTGACTGATCCGATATCGACCCCAACATCATATATCATACTATAATCCCCTGATTTCCCTAATCATTTTTCTGGAGCGACCTGAGCCTGGGTACAAAAGTCGGCCTAATATAGTTTCTTCGGATAATTTCTTCAATCTTTCATTGGCATTAAAAGGTTCAAAAGAATCGTGGACGACGGGTAATGAAAAATTTCTCTTGTTCGCGAATACACGATAAGGATTAGATTATGAGAAAGCACGAAAGACGAACCCGGAAATCGAAAAAGCGCAGCGAATTACGTCAGCAGTGTATTCGGAGTCCAGTGCCGTACCTATAACACAACAAGCCGAATGCACAAAGCCGATAAGCAAAGGAGCGCAAGATTCTTCTGACCGCTTTTGCCGGTCGAGTGATTTCGGGGAGGGAACAGGTAGGCGGCGCCCGAAAGGGGGGCGTCCGGCCGATACAGGAAGCCGGAATCCGTCAGCGCCGCCGGCCTTCGTCGGGGTGACGTTACGCGCAAGGATTATCTTCGGTATGTATAACAGTGTACCGCCGGGCAAGACGGTTCAAGGCCACGGCTTGGACCGTAGAGAGGGGAGGAGAATCTTCTGATCCTTCTATTCGGAGTCTTTCTGGTCCATTTCAATGAGGCGGGCCGTGAGAAGGCGGATCAACTCGCGCAGGCCCTCTCTTTTTACAGAGGACACAAGGAGCAGCGGAAGGTCGAGGCGAGAGTATTCCTTCGCTATCTTTTCCAGGCGGTCTTTGTCTTCCACGAGGTCGGTCTTGTTCAGCACCACGATGCGAGGCTTTTGGACAAGGGCGTCAGAGTAGCTCACGAGTTCGTGTTCGACCTGGAGGTAGGGCCGGAGCGGGTCTTCGATCGACACGGCGGAGACGTCCACCATGTGGACCAGGAGGCGGGTCCTTTCGATGTGTTTCAGGAACCGATCCCCAAGTCCGGCGCCTTCGTGGGCGCCCTCGATCAGTCCGGGAATGTCGGCCATGACGAATGGGGGGGCATCGTCGTACTGGACTACGCCGAGGTTGGGGGAGAGCGTCGTGAAGGGATAATCCGCAATTTTCGGCCGTGCGGCAGAGACCACGGAGATAAGGGTGGATTTGCCGGCATTGGGAAGGCCGACAAGGCCGACATCGGCAATGAGCTTGAGTTCGAGCCGGTACTCGTGCTCCTCGCCAGCTTCGCCCTCCTGGGCAAACCTCGGGGTCCTGTGGGTGGACGACGTGAAGTGGGCGTTTCCCTTTCCGCCGCGACCGCCCTTTGCGGCGATCCATCTCTGTCCGGGGTCTGTCAGGTCCGCCCGGATTTCGCCGGATTCGATGTCCTTGACCACGGTTCCGGCCGGAACTTCCAGGACGAGGTCTTCGCCGCTTCGGCCGTGGCGGTTCTGGCCCTCGCCGCTTCTGCCCGAAGGAGCGGCAAACCGGTTGCGGTAGCGAAAATCGAGCAGGCTGTGCTTGCGCCCGGACGCTTCCAGGACGACGCTGCCGCCGGAGCCTCCGTCGCCGCCGTCGGGACCTCCGCGGGGAACGTACTTCTCCCGCCGGAAACTGACACAACCGTTCCCGCCCTTTCCGGCAGCCACCCTGATTTTCACTTCATCGATGAATTTCATTGTCTATCCAATAAAAAAAGGGGCCGGGCAGGGGATGCAGGCTGAAACCGGTTCCGGATCGGCGCACTTTTCGGCGACAAAAACCAAAGCTCCCCTCTGCTTTGACAGCGGAGGGGAGTTCTTGGAATCTTACTGATGGAATTTGCCCGGCAGGGTAATCTATTGCGGCATTTCGACGGGATAGACGCTGATTTTCTGGCGCGTTTTGTCCTTGTGCTCGAACGTGACGAGCCCGTCGGAGAGCGCAAACAGGGTGTAATCCCTTCCCATTCCGACGTTGATTCCCGGATGGAACTGGGTGCCCAGCTGCCGCACGATGATGTTGCCGGCGCGGACGTATTCACCGCCGAACTTCTTGATTCCTCTTCTCTGGCCGGCGCTGTCGCGACCGTTTCGGGAACTTCCTCCCGCTTTCTTATGAGCCATGGTATTCCTCCAGAGGAGCCGGAGCATTCACGGGCCGCGCCCGATCTTCCCGCTCTCGTTTTATCCTATATTTTCGATACGCACGGCGGTAAAGCTCTGCCTGTGCCCTGTTTTCTTCCGGTAGTCTTTCCGCCGCTTGTGCTTGAAAATGACTATTTTGGCAAGGCGTCCATGCTCGACTATCTTGGCCTGTACAGCGACTCCCTCGACCACGGGCTGCCCGACCCGAACCTGGGTTCCATCGGAGAAAAAGAGCACCTCGTCAAGGACAACGTTGTCGCCGACCTGGCCGGGAAGCTTTTCCAGTCTGATTACATGCCCGGGTCTCGCTTCATACTGTCTGCCGCCGGACTTGAAAATTGCGTACATAGTGTAAATCCTCCAAAAAATCGGCTCTTCCGTTTATCACCTAACAGGGTGGATAAAAAAAGCGGCCCTGGCAGCCGCTTGAATGGCCTCGGGCCCCATATTTTTACATTGTAGCATAAATGCCCTGCTTAAGAATCATTTCCTGGTATTCTTTCAGCCTTTCGCAGGTATCCAAACACTTGTTTTTGTCCTCGGTGGCTCGGTCACAATTGATGCATGGACTTTTTACCATCACGACCCTCCTGTCGGCGAAAATATTTGGAATTGCCTTATATATTGTACTTTGCCTGCTGTTGTCAAGGTATTTTTGCGGCGTGACCCGCACCGTATCAGGTGGAGAGCACGGGTTCGCGCAAAAGCAGCCGGATCGCCTTGCCCGCCGTTGCGGCAAGCCGGGGATGCGATTCCGCAAGAGCCTCGATCTGGCGCAAATGATCGGCAGTGCGCAGGACGATCATCGCCAGGTCGCCTTCGTCCATGCCGGAAATCTCCCTGACCTCGTCCCAGGAAAGTCCCCGTGCCCAGTGGAACACGGTCACTACCGCCCAGAAGGGAAGGGGCGGAATTTCAAAGCCCTCGAACTGCAACCGCTCCCGCAAACGCTGCAGGTTTTGCAGCATCTTGAAAAAGGGGTTTGCCAGGTCGGGGTATTTCCATACCAGGTTTGCAAGTTGTATGTCGCCCTGCCTGTCCCTGTCCATTACAAACGGGGCAATGAGGGCCGCGAGCAGTTCCGGGCTGTCCTCCGGGAAGACGCTTTTCCGAATGCCTTCGGAGATGAGCAGCGGCTGGTCGAGCCGGAGCTTCGACGCCCACAGGCCGTCTGCCGTCAGCTTGCCGTTTTCCGCGACGTACCCTTCGGATTGCAGGAGGCGATAGTGCCGGAGGAAGGAGCGCCAGAGCTGCTCTTCGGTCGAGGCCACCTGGGATTGGTGGTGAAAGTACCGTTTGAGGGACGTCGAGAAGGGGTGTGAAATGTCTTTGTAGCAAGGTGCGTAAAGTCTGCAATTCCGGCACGGCATTGAGCTGATGCGGTCGTGCAGGGCCGACGCGTCCTGGGATGCAAGATCATCCGGTGCGGCGGACGTATCCGCAACCGGCCGGAATTCTCCCGAATTCGCGCGGGCGAGCAGATCGAGCCACGCCTGGCGGTCCGCCGCATCCGGAATGGCTTCGAGCATGACGCTCAGGGTGCGGATGCGCTGGAATGCCACGCGGTGCGTCCTGATGCGTTTGCGTCTGAACCGGATGGGATGGGCCAGCCGCACGGCTTCGACGTTTCTGAAATCGAGGTCGGGCCGGGCGAGGGCAAGGTAGGGCGTCTTCCGCTGGCTCAAAAAAATGCGTCCGGGCACGAGCCCGTCCAGTGAAAACTTGTATTTCGGCTTTCGTTTGAGCGCCTTGCGCATCTTATGGAACTGGTCCATCGCGGAGATGTACTGCGGGCGCACCTCGGAAAGCTTCTCCACCGAGTCGCACGCCATGTCGTCTTTCCATTCGGCCAGTTCCGCCCGCGCCGTTTCGAGCTTTTTCATTGCCCGCGCATCGTGGCTCATGTTTTGGTACGTCGCCATCGATGCGACGAAAAGGCTGCGGATTTCTTCCGGGCTGTGCGAGAGGAGCAGGTTCAGGATCATCGAAAAGTTGATCCTGATCTGGCTCTGGATCGTATCCGGCGGCGATTTCAGCAGATCGTTTATGAGCTTCGGGTCCTGGTGCTGCCCGGGAATGACCAGCGCAAAGCCGATTTCGTCCATGCCCCGCCGGCCGGCCCTGCCCGTCATCTGCAACAGATCGGTCGCGCTGAGCGGTACGAATTCCCGGCCGTTGAAACGGTCGCTTTGGAAAATAACGGCTGTCCGGGCGGGGAAATTCACCCCCGCTGCGATGGTGGAGGTGGAAAAGATGGCTTCGAGAAAGCCTTCCTGCATCAGTTTTTCGAGCAGCAGCTTCCAGTGCGGAAGCTGGCCGCCGTGATGCGACCCGACCCGGCAGCTCTCCAGGATCCCGAGGTGCTGGTGGGAACGCAGGAAGGGGAATACGTCCAGCAACTCGTCGAGCCTTTTCCGGAACGCCTCGTCGTTCTGCTTTTCCGAGGGAGGCGCCGCATGGCAGAAGCTGACAGCCTTGTCGCAATCCGACCGGGACTTGAGGAAGAAAATGGCGGGAAGCAGGTTCGCTTTGCGCAGGACATGCATGATCCTCGGGATTTCCGGCATTTCGCTGCGCGGAAACGACCTTGGGTCGAGTTTCCCGATTCTTGCCAGAAGGCCACTGCGCGTGTTCAGCGGCGCGAGTTCGCCGCCGGGGAAAAGGAAAAGGGGAAACAGGGGCACGGGGCGCTCGTATGCCGCCACCCACTTGCAGGGGGAGCCTCGCATCCAGGCCAGCCAGTCGCAAATCTCGGTTGCGTTCCGGATCGTTGCCGACAGGAGCAGCAGCCGCACCCGGGGCGGCAAATAGATGAGAACTTCTTCCCAGACCACGCCCCTGTCCGCATCTCCCAGGTAGTGGGCCTCGTCGAGCACAACCAGGTCTATATCGAGGTCCTCGCCGCGGTGCATGATATCGTATAACTGGTTGCGCAAGATTTCGGTCGTGCCGACGATCACGGGCGCATGGCTGTTCTCTTTCCGGTCCCCGGTGAGGATCCCCACGTTTTCGGGACCGAACAGTTCGCGAAATTCTTCGTATTTTGCGTTCGAAAGCGCCTTGAGCGGAGAGGCGTACCAGCTCTTGCCCCCCTTGTTGAGAATTGCGCGAAGGGCTTCGACCGCTATATAGGTTTTCCCGGAGCCCGTTGGAGCGGTGACGAGGACATCGGATTCCGAAATTGCTTCGAGCGCCTCCAACTGGTAGGGGTCGGGAACGAACGGAGTTGGAGCCGGTGTGCCGATTCTGTCGAGCACTGGGCGCAAACTCCGATAGATTTTAAAAGGATAAGCCGCTCCCGAGGATTTAATTGACAATGGGTGGGAGTGTTGTTTAGAAGGATAGCGCTTCTGGTTCGGCTTGTAGAGTTGTGGAAAGATGGACAATAACGTACCTCTTTTATATACAAGTTTTTTTATTTATCGTCCATGTGCCGCCAAAAATCAATATCTGCTTTGCAGAAATGCCACAGAGGACCCGCATGCAGTCAACTTTTTCAGAAAACAACATGCCCGGCGATGCAACGAAACCCGGCAATGTCTTTTACCACATTACCAGGATGCGTGTCCCGCTTTTTGAAGTCGATCTCGGGCAGGCGGTCTACCACGGCAACTATTTCCACCTGTTCGAGCTGGCCCGGGACGATTTTCTGAGGACGATCGGCTTCCCTTACCGCTTTTTCATGGACAGGCAGCTCCACCTCACTATCGTCGAAAGCACCTGCTCCTACCGGAAGCCACTCCACTACGACGAGACGATAGAAATCCACACGGGAATCATCTGGAGCAGAACCAGGAGCCTCGGTATTTCGCAGTCGATCTTCCGGCCCGAAGCGGATGGGAGGGCAACATTGTGCACACAAGTCACTTTGAACATGGTCTGCGTGCGGTTTTCCGGAAAGCCTGCAGTGCTGCCGGAAGATTTTCGCCGGATACTGAATGAATTGCCTGCAAAAGACGATTTGCACGAATGATATCAACAGTCCTTGTAGAATTCGTCCAAAATTGATAAGTACAGCGTCACTGATGCCCTTCTCCCTGTTTGAGGGGAGCGGCGGACCTTTCTTGTTTCGCATTAGCACAGAGGTTGAGCGATAAATGAAAATAGCTGTCATTGGCACGGGGTATGTGGGGTTGGTGAGCGGGGCCTGTTTTGCCGAATTCGGGCACGAAGTCACCTGCATCGATTACGACGCAAACAAAATAGCGGTTCTGAAGCAGGGGGATATTCCGATTTACGAGCCCGGCCTGGATGCCCTGGTGAAGAAGAACCTGCAGGCGGGGCGCCTTATTTTTTCCAATTCGTACGATCCAGGAGTTCCCGAGGCCGAGGTGATCTTCATCTCGGTTGGAACGCCAGCGTCGCGTCGCGGCGACGGTTATGCGGACCTGTCTTACGTATATGACGCCGCCCGGTCGATCGCCCCGTTTCTGCGAGACTACACGGTCATCGTGGACAAGAGCACGGTGCCGGTCGGTACGGCCCGCCAGGTCAAGCGCATCATTTCGGACACCAATCCCCAGGCGGATTTCGACGTGGCGAGCAATCCCGAATTTTTGCGGGAAGGCGCCGCCATAAACGACTTCATGCGTCCCGACCGCGTGGTCGTCGGCGTCGATTCGAAAAGGGCCGAGGAAGTTCTGAAGACGGTCTACCGGCCACTTTACCTGATCGAGACCCCGTTTGTCATTACCAACACCCAGACGGCCGAGCTGATCAAGTATGCCGCCAATGCGTTCCTGGCTACCAAAATCAGCTTCATAAACGAAATCGCTAACATATGCGAAGAGATCGGGGGCGATGTCCAGGACGTCGCAAAGGGAATCGGGCTCGACGGCAGGATCGGACGCAAGTTCCTCCATGCCGGGCCGGGGTACGGCGGGTCCTGCTTCCCGAAGGACACGCAGGCGCTGCTCAGAGTGGCCCAGGACTACGGGGTTGCGTGCCGCATCGTCGAGGCTGTCGTCGAGGTCAATGCGGCCCAGAAGGCGCGTATGACGCGCAAGATCCGGCAGGCGCTCGGAGGCAATGAGGGCGGGAAAACGGTCGCGGTTCTCGGACTGGCTTTCAAGCCCGAAACCGACGACATTCGCGACGCGCCGGCAATAACGATCATTTCAAAACTGATCGAGCAGGGGGCATGCGTGCGCGCCCATGATCCGCAGGCCATGGAGGAAGCCGGAAAGCTTATTCCCGGCGTGAAATACTGCTCCAATCCTTACGAGGCCTGTGAAGGGGCCGATGCGGTCGTTTTGATGACCGAATGGAACGAGTACCGGGCGCTGGACCTGCTGCGCATTAAAAAGGCGCTCAAGAGCCCCATTTTTGTCGACCTTCGCAATGTCTACCGTCCTGCTGCGATGAAGAGCCTCGGCTTCGAGTATTGCAGCGTCGGCAGAGCATCGAATGAGAGCCGGAGTGCTTAGTAACGCTTCCATTTCAACCCTGCTGTTTTTCGTGTTTTCCACGGCCATCCTGGTCTGCGCCCCGGTAGTGTCCCACCGGGGCGCCGGTTGGGAATGCTTCGTCCGGACCGCCCGGGCGGAGACGGCAGGTCCAAACGTGGTTTCGGCTGCGCCCCCGAAGCCGTCCGTGCCCATCCAAACGGTCAGGATACTCAAAACGTTTCCGCACGATCCTGAAGCGTTTACCGAAGGACTTATCTTCCTCGACGGCTTTTTTTACGAGAGCACGGGAATGAACGGCAAGTCCAGCCTTCGGAAGGTGGAGATCAAAACGGGGCGCGTGACAAAACAGTTCGATCTGCAGTCGCAGTATTTCGGCGAAGGGCTTGCCGAGTGGAACGGGGCGCTCATCCAGCTTACGTGGCGTTCGGGAAAGGGTTTCATCTACAACCGGGACAGTTTTGCGGTAGAGAACACTTTCTCCTATTCCATGGAAGGATGGGGGCTGACGCGGGATGACAAGAACCTGGTAATGAGCAACGGCAGCAACAGGCTGATCTTTCTCGACCCGCAGACGTTCGCCACCGAGCGGGTCCTGGAGGTGGCCTGCCAGGGAAAACCGATTCGCCTCCTGAACGAACTCGAGTTCGTCAAAGGCGAAATCCTGGCCAATATATGGCAGAAAGATTTCGTCGCGCGCATCTCTCCCAAGACGGGGCAGGTAATTTCCTTTATCGATATGTCCGCTTTGAGGAAGGAATTGCCGCCGGGCCAGAGAATAGACGTCCTGAACGGTATCGCATACGATGGCGAAAAGGACAGGCTGTACGTGACGGGCAAATTCTGGCCGAAAGTGTTTCAGATCGAAATCGTCGACCGCTCGGAATAAGCCGCCGGTCTCCTAAAGATCGTTTCTCGCCGTGATGGCGTCGAAGCCGCTCTTACCCAGGCGCCAGACTTTTTCCTTTTCCACATAGTACCACTTCTGTTCGAACGTGATCGTTTGGATCGATGGGGATGCGGTGCGATAATACTGGAAGTAGACTATTGCCGTAGCAATCGGCCGCTTTTCCTGCCAGTCCAAATCCCGAATCTGGAAATCGATGACGTGAATCTTTCCTTTGAACTTGTCCACCTCGTTCCAGAACTGCAGCTTGGTTTCGGGGTTGATGAAAAGCGCGGCCGTGTCGAAATCTTCCCATCGGAAGGAGCGATTGAACGTCTCCACCGAAGAATCAAGGGCCTTCTTGTCTTTATCCGTCTGCCCCATCGAGGCGCAGGATGTGAGCAGGCCGGCCGCGATCGCCGCACAGGCCAGGCAGAGGAGGATTGAAGCGATTTTCTTGCTTTCGGCCATCTCGGTGTCTCCATCGATGAAAAGTGGGGTCTCAATATTTACATGCATTCTTATACAGAAAAAACTTCGGAGCAAGCTATTTCCATGGCGGAAATTATCACGGGAGAGGTCAAAAAATATCGGAGCGACCTCATTTCGATATGATTCGTAATTTATATGGGTTAAAATGACTTTGCCTTGAAACCATCCAATTTGAGTGAATCCCTGATGATGCAATATGTTTGGTGCAAACAAGAGGAGTGCCGGATCCCTGCATTCAGGTGTATCCTGTGTCGCTACGACTGCTATAAGGTCCGCGGCCGTGTCAGGGATGGCGACGTCAATCCGGCATTCGAGCACCTGAAAAGTTCAGGCAGATTCAAGGAGTACTTTATCATGAAGCGCAAGGAAACTTCAGATTCCCAGAATCAACTTTCTTTCTTTGAAAGGAGCGGGAAAAAGGACGCTATGGAAATCCTTGAGCAAAACGAACAGAGTGAAAACGGCGAGCACAGCGAGCGTATCGAACACAGCGGGAACAGCGAGATCAAAGGCAACGGCGCAGGAGCGAACGGCGAAAAGAGCGTTTTCCTCCTGGAAGACGGCAGGATCAAACCTTTCTCTTCCGATGAATACACCAGCACCACCCTGTATCAGGCAGTCGAAACATTCAGCGTGGAATGCAGGCTGGTGCGTCCCGAAGAACCGGGGAACATGGTGATAGAAGGAAAGAAGCCGTCCAAAAAATCCGTACCCATACTCTTGAAAAAGAACGGGGATTGCCTGCTCCTGAATTCCTGGGAAGAACTTGAATCCCAGCCGTTTCAGCTTGCCGATACGCAGGACGTCGTGGGGGCGGTGCCGGTAAAACAGGTCTTCGTACTCAAAAGAAAATAGCTTGTATTCGAATGCCGCGGACCCGGAGCTGCTGCCCTTGGTGGAAAGCTGTATCGGGCTCCCGTTTCCAGGAGGAGTATCGGCCTGTGCGCGCAAAGACGCCGCTTTGACGGCCGGGACGATGCCGGAGGCGGTGAATGGACGAAGTCGGGGAGCCTGAACCACACCTGGTTTATCCTAAGGAACCGCGGGCGCGTATAACCGGGGTTGCGGGCATTGCCGACTGTTTTGCCGGCCCGCCCGACTGCAGGACTTTTTCCGGGAACAACCTTCCGCAAAATCATCGTTGCCTCAGATTCCACTCCACATCACAGACCTAATGGCTCGGCATTGGGTATTCCGCCCGGGCTATCCGTTACAGGGCCGGTGTTTGTACCCGGTTTCCGGGGAAGCGGGCAGGTTATGTATTAATTTAGTGACAATTTTGTTCAAATACGTTACTGTTTAGCTTCATTCAAATCGCCAACGCTCTGGAATGGAATTGTGATGCCGGAAGGATTCAGCCTCATAGAATTGAGGGCTCTGCATGAAATTGCACGCGTGCTTTCGCGCTCAAGCGAGCTGAAAGATCAACTGCAGGATACTCTTGACGTCCTCAGCGCCCGGCTTGGTATGGAACGCGGGATGATATCCATCCTCGATCTCCAGACCGGAGAGGCGTGGCTTGACGTTGCCCGGGGAGTGGACGTGGAAACGGGGCAGATATGCTACCGCCCCGGTGAGGGTATTACCGGAAAAGTCGCTCAGACCGGACGCCCCTTCGCAATCGCCAACCTGGGCAATGAAACGCACTTCCTCGACAGGACCGGTGCGCGTAAATCGTTGAACCGGGACGAACTGGCCTTTCTTTGCGTGCCGATTTTTTACCAGGGCCGCTGCGTGGGAGTGCTCTCCGCGGATAAGCTCGCCCACCAGGTTGAGGATATAGAACAGGAAGTCGCCATTCTCGGAGCTGTAACCGAGTTGCTGGGCAAGGTGGTACACTTTCGTGCGGTGGAAGAAGAAAACAGGCGCCTGCGGCGCATGCTGGCCGAGGCCAGCCGTCCGACCACCAGTATTATCGGAAGATCGAAAGTCATACAGGAAGTTTTGCGCCTGATCGACCAGGTTGCGGACACGAGCACGACCGTTCTCATAGCTGGAGAGACGGGGACGGGCAAAGAGCTTGTGGCAAAGGCCATCCATGAGAACAGCCGCAGGCGGACGGGCCCGCTCGTCCAGGTAAACTGCGCCGCGATGCCGGATACTTTGCTGGAAAGCGAGCTGTTCGGGCATGAGAAGGGCGCCTTTACGGGCGCTATAACGCGCCGGCGCGGGCGCTTCGAGGAGGCACAGGGCGGAACGATTTTCCTCGACGAAGTCGGGGAACTCTCGCCGATTGCCCAGGCAAAACTGCTGCGCGTTTTGCAGGAAAGGGAGTTCCAGCCCCTCGGTTCTTCCCGTACCGTAAAGGTGGATGTTCGGGTCATAACGG
>JAEZXS010000068.1 GCA_023442755.1 Pseudomonadota bacterium | reverse complement strand
TAGAAGAGGGTCATCTGATGATGGATCATGTACACATGCTCATCTCGATTCCGCCCAAATATGGGGTTGCGCAGGTGGTCGGGTACATCAAGGGGAAGAGCGCCATCCATATTGCAAGGAGCTTTTTGGGGAGGAAGAAAAACTTTACCGGTCAAAGCTTCTGGGCCAGAGACTACTACGTTTCCACAGTTGGAAGGGACGAGCAGACGATCCGCCAGTACATCAAAAAGCAGGAAACCGAAGACCGCAGATTGGACCAACTGAATATGTTTTAATAGTTGCCACCTTTTAGGTGGCCAATGGTTTACAATCGCTTTGAGCGGTCCACGGTTTTACAAGCCTCCGGCTTTGCCGGAGGTACATGACAAGCACCGGCCCGTGCGTCACTGCGAAATGCGAATTTGATTTGGACGCAGGGCCTGTGGGGAAAATCCTTATTTTCGGAAAGCAGCCTCACGGTCAAGCAGTTGCGTTGCCCTCCCGGCACCGCCTCGAGTGGTTCCGGCTGAAGTATGGCCAAGCCGGCAAAGGTGAATCTTCCCACATCAATCTATGAATATGCAACAAATCCTCTCAATCCTACTTAATTAATCATTTTTCCGATATCTGCAGATAAATGTGATACGGATTCATATCAGACGATAAATTTTTATATCACCTCGAATGCTTATTCAGCGCGGTTCAAAGCCGATGCGATACGTCAGCGTATCGGTGATACCAAATGCTATCGATACAGTCCATGTGATAACGCATTGAAATACATTGTTATTTGCCTTTTGCAATTGCTGGCATGCCTCTTGCCGTAACCTTTACCCGAGGCTTCGTATGTCTCGTGCTTCGTACAGGTTCTCCGGCTACCTCTGCTCTGCCGGGCAACCTTGGAAAAGCGGGGTAAGGGAATACCCGGTAGCCTCCCTCCTGAAGTGCTTTTTTAAAGATCGGGCGGGCGTGCCAACCGTCCGCCGACGAAAGATCGGGAAACCAGAGACCGTAGACCGGGCCAACAACGCCTGTCCAAAGGTCACCACCTCCGTGGTGGAGCAGGTTTCCACACTTTTAAAGCCTCCAAAAACAGGTTTTGGAGACGATTGAAAAGATAAGGAGGTGGGAATTCGTTCTGTCTTTCGGGCTGTTGTGTTGATTTGAACAATTACTTGAAAACAAGGATGAATCATGGGTGTTAAGCAACTCGATGCTGATGTGGTGATCGTGGGTGGTGGCAGCGCTGGAACATTTGCGGCCATAAAGGCTAAGAACGCCAACCCCAAAGCCAGGGTTGTCGTGATGGACAAGGGACCCATCGAGACTTCCGGTGCAATTGGCCGCGGAATGGATGCTTTGAATGTCGTCTCCGTCCCCGGCTACGGGACTCCCGAAGACGTTGTCGAAGCACTCACCAAGGTATCGGAAGGCATTCTTGATCAGGAATGCGCTTACACTCTGGGTGCGGAAATCTACGACAGAATCAAAGACCTGGAAGAATACACCGGCCGTGAACCGGGGGACCTCTTTCCGGTAGACGATAACGGCAACTATAAATGCAACTTCCTGCATCCCACGGACAAAGCCCTCTACCTGGCGATGGACGGGGAAGAGATCAAGCGGGCTCTGGCGCGTGAAGTCAGAAAGCTGGGATGCATCGTGCTCGACCGGACACCTGCGGTGAAGCTGTTCACCACTGACGGCAAGGTCTCCGGAATCTTCGGATTCAATATCAGAACCGGAGAGCAATACATGATCAACACGCCGACCGTGGTGCTCACTTCGGGATGTGTCGGAAAATTCGGCATGCCGCGCGATGGTTACCTGAGCGGCATCTATGAATTCCCCGGCAACACCGGAGAGGGTTATGCCCTTGCCTATCATGCCGGAGCGGAGCTTATCAACCTCGAATGCTTCCAGACCAACCTGCTTATGAAGGATTTTAACGGCCCCTCCTGCGGGTACGTGGTAATCCCGCGCGGCGGCTGCGGCGTGAACGCCCTCGGCGAGAGGTACTGGAGTCACGGGTACTGGTCCGGTGATATGTTTCTCGCAGTATGGCGCGAATTTGCGGAAGGTCGCGGGCCGATATACCTGAAGCTGGACCACCTGCCCGAAGAGACCATTCAGGGGCTGGAAAAGATCCTGTGGGGTACCGAGCGTACGGTACGAGGCCAGTTCCATAAACAGCGCGATGAAAATTACAGACGCTGGGATTCGGTCGAGCAGGGCCTGGAAGAAATCACCCTGTGCAGCGGCCACAGCATGTCCGGCATCCTGATCAACAAGAACACCGAAACAACCGTTCCCGGCCTTTTCGCCGCCGGTGACTGCGCATCGGTTCCCCATCAGTACCTGCCGGGGGCATTCGTATTCGGCGCCATTGCCGGCAGAATGGCCGCAGAATATGCAGCCTCCAACCAGGCCCCGAAGCTCGAATTCGACGGCAACGCCGTATGGAAAGAAGTAAGAAAGCCGCTTGATCTCGCGGAACCCGGCCTGCCCGTTGAAATGGTGGAAATCAAAATCCGCACAAAAATCAGCCAATATCTCACCCCTCCCAAAAGCGATCCTCTCATGAAGAAAATGCTCTGGTGGACGGACCGTATACGCCGGGAGGATGTGCCGCAGATCAAGGTCTGCGATTTCCACGATCTTATCAAGGCCACTGAGGTGCAGAGTATTATCGACTGCGCGGAGATGGCGACCAGAGCATCCCTGTTCCGCACCGAAAGCCGTTGGGGACTTTCTCATTATCGCATGGCATATCCGAAGGTGGACCCCGCCTGGGACGGCAAATATGTCGTGGTGAAGAAAAACATGAGCAGCGGCGAAATGGAAGTATCCGCAAAACCGGTGCCCAATTACAAATGGAATTATCCCACCAGGCTCGAATACCAGTATCCGGAAATGAATCTCGATATCGGACAAGGCTTCGTCCATCCGCCCAATGACAATCGCGACCCCTGGATTTCCGGGAAACTCGGCGCGGAAGGTTTGAACGTTCCCAAGAGAATGAGATAGGAGGGCTTTTGATGGAAAGGTACGAGTGCAAAAAATATGAATGGGTGAAGGTGGACAAGGGCAAATGCGACGGTTGCGGCGATTGTGTAGCGTACTGTCCGCGTGACGTCCTGCGCCTGGACAATCACGGGTACCCGTATATGGCCTATCGTGACGACTGCTGGTACTGCGACGTTTGCACGTTCATGTGCCAATTGGATGCAATCCGGCTGGACAGTGTGCCTCACCTTATCAAATAGCTCGCGAGAAAAGTTCCGGTCGGTGCCGTCCTGGGATGTCGCCGACCGGCATTTTACAACGGCAGGAGGTTGGAACCATGCCCGCGACAGTAATCATTGAGTCCCTTTCCGCCCATTGCGCCGGCTGTGAAGTGGCCATCCTCGACCAAGGCGAAGAGTTGCTGAAGATCCTGGATCGAATTTCCATACTCCACGCCCCGATGCTGATGGACCATAAATATCGCAGCCCTGCCGGCGACTCCGCCGATATAGCTGTGCCCAAGGCAGATATAGGGATTGTCTCCGGTGGCATCAGGACGGACGACGACCTCGCCGTGGCCAAAGCCGTGCGGGAAAGTTGCGGAATCGTGATAGCCAATGGTTCCTGCGCCTGTATGGGTGGAATACCTTCCCTTGCTAACCTTGTTCCTCCGGACGTGCTCAAACAGGGAGTCCCGAATCCTGCAGAGCACGATGGGGATGAATTTGCACTGCCTGCCCTTACCAGCCGGGTGGCGGCTCTTAATGAAGTCGTCGCGGTGGACGTTTTCCTGCCTGGCTGTCCGCCCCCGACCAGGCTTTTCGCCGAGGCCCTGCAATCCGTTCTCGAAGGCAAGCCCTTCGTCCTGCCGGAAGACACCGTTTGCAACGAGTGTCCGAAGACCAAGGAGAAACGAACGGTCTTCGCCGATCAGGGCCTTCAATTTCCGGAAATGCTTCGCCCGCTGGAGCCGTTGCCTCTTGAAAAACGCTGCTTGATCGAGCAGGGCTTTTTCTGCATGGGAGCTGCCACCCGAAGCGGTTGCGGAGCCAGGTGTGCGCAGGTCGACATGCCGTGCCGGGGGTGCATGGGGCCGAAGCGGGTCGGCGAAAATCCTCGCGCGGAAATGTTGGGTGCGCTCTCCGTATACAACTATGCCCTGAGGGATGTTCACGACCGGCGGGCGGCTTTCAACTGGTTCACGGGTGGGCACAGCAATTTGCGACCGGTTCGCTAGGAAGAGTTGTAACAATGCGAAAAAAACTTGTAATTGACCCGGTGACAAGGGTAGAAGGGCATGCAAGGGTTACTGTCCTGCTGGAAGATTCCGGCAAGGTCAAAGACGCTCGTGTACAGGTAATCGAACTTCGGGGATTCGAGAAATTCTGTATCGGACGTCCGGTCGAAGAAATGCCGCGCATTGTGACGCGGATCTGCGGCATATGCCCGTGGGCTCACCACATGGCTTCGGCCAAGGCAGTGGACTCCCTTTTCAACGTTCAGATCCCCGAGGCCGGGTACAAGATGCGAAAAGCGGCTTATGCCGCACATCTCGTGCACAGCCATTTGCTGCACTTCTTCTTCCTGGCCGCACCGGACCTTTTTAGCGGACCTGGTACCGACTACCGGGTCCGGAACTTCATCGGTTTGGCCGCCCAAAACCCTGATCTCGTCCGCAAAGCCGTGCGGACCCGGCACATCGCCCAGGAAATGACGGCGATAATGGCCGGAAACGCCATCCATCCGGATGCTGTGGTCCCTGGAGGCTTCAGCCGGCCCCTTAAAGAGGAACAAAGGCGGCAACTCCTTCCCATGGCGCAGGAATGTCTTGATTTCACACGGTTTGCTCTGGACTACGCAAAGGAGAAGGTCTTCATACCGAAGTGGACTGACCTGAAACAGGAAGATTCTTTGACTACAAGTTTCCTGGGCACGGTCGATCGGGATGGCGGCCTGAGTTTCTATGACGGCAAGTTGAGGTTGAAGGCGCCGGGTGCGAACGGCGGCTGTGAGGAATTCGAGCCGCGGGACTACAGGGACTTCATTGACGAACAGGCGGTGGACTGGAGCTACGTCAAGTTCCCTTTCATCAGGTCCGCAGGCGGACTTTCTATGGAGCCCGAGAACCTGACAGGAGTCTACCGGGCCAATTCACTCGCACGCCTCAACGTCTGCAGTCACATCCCCACGCCTTTTGCACAACAGGAATTGCTCCAATTCCGACAAACAGTCGGGGAGATGCCTCAACACACCTTTTTGCACCACTGGGCCAGGTTAATCGAGGCTGTCCACAACGCTGAAGTTGCGCTGGCGCTGCTCAGCGATCCCTCGATCACGGATCCCGTAGTCCGGAAGAAGGTAATCCCTCAAGCCGGCCGAGGCGTGGGTGTAGTGGAAGCTCCGCGTGGTACTCTTATCCACGACTATGAAGCTGACGAGAAGGGTTTCGTTACCAGCGTAAATCTAATCGTCGGCACGACTCACAACAGCGCTGCGATAAATGCCGACGTCCTCAAGACGGCACGCGGCGTTCTGGAAGACGGCCAATCGGATGAGGAGGCTCTCAATAGAATCGAAACCGTCATCCGAGCCTATGATCCCTGCTTTAGCTGCGCCACGCACAATCTAAACGGCACCCTGCCGGTAAAAATGGACATCTGTGACAGTCGCGGGAATGTGATGAGGTCTCTTTACTGCTGAGGTAAGGAATGTATCGCAGGATCTGGGGTGCGCGGGTCATGGTCATCGGCTGTGGCAACGTTCTGTTTGGGGACGATGGATTCGGCCCTGCCGTTATAGAACGCCTGGAAGCAGAGTACCGGCTGCCGGCCGATGCGGTCGCGATCGATGGGGGGACGGCTGCCGGTGAACTTCTACTGGACGCCCTCCTGGGTGAAGACACCCCCGAGACCCTGATTGTCATAGATGCAATGGATTTCGGCCTCGAGCCCGGGTCGGTTCAAGAGATTCCCATCGAAGCCTTGCCTCAAAATAAACGGGCGGACTTCAGCATACATCAATTCCCTGCCGTTAACATTTTAAAGGAACTCAAGGAAAGCAAAGGCGTCAGCCTGCGGCTCCTTGGTTGTCAAATCGGGCATTTACCCCGGGAAATCAGCCCGGGGTTATCTGTTTCAGTGGCCCGTGCTGTCGGGACAACGGCGAAACTTGTAGCTGAAATGGTTCGCGGGGAGGTGAACATTCAAAATCCGGGGATCTGAGGTATTCTCGACAAAGTCCATCTGAGTAGCTTTGCTTCATCCGTATCATCGCTTCGCGTTGATTCTCTTGCGACGAACAATAGAGACATAGAAGGAGATTGTTGATGAGCGAGGAGAAAAAGATCCAGGACACAATAAACGACAGTCGAAGAGCATTCATAAAGCATGCCGGTATGGGCTTGACGTTTTCCACAATGCTGGGCCTTGTTCCCGGCAACCCGATAACAGGCCCGCTTGGCTGGAAAGCATTTGCTCAGTCCGAGAAAAAAGTCTCCGACGAATTGTTGGAGATAGCAAGCAAGTACGGAAAGCCCACCGGCAAATACGGGAAAGTTGGAGAACCGGTTACACTGACGGTCGGCTATCAACCTTACTGCACCCCGTACTGGACCTCCTCGATTAACAAGCAAGCCCAGCTCTGGAAGAAATACCTTCCCGAGGGAAGCAATGTCGTATGGTTTCGAGCTCTATCCGGCCCCCTGATCAACAACAACATGTATGCAGGCAAAAACCAGATCGGATATATGGCCGAAACCCCGGCCATGAGAAGCGGCGATACGGTCCCGTGCGACATGGTGGCCGTCACCGGATATGATGTCGGAGAATCCGGTGCTATATGCATCGATCAGAAACTGCTCGATGAAGGCAAATTCAAAAACGCGGAAGATCTTGCCGGGAAGAATATAGGTACGCCGGTTGGGTCCTTCTCCCACAGGCAAATACTTGCGTGGTCCGATCAGACAGGCATCAAGACGAATATCCTGGACCAGTCGACCGAGCTTCAGATCACCAACCTGAGGGCTCAGAATATCTCGGCTGCGGTCACCTGGGAACCGTATCCGAGTTGGCTGGAACAGCGTGGGATAGCCAAACGGTGGGTAACGGGACAAGACCTGGCCTGCACCTGCAAAAAATACAATCCGGAAGCCGTCGACCACACCTACAGAGTCGTGGGTTGCCTTCTCGCAATCCATGAATGGCTCCGGGACCGTCCCGATATAATTGTCGCTTTCCTGAAAGCCGAAGAAGAAGCACGCGACCTCCTCATGAACGACCGCGATTTGGCTGCATATTATATCTGCAGCGACATCTCCGAAATCCACCCGGCGGTGATACGGGTTGTCCTGGACATGATGGTCTGGGACGGCAGGGTTACACCGGAATGCAGGAAGCATCTCAAGGCTGTGGCAAAGATGTGGAAGGAGATCGGAATCGTCCGGAGCGAACGCACAAAGGATCCGGTAAAGTTCGTCGATGAGTGGGCGGATGACAGATACCTGCGTGTAGCTATAAAGGAACTCAAGGCCCAGGGTCAATGGACTTCCGACCAACTGCCCGGGTTCCCGAAAGAGGCGCGGCCGGATCAACTCAAGCTGCATAGCTGGAAAACCTACGAAAACATTGACTTGCAACAGAAGCCATGGACACCGACCAAGGTTTGACCCTCCACAGCGCGCCGAAGCTGACGCAGGGGCGGTGGAGGGTGACTGCCGGCCGGGGAGTAAACAGTCCCTGGCCGTGAGGGCAAGCAATCAGGTATTTCCAAGCTTAGGGAGCAAGAGGAATGTCCAGCGTGCCGCAGGAGAAGAATGAAAAAGAGAATTTCATAATGGGCCACATGCGTGAATCTGTCAAAGCCCGCTACAGGGAGGTCTATTACAAGCGAAATCAGGAGGTTAAAAAACAAAAGAAGAAGCAGGTGATCACCGGTATTCTGGGCGGCATGACATTTATTCTGATCTGGTACGTGTTCTCCCAGACGATCATGAATAAGCTGCCAAGTCCGCTCGAGACGCTTATCCAATCCATCAAAACGGTTTCGGACCCCTGGTATTACAAAAGCGTTTACCATAGCCTGTTTCGCGTCCTCCTAGGCTTCTGCACCGCATCAGCCATAGCGATTCCACTTGGCCTCATGATGGGATGGAACCGGATTGTCAGGGATATGACAATGCCCGGCTTCGAACTTTTCCGGTCTGTTCCGCCGGTTGCATGGGTCCCGCTTTCAATCATCATTTTTGCCCAAATGGAATACAGCATTGTGTTCATTACCTTCACTGGAGCCTTTTTTGTCGTTGCTCTGAACGCAAAACTCGGCGCCGAGTCCATCGATCCGTCCCTTTTCAGGGCTGCATGGTGTCTTGGTACAAATTCACGCCAGATCTTCCGCCATATACTTCTGCCCGGCTCGCTCCCGTCCATCTTCATGGGACTGGCGCTCGGCATGGGTATCGCGTGGCAGACGGTGGTTGCCGCGGAGATGATCGCGGGCCAGTATGGGCTTGGGTATCTCGCCTGGGAGAGCTACAGCCTCATAAGGTTCCCGGAAGTGATCCTGGCGATGACCAGCATCGGGGTCCTCGGATATGTTTGCAGCGCCATCCTTCGTGCGATCGCGAATAAGTACCTGGCATGGCGAAGAGTCTACACGGCCTGAGTTCAGCCACTGGGCGGGCAAACGGCATTCGACTGCACATGAGGCTTTTACTGTGTTCGCCGGGATGGTGCAGCGAGTGTGTTTTCGTTTGAGGAGGAAGCTCAACGGCATCTGTGGAAATCCTGTCGTACCTGTCTGATTACGATTAGGTTAGGGGTAACAACAATGGCAAAGGCAAAAGAAGGTAACGTCGTAGCCAAGCACGTGAGTCTGGTCTATGACCCGCTGGGGGTAAACGTCCTTGCTGTGGCAGATTGCAGCTTCGAGATTGAGGCTGGAGCTTTTCTGGCCATCGTCGGACCCTCTGGTTGCGGTAAAACCACCCTGTTGAACATGATTGCAGGTTTCGATACCCCCACCGAGGGTGAGATATGGGTTGACGGGACCTGCATAGCCTCACCGTCAATCCATCTCACCCCCGGACCCGACAGGGTTGTGGTCTTTCAGCACGGAGCGCTTTTCCCGTGGCGGACAGTCCTGGAAAACGTGTGCTGGGGGCCGATTATGCAGGGCACCATGTCTCGGGCCGAAGCTTTCGAGAAGGGGCGGGAAATTTTGAAAATCGCGGGTCTCGAGGGTTGCGAGAACGAATACCCGATGAACATCTCGTCAGGAATGCAAAGACGCGTTGAAATTGTCCGGGCCCTGGTGAACGAACCCAAGATTCTCCTGCTCGATGAACCTTTCCGGGCGCTCGACGCCATGACGAAATCGGTCATGCACCAGTATCTTCTCGATCTATTCGACGTGACGGGAAAGACCATCGTGTTCATTACTCACGATCTCGATGAGGCCATTTTCCTCGCTGACAAGGTCTTTGTAATGACCACCAGGCCCGGGCGGCTAAAACAGATGATCGAGGTGGATCTTCCCAGGCCGCGGGATTTGAAGACCAAGGTGACGGACAGGTTTATCGAGCTGCGCAACCAGGCTCTTGGCGCGGTCCACGAGGAGGCCCAAAAGGCCTTTGAGAGGGGCGAGCGGGAGATGGCCAAGTAACAAAACGGGCTTTGACTACCCGAGCATTCCATAGGAAGTGAGGGAACCGACGTGGCACTGGAAAACGCAATGGAAGTCGAAGAGGGAGAGGTTGCTCGGCTGGACGCTGCAAAAAGTGGAAGCCGAGATGAGGATTGGGCAAGCAGGATCTCGGCTTACACCGAGTACTCCGCTTTCCAGAAGTTTCTGCGGCGAAGCGTCCGCAGTATGTTCAATATGTCAAATGTGAGGAAAATTCTCTCACTGGTCATCATCGTGTTGGCCTGGCATGTATTTACCACCTATAAGATTCCGCCTTTTACACGCGTCCCTTCTCCTGTCGAGGTTTGGAGAGACGCAATCGCCTTTGTTCCTACCATGCACTGTCTAAAGTGCGTGATTTTCAGCATGGGAAGAATCTATCTCGGGTTCATGATTGCATGCATAATCGGAATCCCGCTGGGCCTGCTCATGGGGTGGAACCGTACGGCAAAGAATTTCACTTTCCCCGTTTTTGAAAGCCTCAGGCCGATTCCGGTTATTTCGTGGATACCTCTTTCGGTAATCATGTTCCCCCTGACGGAACACAGCATCGTGTTTCTTGTTTTCCTGGGGGCGTTCTACCCCATAGTGTTGAACACCCTTCTGGGAGTGGAAAGCATTCGTGCAGACTACATCCAGGGCGCCCTCTCCTTGGGCTCGAAACCTCGTCATGTGTTTTTCGATATCATTCTGCCGGGCGCCTTGCCTTCGATTTTTACCGGTATGACGGTTGGGATGGGGCTGGCGTGGGTAATGGTCGTGGCGGCGGAAATGGTGGCCGGCGGTTACGGACTCGGGTACATGACATGGGAGTCCTACATCCTGATCGCCTATCCTCGCATTATCCTTGGAATGTTCATAATTGGGGCATGCGGATATCTTTCGAGCACAATCATCCGTTTTCTTGCAACCAAGGCGATGCCTTGGCGAAGTCTTTTCTAAGGAGGATCAATGAACTTACCCGCAAAAAAACTAGTTTCAGAAGTTGAACCGGGTGAGATGGAGATGAAGGAGTGCTACTACTCCTTTGGCGAGGGCAAGGAAGTCCTGAATGATGTTTCGTTCAAGGTCGAAAAAGGGTCTTTCACTTGCTTCTGTGGTCCTTCCGGGTGCGGCAAGACTTCTATTATCAACCTTCTGGCCGGGTATGCGGTACCCGACATGGGCGAGTGCCTGATTGACGGAGTGCCCGTGAATGGACCGGGAGCCGACAGGCTGGTTGTCTTTCAGGAGACGGCATTGCTGCCGTGGATGACCCTTTGGGAAAATACCCTTTATGGACCGAAGGTGCAGGGCAAGGATTTGATGGGCGAAGTGGCCGATCGGGCTGAGGAATTGATCAACATGGTAGGCCTAACCGGATTTGAGGAGAAATACCCGAGCCAGCTGTCCGGAGGAATGCAGCGGCGTGCGGAGCTTATCCGGGCGTTGATCAATCAACCGAAAGTGCTCCTGATGGATGAGCCCTTTCGCGGCCTGGACGCCATGACGCGTGGAATCATGCAGGAGTACATCATAAAGCTGTTCGAGGAAACGGGGACCACGATCCTGTTTGTAACTGCGGAACTGGAGGAGGCAATCTTCCTGGGGGATGTGGCCTACTTTTTAACGACTGCGCCGGCCACCGTCAAAAAGAAACTGGTAATCGACCTGCCCCGGCCCCGTAAGTTCGAGCATCTTACGACCGCAAGGTTCGTCGAGTTACAGCGCGAAGCCATTGAAACTGTTGACGAGGAAGCCCAGAAGGCTTTTTCCGCCTTCGCCAAGGCCAGGGAAACGCGGGCTCAACAAAAGAAGTAGACGCATGCAGGGGGACTTAAAGATGGGATATGCGGAAGTCTATAGAAAGAGCCGGAAACCTTGGAAACGAGTACTTCGGTCCACGGTTTATGTCGCGATTTTTGGTGTGCTGCTCTATTTCTCGCTGCAGTTGCTTGGTGCTCAGTCCGGGTTGATGGTCGGGGGAGCCATGCCGGGCAGGGATACCAAGGCAGCGGTGCCAGGGAAGTAGCTCTCATGAAGGTTCGCAGGACAAGAATCGCACGCGTTCTCACGGCATGGGTCGTGTTGTTCTTTCTCACCGTCGTATTGGTAGCCCAGCCAACCGGGTTCAGATGGGGATACTGGGTTTACGGCCTTATCTGGGGGCTGGCGACAACCATGGTTCATTATCTGCTGC
>JAEZXS010000031.1 GCA_023442755.1 Pseudomonadota bacterium | reverse complement strand
GGGCTGCCCCGGTGGTAAATCCCACCAGTACCGAAAGTGATACGAAGTTGACGAGCCCCCCCAATCTTGCGAGACCCAGCAGAAATTGAAAGATGCCGGCAAACAAGGTCATGGTGAGAGCAAATGTCACATATTGGCTGGAGAACGGTGCGGCCAGGGTGCTGACCTTCGAAAAAATGACCACCGATATGGCGGTGACAGGGCCCGAAATGAGGTGAAACGACGACCCGAAAAAGGCGGCAACGATCGCCGGAACAATGGCGGCATAAAGACCGTACTCAGCCGGTAACCCTGCTATTGAGGCGAAGGCGATTCCCTGGGGAAGGACCACTATCGCTCCCGTGACGCCGGCGATCAAATCGGACCGCAATGTGCGTCTGTTTACCAGCGGCCACCATCGAAGGAACGGAAAGGCCCGTTCAAGCAGTTGAAGCTTCATAAGCCTCCCCAAATTCTCTTTTTGAATGTTTTGAAACAGTTTTCGTGTCGGAAAATACTAGCATACTCGGGATTTAAAAGCGCAAATTCGATTCCCCTGCGTCGGGAAAATTATCCGTACCTGAAAAATACACGTGGTAACGGTGCCAAAACACCCGGAGCAGAGACGGGTGAGACCGCGGAGGAAAAAGAAAAAACCCACAAAAATAGATTCGTGGGGTAATGATGTCTCCATTTAACTTGCTCTGGGGGCTCCGATGTCTTGCTGTGCAGTTTTTGAGGTCCCTGGGAGCGTGCGGAGAACGCGTGCCCGATTTTGAAAAATCACTGCGTGTTTTTCGGTGCTCTCTGCACCTCCGGTGAATGTATCGGCAGGGAAGGGCGGTCTGATCGTTCAAAGCTTTGCCCGATCCCGATGCTCTTTGAAAAATGCATATCGTGTTTCTCTTTGCCGGTTAGCGCCACGGCAACGCGCAGACCGGCTCCTTCAACCAATTCAACGCGTTTCAACGGTTTTGAAATTTCCGGGCCGATCTGCCGCAGAGGGCGCGGACGAAAAGATAAAGAAACAGATACTCGCGGATATTACCGTAGCTGTCTCTTCTCGCTGCTCCTCCGCGGTGATAATGCCTTACTTCTCTCTTTTCGGCGCCATGAACTCGGGACCGACCGGTTCCGGAATGTGTTTGGCCAGGATGTCCTTAACCGCCTGGAGGTCTTCGGGTTCTATAATCCAGTCGCATGCGCCGGCGTTTTCTTCGGCTTGGTTGGGCGTGCGTGCGCCCGCGATGACGCAGGTGATTCCCGGTTGCTGGAGAGCCCAGCGGAGGGCGAACTGGCCCGTAGTCTTGCCGTATTTGGCCGCCAGTTTCTTGATCCTTTCCACGACTTTTACGTACTTTCTGAATTTATCCGGTTTGAACTTGGGATCGGCGCGGCGCAGGTCGCCTTTGGGAAACTGTTCGCTTCCTGTGAACTTCCCGGTCAGGAGTCCACGGCAGAGCCCGCCGTAGCCCAGGGTCGCGATGCCGTTTTCGATGCAAAAGGGGAGAAGTTCTTTCGCAGCTTCCGTCTCGAAGATGT
This sequence comes from Pseudomonadota bacterium, assembly GCA_023442755.1. GTDB lineage: Bacteria > Desulfobacterota > Syntrophobacteria > Syntrophobacterales > Syntrophobacteraceae > SbD1. Next base: position 5,360 of record JAEZXS010000031.1, on the reverse strand, counting down.
TGAAGGGCGGCTGGAGGCTGTAGACCTGTCCCGCTTTCAAACAGGCCGCGAGTTCGTCCCGGCTGAAATTGCTCAGGCCGACGTAGCGCACTTTACCCTGATCCCTGATCTTTTCGAGCGTCCTGATGGATTCCTCGAAAGGCACTTCCGGGTCGGGCCAGTGTATTTGGTAGAGGTCGATATAGTCGGTTCCCAGCCGCTTCAGGCTGGCATCCACTTCCTCCACCAGGCGTTCGGGACGGGAATTGCGGCGAATGCGCTCCTTTTCATCCCATTCCAGGCCGCACTTGGTGGCAATCACAACCTGTTCGCGAGGGCCCCAGTCCCTGACCGCCCTGCCGACGATCTCCTCGGACTTTCCAAACCCGTAAACCGGGGCGGTATCGATGAAATTGAGACCCATTTCGAGTGCCCGAACGATGGCCAGCCTGGCCTCATTCTCGTCCGAGCCTCCCCACGCCCATCCCCCTGTGACCCAGGTGCCGAGCGCCAGAGGGGAAACCTGCAGATCCGTCCTTCCGAACTTTATCTTTTGTACCATTCCATGCCCCCGCATCCAAAGACTCAGGCTATCCGGCTGTGCTCGATTTTAATGCACTTGTTCATTACGACGCGCAAACCTGCACAACGCGCCTTCTTCGCGGCCTCGTCATGCGAGAGCCCAAGCTGCATCCAGACAGCTCCTGCGCCGATCTGGATAGCTTCGTCCACGATCCCCGGAATTGCCTCGACGTTTCGGAAGATATCCACAATGTCCACGTGTTCGGGTATCGACTTGAGATCCGGGTAGCAGGTCTCGCCGATGACTTCCTTGTACTTGGGATTTACGGGGATGACCTTATAGCCGTGCTGCTGGAGGTACCTGGCGACGCGGTTGCTGTCGCGTTCTTCCTTGTGGGAAATCCCGACGAGGGCAACGGTTTTCGATTTGGTGACTATATCGTTGATCTCTTCAGGTGTATCCGTGCTTCCCGATAATATGCATTCAGCCATTCATGTGCTCCTCATAGTGGGTAGGTGCAGCATATCAATAATGAAGGATAGTCTCGTGACTGCGGCCGGTCAAGGAGGGCGCAAACAGCCTGCGGCGGTTCAATTTGTTTGACAGTTCACGGCCGCTGAGGATACTAGAATCCAGAGTCAAAACCCACAATTTTCGGAGCAAAAATGCTGCAAATATCGCCGGCCATGGTCCTGCTTGTGGCGATTGCGGCCTTCGTGGCCGGTGCCGCCCTTATATATTGTTTCGTATATAGGAAATTCAGCCGGGAATTCGAGCAGAGCAGGATCGAGCTGGAACTGGAACGTTCCGCGCTGATGGAGCGGATTGCGGCAAAAGAGCAGCAGATTGCGGCTCTCGATGCGGCAAGCGGAAAGGCGGGCGGGCAGATTGCGAGTCTCACCGATGCCCTCAGGATGGAGTCGGAGAAGCGGGCTGCCGCCGATGAGAAGAACAGGCGGATTCCCGAGTTGGAGGCGGTCGTCAAAACGTATGAAGAGCGGGTCCGAAGACTCCTGGAGCACGGCGCCGAACTCAAATCCAGGATATCCGAGCTGGAGACCCGGCTCGTGGATGAGAGAAAACTTGCCGACGAAAAGCTCTCGCTTCTCGGCGAAGCCCGGGAACGGCTTTCCGATGCTTTCAAAGCTCTTTCTTCCGACGCCCTTAAGGTGAACAGCGCCTCTTTTCTCGAACTGGCAAAGACGTCGCTCGAACGATTCCAGGAACATGCCAGAACGGATCTCGACTCCCGCCGCAAGGCCATTGACGAGCTTGTCAAGCCGCTCAGGGATTCCCTGGAAAAGGTCGATGAGAAGATCGGCCAGATAGAGAAAGTGCGCACAACGGCATACGTGAGCCTGACGGAGCAGATCAAATCGCTCTCTCAGACCCAGGATCAGCTGAACAGGGAGACCACGGCCCTGGTGCAGGCGCTGAGAGCCCCGAGCGTGCGGGGCCGGTGGGGGGAAATCCAGCTGAGACGTGTCGTCGAGATGGCAGGGATGGTTGAGTACTGCGATTTTGTCCAGCAGGAGAGTTCCTCCGGTGAATTCGGGCGCCTGAGGCCGGACATGGTGATCAAGCTGCCCAACTGCAAGAACATCGTCGTCGATTCCAAGGCCCCCCTGCAGGCTTATCTCGAAGCGCTCGAAGCCAAAAACGAAGATGATCGTGCGGAAAAGCTCAGGGAACATGCCCGGCACATACGCGTGCACCTTTCACAGCTCAGCTCCAAGGCATACTGGGACCAGTTCCGGCCGACCCCCGAGTTCGCCGTTCTCTTCCTGCCGGGGGAGACGTTTTTCAGCGCCGCCTTGGAGCAGGATCCGTCGCTGATAGAATTCGGAGTGGAGCGGCGCGTGATCCTTTCCACACCCACAACCCTCATCGCGTTGCTCCGTGCGGTTGCTTACGGCTGGAAACAGGAACAGATCGCCGAGAATGCCACGGCAATCAGCGATCTCGGCCGGACGCTCTATGAGCGGATTTGCACGCTGGCCGCCCATTTTTCGGACCTTGGAAAGGGGCTCAACAGGGCGGTTGAGGCATACAACAGGGCGGCGGGGAGCATAGAAGGACGCGTCCTCGTGACTGCGAGGAAGTTTCGGGAACTTGGGGCGTCCGGGAAAGATGAGATCGAGACCGTCGAACCGGTGGAAAAGGTTGCCCGGGAAATCCGTGGCGGGGAGATTTCGACTGCCCCGGCAATCCGGGAGAGTTCCCGCTAAAGTGCATTGTGCATATACTGCAATTTTTCCAGAATATTGCGTAATCAGTAAGGAAAATATTGACACCGAAACAAATTAATAGCATATTGCACATTCGGCGCACCCAGAGGTGTATTCAATAATAAATCCGTCAATCTGCGGTACTGCCAATCTCCCGCGAAATTCCAGCTTTTCCGCAAGGGAATCTGTCCTCTTCCGATTCCATGGCGAAAGTGTGGGTTTCGGTTCTCCCGAAGAGGGCGTCGAGGAAGAAATTCGGACAGAGGTCCCTTTTTGCGAGTATGTGAAAAATATAAATTGTCTGGATAAGTCATGACGTAAAAGGTTCCCCGCAGCCGACACCAGTGATATTTCCGGAACTCGCTCCCTGTTTCGCTCCTGATTCTGATCCTGTAATTATCCTGATGAACTCCTTGGCCAGGGAATAAGTCTGCATAAGGGCGACCTGAAATGTGAAAAAACGGCCATTCTCCTGAAAACCGCCGCATGGCGCGAGATTTCCGGTAAGATGAGTTGACTGTTTACGGGGCAATCTAGTAAAAACCACACTAAAGAAAAGTTCTCCTATTTTATGCTTTTCATTGAATTGCATAATCTTTTTGGATATATAGGCTCCGCGAGAGCGGCTCCCCGGTCTGCAATTCCGAGATTCCCGTGCTGTTTTGTGGAGATTGCACCCAATCGCCAGTGGGTTTCTCGATATTTGTTTTCAATCAGCTTAGGAGGATAAGCATGGTTAACACGGTAACGCAAAGTATTCTGGTGGTCGGGGGCGGCATGAGCGGACTCACCGCCGCCATCGAAGCAGCAGAAGCGGGCTACGAGGTCTACCTCGTAGAAAAGAATTCGTACCTGGGAGGTCGAGTCGCCCAGCTTCATCAGTATTTTCCGAAGCTGTGCCCCCCCTACTGCGGACTCGAACTCAATTTCCGCCGGATCAAGAATAGCAGCAAGATCCGTTTTTTCACCCTGGCGGAAGTGGAAGCGATCACAGGCCAGGAAGGCAACTGGGATGTCAAGATCAAGTTGAACCCCCGCTACGTCAACGACAAGTGCACCGGTTGCGGCAAGTGTTCCGAAGCCTGCACGATGGAAATCGACAATCCCTTCAACTATGGGATGGACAAGATCAAGGCCGCGTATCTCCCCCATGACATGGCGTTCCCCCAGCGCTATGTGATCGATCCCGCCCTTGCAAAGAGCCCCGAGGTACAGAAGGTAAAAGAAGCGTGTCCTTATGACGCGATCGAGCCCGATATGCAGGCCAAGACTTTCGACCTGAATGTCGGTTCAGTCGTCTGGGCGACGGGCTGGACCCCCTACGATGCAAAGAAGCTCGATACGCTCGGCTATGGGACGTATCCCAACGTCCTGACCAACGTCATGATGGAGCGGCTGGCTACTTTCGGCGGGCCTACCCAGGGCAAGATCGTTCGCCCCTCGGACGGCAAAGAGCCCAAGACGGTCGCCTTCGTGCAGTGCGCCGGCTCGCGCGATGAAAACCATCTCGCTTTCTGTTCGTCGATCTGCTGCATGGCTTCCATGAAGCAGGCCACTTACGTGCGAGAGCAGTATCCGGATGCCAAGATCTACATTTTCTACATCGACATTCGTGCGCTCGATCGCCTGGAAAGCTTCTACGCCAAGGTGAAGGAAGACGAGAACATCGTTTTCTTCAAGGGCAAGGTGGCACGGATCGAAGAAGACCCCGCCACCAAGAACCTGGTTCTTCGCGTGGAAGACACCACGACCGGCACGCTCAACCAGATCAATGTCGACATGGCTGTTCTGGCTACCGGCATGCAGCCGAATACTTCCATTTCGCCGGTTCCTGCCCCCGTTCCGTACGATGACTACGGATTCATTAAATCGATAGAAGCAAAACCGGGCTTCTACGCCGCCGGCTGTACGCGGACCCCCGCAGGGGTTTCCGAATCGGTCCAGGACGGCACGGCAGCAGCACTCAAAGCCATACAATCCGTTGTCAGGAGGTAAACTCGATGGACAAAAAGATTGCGGTATATATCTGTTCGGGATGCGGCATCGGGGATGCCCTCGACATTGAACAGCTCAGCAAGGTAGCTACTTCGGAGTGCAAAGTCCCCGTTTGCAAAAATCACCCGAATCTGTGCAACAGCGAGGGTGTGCAGGTTATCAAAGACGATATCGCCGGCGGCGTGAACGTGGCCATTATCGCGGCATGCTCGCAGCGCGTTATGTACGACGTGTTCAAGTTCGACAACACGATCGTCGACCGTGTCAACCTGCGCGAGCAGGTCGTCTGGAGCCATCCGGCAAACGATGAAGACACCCAGATGATGGCCGAGGACTACGTCCGGATGAGCGCCGCCAGGATGAAGCAGACCGAGCTTCCCACCCCGTACCAGCCGGAGCAGGAAATGTCCAAAGACATCCTGGTTGTCGGCGGCGGCACGACCGGTATGACTGCGGCACTCGAGGTTGCCAAAGCCGGCTATTCCGCTATTCTGGTCGAGAAGGAAAACGAACTGGGCGGCTTTCAGAAGAACGTCACCAAGAACGTCACCTTCCCCTTCAAAGAAGTCCAGGCTAACGACATTGGCAACCTGGTGAGCGCTGTTAAGGGCAACGACAAGATCAAGGTCCTGACG
>JAEZXS010000311.1 GCA_023442755.1 Pseudomonadota bacterium | reverse complement strand
GTTTTGATCTCGTCCCCGGGCATGATGTTGGCCACATTCATCTGGAAGACGTTCGGCCTTTCCTGTTCGAGAAGAGACGCGCTCTTGCCTTCCTGCTTCGCCTGTTCGTACGCCTGGCGGGCTTCTTCTCTCTTTTGAATCTGCGCCACGATCGTCCGCTCGCCGATGGTCATTTTCATGCCGTAGACGGAAGCGCGCGTGGAGGCCGGGAAGACATAGACGGCCTCGATGGGCTTTTGCCCGTCGTTCTTGTAGACCTGTGTGACCGCAACATCGGCGATGAACCCGGAAACGGTGACATCGACGGAGGTCGACTTCAGCGGAAGCTGGTCGATACTCTTGTCGTCCGATTTGACGAAAAAGTAGGGGGACAGGGTTTTGTCGCCGGCTTCGGGTTCTCCTGCACGCGCCTGTATAGCCGGCCCGTTGCCGCTTACGGACAGGGCAAAAAGAGCCGCTATCGTATAAAGAATCTTTCTCCCGCAAAAATTCAGCTTCATGGTGTTCCTCATCGCAGTGGGTTGATAATGGATGCTCTCACCCGTCTTTGACAAAGAACGGACTAAAAGGTTCCCGAAGATTTTTTGTTTTGATGTAAGGGACGAAGGAAGAAGTTTACTGTGGGAGAGGCTTTCAGCCTCGCAGGTTGATGACAAACTCTAAAATCATAGTGATCGTCATTCCGGCGAAAGCCGGAATCTAGTGTTTTCAAGCACTTCTGGACCCCGGTGCCTGCCCCGGACCTGATCCGGGGTTCGTCGGGGTGACGGACTGGGGGCTTTTTCAACAGTCTGAGAGGCTTGCAGCCTCGCTGCATTCCGGAGAAATCGCGGCTGCAAGGCGCTCCCACAAAATACCGGGACTGCATCTTATTTCACACCCGGCGCGGTTTTGATGCCGAGGGCGAGGATTGCGGCCAGGAGAGGCAGGGATGCGAGCAGGAGGAAGGCATTCTCTATGCCGGCCTGTTCCACGAGGATTCCGACAAGTCCCACTCCCAGCCCCCCGAGCCCGAGGCCGAAGCCGAGCATGAGGCCTGCCGCCATGGCCGCGTTTTTAGGGATGATTTCCTGGGCTACGACGACGGTGACTGAAAAGGAGGCAGGGATCGCCGCGCCCGCGAGAGCAAGCAGGAAATAGCTCAGCGGCCCGTCCGCCCGGAGGAAGAGATAGAGAAGAGGGCTTGCCAGGAAAAGAGACCCGGCGATGACGGGTTTCCGCCCGAACAGGTCCGAGAGCCAGCCTCCGGCCAGCCCCCCGAGCGCCCCCGTAAAGAGCATGAGGGAGAGCAGCCGGCTTCCGTGGATGAGCGAAATGTTTTTCTGCTGAAGATAGAGTTGCAGAAAGGCGATGAGGCTGAAGGACGTGATCGAGCGGATTGCGACCACCAGCACGATTTTGCCGAGTTCTTTCCCCGCGGTGCGGAGAAGCGGCATGAGGGGTGGCGATAGGGATTTTGCCGGCCGTTCGGACATCTTCGGCGCGGTGAACCGGAGAAGGACTGCCGCGAGTATACCCGGCAGAACGAGCAGCGGTGTGGAATCCAGTCCGTGTCCCTGGACGAACGGGACGGCGACAAGGGGCGTGAGAGCCCAGCCGAAATTGCCGAAGGTGATGAAAAGGGCCTGGAAAAATCCTTTCCGGGCGCCGCTCAGCGCCGTAACCATGGCCGAGGCCTGGGGATGAAATGCTGCGGTGCCGAGGCCGGCCAGGGTTACCGTGGCAACCAGGAAAAAATAGTTTTGCAGGATGCCGACTGCTCCGAGGAGCACGGCCATCCAGAGCGTTCCCGCGTATACGAGCCAGCCCTGGTTCTTCCGGTCCACCAGGTAGCCCGAAACCGGCTGGAGCATGGAGGAAGTGACGGTAAAGGCCGAAACCAGGAAGGCCCCGCGGGTCACACTCATTCCCGCCGCTACCATGAACGGCAGCAGCGTCGGGATATAATTCATGTAGCAGTCATTGAGAAGGTGGGCCAGGGAGATGCATAAAATCCTGCCCGTCTCGGGCGCTCGCCGATCCATCAGAATAGCCCCGCCCGGAATGTGGAATATTCTCCCATTCGGTCCCTGTGCCTTGATTCGTATGCATGAAGGATATTGAAGACCCAGAGCATAGACAGCATTTGCGAAAAACTCAAGTTCTCCAAAAAGGCTTCGCTACAGCGGGACAATTGTCATATAAGATCGGGAGACTATCCTGAGAGCACCTAATATATTCTACACAAAGGGATTTTTCGAATTGTGCTTGAATAGAATAAAGCATAGTATAATAAGAGACTTATCGTGAAAATTCCAAATGCTCCGCATGGAAGTACTCAGGAGCATGGGGAGAACTCTATGGAAGGGAAACAGGGTTCGGAGGACCTGGAACTTCGCAGACGGGCCGAGGAGATGCTCTCGAATTCCGAGGATGTTCTCGAAAATATCTCCAACCGGGAAGCGCTGGAGCTCCTTCATGAACTTCAGGTTCACCAGGTCGAGTTGGAGATGCAGAATGAAAATCTCCGCAGAAACCGCATCGAACTCGAGGAATCCCGCGCACGGTACGCCGACCTCTATGAGTTTGCGCCGGTTGGGTATTTGACGATAGACAAGAATGGGTTTATCCGCGAAGTTAATTTTACAGCTGCAAGAATGCTGCAGACGAATAAACGGCTTCTGTTAGGCGCGTTCTTCCTCGCCTCGGTGCGTGAAGAAGACAGGCCGATTTTTTCCGAGCACTTGCGGGACGTTTTCAGGACGAAGGGGCACTGGCCCTGTGAGGTGCGGCTCAATGTGCAGGGCGGCGGCGTGTTTTACGCTCACATGGACACCGTCTACGTCGAGGGTTCGGCAGATCTGTGCAGGATGTCCATCAGCGACGTTACCGATATCAGACATGCCGAAGAGCGCACGGCGGAACTAAAGAAGCTCAACGTGACCCTGTATGAGCAGGCTTCATTGCTCGACCTGACCCACGATGCAATTATCTTGCGCTCCTTTTCGAACGACACGATCGCCTTTTGGAACCGCGGGGCCGAAAAAACGTACGGGTGGACGAAAGAAGAGGCGCTGGGAAGGATCAGCCACCGATTTCTGCATACCCGCTTCCCGATGCCTCTCAATGAATTGAAAAAGATTCTCCTGGAGAGGGGCGAATGGGAAGGCGAACTCGTCCAGACTACTGCGGGCGGCAATCGAATCACGGTGGAGAGCCGCTGGGCGCTGCAAGAAGGCGCAGAGGGGACGCCAACGGCCTTTCTCGAAATAAACAGGGACGTCACCCAGAGGAAAAAGGCAGAAGAGGAACTTGCGGCTTATGTCGCAAAGTTGAAAAGCCTGAACCGTGATTTGCAGGATTTCGCATTCGTAGCATCACACGACCTCCAGGAGCCGCTTCGCAAGATCCAGGTATTCGGTGAAATGTTGCAGAAGGAACATTCCACTCGGCTGGACGACGAGGGATTGGAGTTCCTCAAAAGAATGCAGAACGCCGCGGACCGGATGCGGACTCTTATCAATTCCCTTCTGCAGTATTCCCGTCTCAACACCAGGCCCGAAGCCTTCACCATGGTCGATCTCAGGGCTACGGCGCTGCAGGCGGCGGAGGTCTACGAGTTGCAGGTGAAAAAGAAGCGCGCCATGGTTGAGATTTCCGACCTTCCAACCGTCGAGGCCGATTCGAGCCAGATGGCGCAACTCTTTCAGAATCTAATCGGAAATGCCTTGAAGTTCCGCGGCGAAGCCGACCCGGTTGTAAAGATTTCCTCCGAGTGCGGCGAAGCAGGTTGCCGGATAAGCGTGCAGGACAACGGCATCGGTTTCGACATGCGGTACCTGGACAGGATATTTCAACCCTTCCAGCGCCTGCACGGGAGGAGTGAGTACGAGGGCACGGGCATGGGCCTTGCCATCTGCCGCAAGATAGTGGAGCGACACGGGGGAGCAATCACGGCGAAAAGCGAGCCGGGGAAGGGTGCGACTTTCATAATCAACTTGCCCCTCAGGCAGAAGTAAAAACACCACCCTCTCTCGCCTGAGTTCACCGTAGAGCGGCTTTCGCCGCGCAGATTGATGACAAACTCTAAAATCATCGTGATCGTCCATTCCGGCGAAAGCCGGAACCCAGTGTTTTCAAGCACTTCTGGACCCCGACGCCTGCCCCGGACCCGATCCGGGGTTCGTCGGGGTGACGGATTGAGGGCTTTTTCAACAGTCTGAGCGGCTTTCAGCCGCGATGCTTTTTATCGCTGAAATCAGAGTACCTGGACGCGCTCCACCCAGAACACTTCGCATGCCCCGTCGCCCGAATCGGTCCTGACGAGCGAACTCACCCAGGTCCATTGCCCGCTTTCCCTGACGCCCACCAGGTAGCCGCTCAACTCAACAAGGCTTCCGACCCGGAGCGAGCGTATCTCTTTGGTGACGGCGGGACTGGCCGGAAGGATGTGCATGTTGGACGAACTGGCCAGGAGTGCGCCCAGTGGAAGAGGCGGCACGCCCTCGACCGGCACGATGACGAACCTGCGGTTTCCCTGGACGATTTCGAGCCGGTCCAGGACCTTCTGGTCGGACATGGGGCCCCACCCGAGAGCAAGGTCGTAGGGCGAGATATCCGCTCCCCCGTCGGAGCGGTACGATTCCCTGCCGAGCACTCTGGCCTGCAGACTGAACCTGGCTAGTGGATAGATCAGGCGGTTTCCCTTTTTCCAGGGAACCGGGTTTTTGACTATGACCTGCTGCGGTTGGGAGTTGATGAGCACTCCGGGAGGATAGGTCAGTTCCCGGGTCCTGTGCATGCGAAAAAGAAAAAAGCCCAGCACAAGAAGCAGGACAACGAGCAAAATGAGTTGGCCGGTAGTTTTCGTCCGGACTTCATCCGACGGTATGTCTACAGCAGGGGAAAGTTCGGGCGGGGGCACCTTGGCGAAAATCACGCCGCACCGGGCGCATTCAACCCCGGCTTCCTGTTCGAAACCGCATTTCGGGCACTGCATCTCGGCCATCCATCCGCACGGGTTTTTCGATCACACCATATCTATGCGGATAATCGGCACAAACTGCGGCTTCCTTGAGCGGCAATCAAAGGTCGCGCGCAATGTATAAATGAAAGACCGATCCGCCTTCGCTGCCGCGTTCCACCCAGACCTTCCCCCTGTGGCGCTCCAGGATCTCCTTGACGATTGCAAGCCCCAGTCCTGTACCTCCTATCTGGTCGGAGGCGCTCTGCCTGTGGAACAGCTCGAAGAGCTTTCCGCTGTCTGCAGCCTCGATCCCGACCCCATCGTCCCGCACGGTGAAGTGATGGAAGTTGCCGGTTTCTTCGGAGCGGACTTCGATGCACGCGAGCCTGTCGCCCCCGTATTTGACGGCATTGTCGATGAGGTTGCGGAAGACCCGGAGCATGGAGATCTTATCCGCGCGGATGGGCGGGACGTTTTCGGGTTCGATGAGGCCTACGCGGCGAACCCGCAGCCTGGCCGAGAACTCGTCGCGCAGCATATGAAAGACCTCCCTCATATCCACGGGTTCGAGTTTAAGAGGCGTTTCCTTGGTTGCGATAAACATGTTGATGGCATCGACCAGGGAGGCCACGTGCTCGGATGCCTTCATGATCTGTTCGCACAGGCCGGTCCCCCGTTCGCCGAGGTTTTCCGCGTAGTTTTTTTGCAGGAGCCTGGCAAGGCCGTAGATGCCGACGGACGGGCTTTTCAGATCATGGGCGACAGAGTAGGCGAAAAGCTTGAGTTTTTCAGCGCTTACCTGAAGCTCTTCCGCAATGCGGCTCCGCTCTGCGACTTCCTTTTCCAGATTGCGGTTTGCCTCCTCAAGAGCCACAGTCCTGTGTTCCACCCGTTTTTCGAGTTCGTCGTGAGCTTTCCGGAGCGCCTCTTCGGCCTTTTTCCGCTCGGTGATATCCAGGGTAACCCCGACCAGTCCGGCTACCTTGCCCTCCGAGTCGGTGAAAATGCCCTTCGTTATGATGACGTCGTGCACCCCGCCGTCCGGATATGTCAGCCTGGTTTCATAGGTGCGCTCGCCGGGCCGGGCGAAAAGCTCCCCATCGTGCTGCTCGTACCTTTCCGCAACTTCCCTGGGAAAGACCTCGCATGTCTTCTTTCCGACTATATCCCGGCCGTCCAGGCCCATGCGGCGCTCGAAGGCCTTGTTGCACCCCAGGTACGTTCCGTTCTTATCCTTGTAGAAGATCGGGTTCGGGATGGTGTCGATCAGGATTTGCAGGAATCTGAGCTGGTCCTGGAGCGTCTTCTCGATTCCAAAGCACTCCCGTTCCCGCTCCCTCGCTTCCAGCTCTGCGACCTTGGCGCGCAGCCGCTCGAGTTCTTTTTCCCGGTTTTCTTCGACCATATGCCGCTCCTTGGTTCCATCCACCCAGGATTACAAATAGCATGCCAGCCCTTTATGCAGCATGCATCGAGGGCATGCCGGCCGGAGTGGAACTTATCCGATTTGAACGGTTTTGTATAATGTGGATCAAGAAGGTGATAAAAATGGAGTGGCCGAATCGCGGCTGTTGCTGAACCACGCTGCTGTGCGGCTTTCGGCCGGGAGCAGAAATGGTTGCAGTGCGAAAGCAGACGGATGCGCCGCCCCCGGTGGGGTCTATGGCGAGGTTCTATAAAGCTGCGTGGCGTCGGTTATCATTTCGGAGGTTTTAAGGATGACAGCCGTTCCCAGACATTTGCTACCTGGTTTTCCAGGTCGATCAGGTACATGTCTTCCGAAATCTCCACAACGGTCCCCATGCCGCTGGGCGTCCATACCCTTTCGGAAATTTTGGGCCTCCAGACCTGGGTGACTCTCGACCGGGTCTGGGGGAAGGCGCTTACCTTCTTCACTGGCTTGCGAAACGAACTGAACCCACCAAGAGGAATTTTCGGCATAGTCGGGTTCCTTCTGGCTTCCGCCGGCAAGTTGTTCGGATCAGGTCTTTCCTGTTGTCGGCCCGGAAATTGAGTTTCATGCCCTTAGGCGAGACGGGCGGAGAGGACGAATTCCAGTTCGAGCGAATTCCTCAATGTAGCATGGAAAGCGAATGCCACAAATAGGTCAAATCACCGATAGGGGGATATTCGTTCCAGTATTTCGGGAGGGTGAAAACGGTTTTTGTAGTGGGTCCGCTACCCTTAAGGCTTCATTGCCGCCGCGATTTGCGCAAGCGTTTTCTTTGCATCGCCGAATACCATCATCGTGTTCGGCTGGACGAAAAGCTGATTTTCGATGCCGGCGAATCCCGGCCGCATACTCCGCTTGAGAACGATTACGGCCTTCGATTGATCGACGTTGAGAATGGGCATTCCGAATATCGGGCTTCCCGGCGTGTTCTTGGCCGCCGGGTTGACCACGTCGTTCGCTCCTACGACTATCGAGACGTCCGTCCGCTGGAAATCGTCGTTTATGACGTCGAGTTCATAGAGCTGGTCGTAGGATACGTTGGCCTCGGCGAGCAGTACGTTCATGTGTCCCGGCATGCGTCCGGCCACAGGGTGGATGGCGTATTTGACATCTATCCCGGACTTTTCCAGAAGATCGGCCAGGTCGCGCACGGCATGCTGGGCCTGCGCAACCGCCATTCCATATCCCGGAACCACGATGACCGAGCCGGCGAGCTTGAGAAGTTCCGCGGCGTCTTCCGGAGTGCCCTCGCGCGCGGTGCCCCCGCAGTCGGGGGGCGAGCATATCGGTCCCTGTTCCCGGGCGCCGAAAGCCCCGAAGATGACGTTCCGGAACGAGCGGTTCATAGCCTTGCTCATGATGACCGCCAGGATGAAGCCGGAGCCGCCGTCGAGGGCGCCGCAGACGATCAGCACGGGGTTGTTGAGGGCAAAGCCCGTTGCTGCGGCTGCAAGACCGGCATAGGAATTCAAAAGGCAAATGACGACCGGCATGTCGGGCCCGCCGATGCGAACGACCAGAAAAACGCCGAGTAGCAAACCAATCGCGACCAGCGCGTAGAAAAGCGACTGCCGGTGCGGCTGTGCCACCAGGATGGCCATCATTACGATACCGGCCGCGATGAGCGCCAGGTTCAGCAGGTTCTGCCCGGGAAACGTCTGGGGCCGGCCCGGCAGGATGCCCATCAGCTTTCCGAACGCCATGAGGCTTCCGGTAAAGGTGATGGTTCCAAGGAAGACTTCGAACCCGACCGCCCCGTTATCGAACGGGCTTAGGGTCATAAAGTTGTTGGAATATTCGGCGATGCCGACCAGCGCGACCGCAAGGCCGCCGAACGCGTGGGAGAGTGCGATCCGCTCGGGCATCTTCGTCATGGGAACCCAGAGGCCCATCGGAATGCCGATTATGATGCCGACCGCCAGTCCTCCGGCGATCCATTCGTAGGTCACGATCCTGTGGTTGAAAAGAGTCCCAAGGACGGCAATGAGCATGCCGACCGCCGCCAGGTTCATGCCCCGTCGCGCCGTCTGTGCGTTCGAGAGACCGCGCAGCCCCAGGAGAAAAAGAATGGATGCAACAAGAAGCGTAACCAGGTAGACGACGCCCCTGAGGTCTATGCCGGCCATGTACCTGTACAGGTTCATTTCCTGGTGCTCCCTTTCTTCCTGAACATCTTCAGCATCCTGTCGGTGATCAGGAAACCGCCCACGACGTTGATGGCCGCCGCCGCCACGGCGATTGCGCCGAGAATGGAGCTGGCGGTGTTGCGGCCCTCTCCCGCGATTACGAGCGAGGCGACCAGGGAAATGCCGGAAATGGCGTTGGTAAAGGCCATGAGAGGGGTGTGGAGGAGCTGTGGCACCTTTGAAATTATCTGGTAGCCGGCGAAAACCGCCAGGACGAATACATAGAGAAGAATGATGAAGTTACCGCATTCCATTTCAAGCACTCTCCTGTCATAGAAACTTCCCGGAGAAGGAATGTTTTGTGCGAGCGGCATTTGACCGCGATGATTCGGGAAAAACATCGAGGCTTGAAGCCTCTCGGATTGATGACAAACCCTAAAATCATCATCATCGTCATTCCGGCGAAAGCCGGAACCCAGTGTTTTCAGGCACTTCTGGACCCCGGTGCCTGCCCCGGACCTGATCCGGGGTTCGCCGGGGCGACGGATTGGGGGCTTTTTCAACAGTCTGCGAGGCTGGAAGCTTCCCCTATGGTGGGCACGCTCAGTGCTTCGACTGCCCGGCCGCTCCGGCATAGTGTCTGGCTATCATTTCGTTTACGATCTCACCCCCGTGGGTGATCACGCATCCTTTTATGATTTCGTCACCGAAGTTCAGGGTGAATCGCCGGCTGTCGCGATCCCAGAACTCGCTTACCAGGTTGTACATGTTTGCGGAAAACATCTGGCTGGCGTGCACGGCGACCCGTCCGGGCAGATTGGCAAGGCCGATGATGAGGACCCCGTTCGCATCGACTTCTTCATTGAGCCGGGCGCCCGCGACGTTTCCCCCCGTCTCTACCGCCCCGTCGACGATCACGGACCCTTTGGGCATGGCCCGGACCATCTCTTCGGTGATGATGAGGGGGGCCTTCCGGCCGAATACCTGGGCTGTAGTGATGACCACATCCGAGGCGGCGCAAACCTTTGTCATGCCCTCCCGCTGCTTCGCAAGTTGCTCCTCGGTTAGCGCCTTGGCGTACCCGCCGCTCGTCTGCCCCGTTTCGCCGAGATCGATAGTCACGAACCGGGCGCCGAGGGACTTGACCTGTTCTTCCACCTCGGGCCGCGTGTCGAAGGCTTCCACCCTGGCCCCAAGCCGCTTTGCCGTCGCGATCGCCTGAAGGCCGGCCACTCCCGCCCCCACGACAAACACCCGCACCGGCGAGATCATGCCTGCCGCGGTCATCATCATCGGGAAAATCTTGGTGAGCCTCTCGGCGGCCAGGATGACCGAGACGTATCCCGCCAGGTTTGCCTGAGAACTTAGCACGTCCATTTTCTGGGCGCGCGTGATGCGGGGGATCATCTCCAGGCTGATTGCCGATACCTGCCGGTCGCGGATCGTTTCTACCAGGTTCTTTTCGCGAAAAGGGTCCATCAGGCTGACGCAGACGGAGCCGTGTTTCAGGGCCGGAATTTCCTCCGGAACAGGCGCCCGGACGCTCAAAACCAGTTCGGCATCCCCCATCAGGGCCTTTCGGTCTGCGACGATTGCAGCCCCGGCTGCCTCGTAGGCTGAATCCGGCACCCCCAGCGAGTGCCCGGTCCCGGTTTCGACCAGGAAATCCGCCCCGGCTTTGACCAGTTTTGCAATGTGTTCGGGAATAAGGGCAACGCGGTTTTCTCCCGGATAGACTTCTTTGAGAACGCCGATGATCATGATCCGTAATTCCTCCCTGAAAACGGGCCGGCTTCGGGCATGGAGGTATTTCCACGGGAGTCTTTCACAAGGGGTACAGCGTCTTTGGGCGGAGCCGGCGCGAATGGACAAACTGCCTCAAATATCGGGAATGTAAGGGTTCCGCGTTTTTTGGCAAGCTTCGACGTTATTGCAGCGTGTTGTGGGACATCTGTCGTAGGGCATTCCGGTGACTTACAAAAACTTCCACTGCTCAGAAAAAACGTTACAAAGGCATCTATCCGCAGATTTCGCAGACAAATACAAGGGTGCTGCCGGAAAGATGTACCGCGGTATGGTTGGCGAGGAAGGGCGGTCCATGGTGCAGTGCCTGGAGTGCTAGAAAGACGAAATCCGCAGATTTCGGGGATTATCGCAGATTTCGCGGATTTTTCCGGGGCTTGTTTTTTGAAGGATCATCATCTGCAGGCAGGTATTCTTTGCCCCCCAAGAATTCTTCCGCCGGCTGAACGAAAACGGTTTCAACGGGTTTGAAACTTTTGGGCCGGTCCGGCTGTTCCTTACTTTGAAAAAACACCGCCGGGGATCAGGCCTTCTCCCGCATGCCCAGGCGTTCGGCGATCTTGTGCAGATTGCTCCTGTGCAGCCCGAGTTCGCGCGCCGCGGCCGCCCAGTTGCCGCCGGATTTCGACACGGCCCGGCGGATCGCCTGCCTCTGGAAATCGTCGACCAGTTCCCGAAGCGTTTTGCCGTCCGGTTCCGCCGGAATAATGGGGTCCGTTTCGTTTGCAGAAGGTCCCGGTTCGCCTGAAAGGTCCCCGAGGTCGGCCGGTCCGATCGTCACCGGCTCGCCCCGCGAGGTGCTGAAGCCGGCCTTGAGTATGGCCCGCGACAGCACGTTCTGGAGTTCCCGGACGTTTCCCGGCCAGCCGTAGCGGGAAAGCGCGTCGAGAGCGGGAGGGCTCAGCCGCACCGGTCCGAAGCCGAGCTGCCTGCGGGATAGTTCGCAAAAATGGCCCGAGAGCAGCGGGATGTCCTCACGCCTTTCCCTGAGCGGAGGGACAGCCAGCGGATACGTGTTTAGCCTGTGGAACAGGTCGGCCCGGAATCGCCCCGCCCGGACCTCTTCTTCCAGGCTGCGGTTGGTTGCCGCAAGCAGCCGGACGTTCACCCGGATCACCCGGTTCGATCCCAGCCGCTGGACTTCCCCTTCCTGGATGGCCCGAAGCAGCTTCGGCTGTATGGCGAGAGAGAGTTCCCCGATCTCGTCCAGGAAAAGCGTGCCTCCGTCCGCCATTTCGAATTTCCCCGCCCTGTCCGTCGTGGCCCCGGTAAAAGCCCCCCTGGTGTGTCCGAACAGCTCGCTTTCGGCCAGCGTCTCCGGCAGAGCGGCGCAGTTGAGGTACAAAAGAGGGGCGTCGCGCCTGAGAGATGCCGCATGAATCGCTCTGGCCGCCAGTTCCTTGCCAACTCCCGTTTCACCCAGGATGAGGACCGTGAAATCGGATTGTGCCACCAGCTCTATTTCCCGGCGCAGATGCACCATGGCTCTGCCGTGGCCGAGAAGTTCCCGTCCCTGCCGGCTGCGCGCCTCCTGCACCAGTTCGTTTGCGATGAGCCCCCGTCGGTCGGCGGCGGTCTCCAGCGCGCCCATCAGTTCGGCCAGCTGAATCTGGGCGGCCGCAAGGGCTGCAACCGCATCGATGAAGTGGAGATCGAGCCCGTCGAAAGCTGTCGGATCGAGGGCATCGGCGGTGAGTGTTCCGATCAGCCGTCCTTCCACGCGCAAAGGAGCGCCCATGCAGGCATGTATCCGGTGCTTCCCGGAAGGGTCGCCTTCGAGCAGGCCGTCGAACGGGTCGGGGGCAGGGTGGTCCGAAGCGAACCGGATCGGTCCGTCGGCAGCGCATATTGCTTTCAGCCGTTCGTTCGCATCGATTCTGTATCTTCTCTCAACGGCCTCCCCGGAAAGTCCGCGAGAGGCTATCGGCGCCAGTTCATTGCGTTCCAGCCGCATCAGGGCGGCCGCATCGAAGGGGATCACCTTCCTCAAAGCATCGAGCAGCCGTTTATGCCGGTCCGAGGCGGTCAGGGCCGAAGTCAGGTCCAGTGCAATCGCAGCCAGGGTGTTGAAATTGTCCATACGCATTCCTCCGGAGGGTCCGTTATGAATAATACAACATGGTTGTCGAAAGTACAACAGAAAGACGTTGTCATTTTGATAACATATGGACATGATATCAATAAAATCGCTCAGTTGAGATCTGGCACGCGGTTTGTATTCCTATGGTCGGGAAAGATACCGGCTGCACGGCAGCATCATCGGGAAAGGAGACGACCATGAGAGAAAACAGGGGACTGGCAATTACGGCGGGGCTGGCGATATTTGCCGCCTTTTTCGTACTGGGATGGTTCGGGCGCGAGTTGTACCGCAACGTTCCTCCAATCCCGGAACAGGTCAGGACTGCTTCCGGGCAGGTCCTGATGACCAGGGGTGATATCCTTGACGGGCAGCAGGCCTGGCAAAGCATAGGCGGCCAGCAGGTCGGCTCGATCTGGGGGCACGGTGCGTACCAGGCCCCGGACTGGTCGGCGGACTGGCTGCACAGGGAAGCTTCCGCGCTGCGGGAAATCCTGAGCAGGGAACGCTACGGGAAACCGTTTGACGGCCTGCCTGCGCCCGACCGGGCAGCGCTCGGCGAGCTGGTAAAAGCCGAGATGCGCAAGAACACGTTCGATTCGAAAACCGGAACCGTCACCGTGTCCAATGAGCGCGCCCTCGCCATGGGGGAGGTCGCCGTCCATTACATGGCCCTTTTCGGAAACGATCCCGCCCTGCAGACACTCAGGGATTTCTACGCCATCCAGGATGATGCCGTTCCGGACATCTCGCGCCGCCGCGCCATGACCCACTTTTTCTTCTGGACGGCCTGGGCGGCGACAACGGAAAGGCCGGGCGCCAGCGTGACATATACCAACAACTGGCCGCACGAACCGCTGGTAGGCAATCACCCGACCTCCTCGAACCTGATCTGGTCGTTGGTAAGCATTGTGCTGCTCATAGCCGGCATCGGCTCGTTCGTTGCCTACAAGCTGTTTCGCGATCGTGAGGCCGAACCGCCTCGCGCTCCGGCGAGCGATCCTTTCGACAGCATCGAAATGACCCCGTCCATGCGTGCGACCGGAAAATTCGCCGCTGTCGTTATCGCCCTGTTCGTCGTCCAGGTGCTTCTCGGGTCCCTTACGGCGCACTACACGGTCGAGGGCCAGTCCTTTTTCGGGTTCCCCCTGGCTAAAATTCTTCCCTACGCGGTCTCCCGCACCTGGCATATTCAGCTTGCCGTCTTCTGGATCGCAACCGCTTTCCTCACTGCGGGACTGTTCCTGGCGCCTGCGGTCGGCGGCCGCGAGCCGAAATTTCAGAAGATCGGCGTCAACATTCTTTTCTATGCCCTGGTTCTCGTAGTCGGCGGTTCCCTTGCCGGCGAGTGGCTCTCCATCCGTCAGGTGCTCGGCCTCGATGCGGGCTTCTGGTTCGGCCAGCAGGGCTACGAATACGTGGATCTCGGCAGGTTCTGGCAGGTGCTGCTCTTCGTCGGGCTCATCCTGTGGCTGGCGCTCATGCTTCGGGGCTTCCGGCCGGCCCTGGCGCATAAGGGGCACAAAAGACAGCTCGTTCTCCTGTTCGCCGGCGCGTCCGTGGCTATCGGGCTCTTTTACGGGGCGGGCTTTTTCTACGGGGCCAGGACGCATCTGACCATCATGGAGTACTGGCGCTGGTGGGTGGTCCATCTTTGGGTGGAAGGCTTCATGGAAGTCTTCGCAACCGCCGCGATGGCCTTCATCTTCACGCAGGTCGGGCTGATCCGCGCCGAAAGCGGGGTGCGCGGCGTCCTTATCGCCTCCGCCATATACCTCTTCGCGGGCATTCCCGGCACCTTCCATCACCTCTACTTCTCGGGGACGCCGATCTCCATCATGGCCGTCGGCGCTTCTTTCAGCGCGCTCGAAGTGGTGCCCCTGGCGCTCATCGGCTTCGAGGCCTGGAGCACATACCGGCTCGGCCTGGGCGCGTCCTGGATGGAAAAATACCGGTGGCCCGTGCGGTTCTTCCTTGGCGTGGCCTTCTGGAACCTGGTAGGGGCCGGCGTTTTCGGGTTTCTCATCAATCCGCCCATTGCCCTCTACTACATGCAGGGCCTCAACACCACGCCTGTCCACGCTCATGCGGCTCTTTTCGGGGTCTACGGGCTGCTCGCCCTCGGGCTTGTCCTGCTCGTTGCCAGGAGGCTGCAGCCGGAAGGCGAATGGCGCGATGCTCCGCTCCGCATCGCTTTCTGGGGGATGAACGCGGGCCTCGTGCTCATGATCGCGCTCAGCCTCCTGCCCATCGGACTCATGCAGGCTGCTGCCAGTATCGATCATGGCCTCTGGTATGCGCGAAGCGCCGATTTCCTGCAGCAGCCGGCCATCGTGACCTTGAGGTGGCTGCGCACAGTGGGCGACGTGGTCTTCCTGGTCGGGGTCGGAGCGCTTGCCTGGTTCTTCCTGGGGCTTAAAACGGGCTGGTCGTTCGAGCATCGGGGAGCGAAAGCAGGGGAACCGGCGCTGAAGCCGGAACTGGCGGCGGGTGCGAGGCGGGCTTGACAGCCGTAAACACTAAAAGCGCCGAACGTCCGGCCGGTAGAATTCAGAAACGAACTGCTGAGAAATGCAGTGGAATAGAAGGAGAAAGAAATGAACCCGATAGAAGAACTCAAAGCCGAGCACGAAGGCATCAAAGTATCGCTTGAAATCCTGGGTCGCATAGTCCAGCGCATAAACGGATCGGCCGCATCGATCGACCCGGGCGACCTGGAAAACCTGGTCGAATTCTACAGGGTGTTCGTGGATGCCTGCCACCACGGAAAGGAAGAGGAACTGCTCTTCCCCGAACTGGAAGCGCTGGGCGTATCGCGCGAAGGCGGACCGATCGGTGTCATGCTGCGAGAGCATGACGCGGGGCGGGGCCATGTCCGGAGTATCGCTCAGGCGCTGGCAGGCGACCCTGTGCACAATCCGGTCGCAGCCGAGGCACTGAAGAAGGCGGCGGAAGAATACATCGGCCTTCTCAACGCCCATATCGAAAAGGAAAACGGTGTACTGTTCCGCATTGCCGATCAGTATCTGCCTGCGGAGAAAAAGGACGAACTGGCGGAAGGCTACGAGCGCATCGAGAGGGAGCGGGTCGGCGTCGGCCGGCATGAAGCCTTCCACCGGATGCTCGACGAACTGAAAAGAAAATACATTGGCTAGGGCAGAGCTTCCAGCCTGGATGTCTCAGAGCATCGCGGCTGGAAGCCGCTTAGATTGATGACAAACTCTAAAATCATCGTGATCGTCATTCCGGCAACGGCCGGATTCAGTGTTTTCAAGCACTTCTGGGCCCCGACTTTCGTCGGGGTGACGGATTGGGGGGGCAACAATCTCCGCGGCTGGAAGCCGCTCCCACAAAAATATGTATTCTCCGGTAAATGGAGAGAATTTTCATTTGTGGAACGGAGGCGGGCAGAATCAACTTCCGGTGGCTATCCAGGTCTGCAGGCGCGGTGCGATCGCCCTGGTGGACAGGACGGCATCGACGGTTTCCTTTGCGAGCACGTTTTCCACCATGTTCGGATACGGACAGCAGCTCTGTTCCTGGGCAATCGTCAAGCCGCCATGCCTTTTTATCTCGTGCATCCCTTCCGCGCCGTCCGTGCCTATTCCGGTGAGGAGAACTCCGCAGACGCGGTTTTGAAAATGTGCGGCGGCGCTTTCGAAAAGCTGGTCTATCGGAAACCGGGTATTGCCCGTGGGCCGGATTTCGAGGGGGCCGGAACCGTTGCCCCGGTTTTCCAGCGCATATCCCGCCAGGGTCGATCCGATATAGACCCTGCCGGGAAGGAGGGGAGTGGCCGACTCGACGGGGACTACTTCCAGCGGACTGATATCGTTGAAATGCGAGCAGAACGGGGCAAGAATCCGGGGATGTATCTCCTGC
>JAEZXS010000218.1 GCA_023442755.1 Pseudomonadota bacterium | reverse complement strand
GTTGAAGTGGATCGAGCACGTTGCCGTAGTTTTTCGAGACAGTCTGGAGCACGCCGTTCTTGTTGACAAGAAAGCCGTCGCTCTTTGCATCCAGCCGCATCGAGGCGATCAGCTCATCGAATTTGTGCGTGTCTATCGTCGCCCGCAGCACCCAGCACTTCCCGTCGTCCGTACGCCTCTGAACCGCCATGATGATGTGCGGAAAGCGCCGAAACCCCATGAAAACATCGCTCACGTAGGTGCCGCGGATCTGCACTTCGCTGTACCAGGGCTGGTCCCTGTAGTTGCGCCCCAGAAGTTCGTACGGGCCGACGTAGCTCACCTGCACCCCGTTTTCGTCGATCAGCCCGAGATCCACGAAGCCCCCGAACTCCTGCTTCATCACGCGAAATATCCGGTTCAAGTGGTTCTCGTCGGCCAGTTCCCCGAAAGAATAGGCCGACGCGACGAAACTGACCGCCGACAACCGCTCGGCCAGGAAGAGTTCGAACGAATGCTTGCTCTTGTTTACCAGTACGAGAAGCGGGTTTACGATTTCCTCCCGGAGGGTCTCCCGGTACTGGTGCGAATTGATCACTGCCATGAAAAACAGGGGCACTACGGTAATCACGATCATCAGGATGATAATGTTCCTTCTGAGCAGGCGGTAGCGCACAGGCGAACTGCCTTCGTCCAGAAAGCTCATTTTCCAGAACCAGCTATTGAAGCCCATCTCACGCCTTCTGTTTTTCGAGAAGAATATTGCCGGAACACAGGTTTCCGTCGCGCAGACGGCCGATCGCGGCTTCAGCCGGCCCGATTACCGAGTGGATCACGTCGATCTTCTTCCAGCCCAGGTACCGGAGATACTCCTCTTCGATGCCCCCGCAGACGACAAAGTGTACATTTTCACTAATTGCGACATGGCAAAGCATTTCGGACGAAGGCCTGGGCAGGACGATCGTTTTCGAATCGTCCGGGGCAGCGCCATGATCGACCGAAACGATCAGCACTTCCGGAGCGAGGTCGAAACGCGGAGCAATCTCATTTCCATCGAGCGCCAGGAGCGCCTTCTTCATCTGCTTTCCTCCATGCCGTCGTCGTCATCGGACGTACCGATCCCGTATTGCTTCATCTTTCTCCACAGGGTGCTCCGGCCCCAGCCCAGCAGGCGAGCGGCTCTGCTGCGCCGTCCGTTCACCTTCATAAGGGCGTCCGTTATCATCCTGCGCTCCATTGCAGCCCAGTCCAGTGTTTCCTCGCCAGGCGCATCTGCCTGGACTTCGCCCTCGGCCGGCAACAGGTCCCCGCAGTTCTCCGTCAGGTAGGCCGGAAGGTCGTGGATGCCCACCTTCTCCCCCCGGCACAGATTTACCGCATATTCGACTATATGTTTCAATTCGAGAACGTTGCCCGGATATTCGTATTCTTCGAGCCTCGTGACGCATTCGTCGGTAAAGCCCGTTACGGCCTTTTTCATGAGCGCCGCCCGCGTGCGCAGGAAATGGTCGAGAAGCAGCCTGACGTCGCCGGCACGGTCTTTCAGCGGAGGAAGGTGGAGGCTTACCGCATTGAGGCGAAAATAGAGTTCCTTCCGGAAAAGCCCTTCTTCGACCATCTTCTCCAAATTACGGCCGGATGCGGCAATGATGCGCACGTTGGCGAGAAAACTCTTCGAACCGCCCAGGGGATAGACCGCCTTTTCATCCAGGTAGTTGAGCAGCTTCAACTGGGCGGATGGCGCGAGGTCGCCGATTTCTGCAAGATAGAGCGTCCCGTTCTGCGCGAGGCGGAATCTTCCGGGCTTGTTCTCGGCAGCGCCAGGGAAAGCCCCCTTCTCGTGTCCGAACATCTCCGATTCCATCAGAAAATCCGGCAAGGCGCCGCAGCGGAACGTGACGAACGGCCCCTTGGACCGTCCAGAAGTCTGGTGAATGGCTTCCGCCAGCAGGTCCTTGCCCGTCCCGGTCTGTCCCGTAATGAGCACAGGTGCATCGGACTGGGCTATAACCGGGAGGAACTGGAAAATCTTCTCCATCTGGCTGCTCCGGCCGATGATCGGACCGAAGCTGAAGGGATGCACGCCTGCGGGATCGAGATTTTTTGCCCTGCGCAGATCGTCTATCGTTTCGATATAGGCCGTCGTTTTGCCGCGACTGTTTTTGAGAGGAGCAAAACTCACCCTGACCGGGATTTTCTGGTGGTCCTGACTGATGATGTCTCCATCCAGGCAGTATCTTTCCTGCTCGCCCGCCTTGCTTATCGGGCAATTTTCGAAACAATTGTTGAAACGCAGAACGTGCGAACAGGGCAGCCCCTCGCAGTCATTTCGGGAAAACCCGGTCAGGGCTTCGAATGCCCTGTTTATGAAAAGGATCTTTCGGTCTTTGCTGACGATGCTGATCCCCAGGGGGATTTCATCGAGCACGGAAAAAAGATTAGCGGGAAGGAAGTTCATGGCGTGACCGTGCAATGAGGTCATTGTTGCAAAACTGAAACACTTCGTTTCAGATAGTTTTCAACCAGATAGATCCGCTTGTACGCGAATGGACAATAAGCCAGAGAAAAGAAGATGTCAACCGCAAATGTTTCAATGCGATTCAGTCTGATACATGTTCTAAACGGCGCAAAATGGCGGGTTCGCGCGAAATCGTGAAAGTTGCTGCATGGACTGTTCGAAAAAAACTTCCGGCGGAAGCATCTTACGGCAGCAATGAGGATCTTAGTAACCGCAGATTTACATCACGAGACATGTAAAGGCCCTTTCCAGAAGCCTCGTCGGTAAATACCTGGATTCCCGACAATGCATCGCACATGTCAAAAGCTTTCACTATCCGCAGATTTCGGGGATTTACGCAGATTTTCTGGGATTGGGACTGACGAGGGACACATCCGCAGATATTGTGTTGGTGGGAGAGGCTTCAGCCTCGATCGAAACACCTCGGATTGCCACTATGTCCATCAATGTCTTTGTTGGAGCGGGATCGGGCCGCGATGCTTCAACAGCCGCAAATCGACATAAGCAAGGCGGCAATGGCCTTACAATAGAAACATGGTCGGCAGATACCCGGATATTCCCGGCAGTTCATCGCACCCGATGGCCTCTTTTATACTATCCGC
>JAEZXS010000205.1 GCA_023442755.1 Pseudomonadota bacterium | reverse complement strand
CGCTTCCCCCGCCTGCCACACGAGCCCCCTCTCCCCGAGAGTCACCGCCACTGCCGGGACGATCCGGGACAGTGCACGCGCAGCCAGCACAGGGTCCTCTTCCCTGCAGAAATCGAGGGCAAACTTTTCCGAGGCCACCACGTATCCGCACAGAGGCATCAGCTCGATCGTACCCCTGTGGACCGAACCCGCGTCGAGGACGGCTGGCGTGTTCCTGTCCCTGGCATCAACCGCAAGAGCCAGGGATATATCGGGTTCGTGGCCGTCGAAAAGGATGGCCTGCGTCTCTACCCGGCTAAAATCCACCCGGTCGTGGTTCAAAAACGGAGTCGCAGCCTTGTGCGTGACCACCGTCCGCTTTCCATCCGGCTTTACGAGAATAGCGGAAAGCGGGGTGGGATCGTCGCCCCTCGCGATCCAATCCGTCAGGACCCCTTCGAAGCGGAGTTCCTCAAAATGCCGGGCTCCCCAAAAATCATTTCCGAGATACCCCGCAAAAGCCGCCTTTCCACCCAGGCGGGCAACGGTCACCGCGGCGTTTGGTGCCGGCCCGCCCCCAGCCCCCGTAAACCCGGAGGCCAGGCACTTTTCGTCCGCCCCCGGGTGATGGTCGATCGCAAAAACCAGATCGTACGAGGCGTGTCCCACACAGAGCACATCGATTCGCATTTGGCTTCCCCCGCTCGCCGTTTCACGCTAAAAAGACGCCGTGAGTTCGTCTCTGCATTGTAAATTATTTGGACCCGGAGTCGTCATGAAATTTGCCATGGTCCTTTTCGCTCTTCTTTTCCTCTGTGCGTCCCCGTCTCAGGCCGCCGACAAAAAAGACGAAAAATTCGATATCCTCATCCGGAACGGAACCGTCTACGACGGCTCAGGAGGACCGCCCGCAAGGGTCGATGTGGGAATATGCGGCGACACGATCGCCGCCGTAGGCAATCTCCAGGGCGCAGCCGCAAAATCCGTGATCGACGCCACCGGCCTGGCCGTCGCCCCAGGCTTCATAAACATGCTCTCCTGGTCCGTTGAATCCCTGATCGCCGACGGACGCTCCCAAAGCGAAATACGCCAGGGCGTCACCACCGAAATCTTCGGAGAAGGCGAATCCATGGGGCCGCTCAACGACGAAATGAAACGCCGCCTCCTTGCCGGACAGACCGACATCCGCTATCCGATCGAGTGGACGACCCTCTCCGAGTATCTTTCCTGGCTCCAAAAACGCGGAATATCCCCCAACGCGGCATCCTTCATCGGCGCGGCAACCATACGCCAACACGTCCTCGGCCTGGAAAACAAAAAGCCCTCCCCCGACCAGCTCGACACGATGCGCAACCTCGTCCGCCGCGAAATGGAAGGCGGAGCGCTCGGCATCGGCTCGTCCCTTATCTACGCCCCCGGAGTCTACGCCTCAACCGAAGAACTCATAGAACTCTGCAAGGTTGCCGCAAAATACCGGGGCAAATATGCTTCGCATATCCGAAACGAAGGCTACTCTCTTTTCGAAGCCCTCGAAGAACTTTTCCGCATCAGCAGGGAAGCCTCCATCCCGGCAGAAATCTACCACCTCAAAGCAGGCGGTCAGGCCAACTGGGACAAAATGGACCGCGCCATTGCGATGATCGAATCCGCCCGCAGGCAGGGCCTGCCCGTCACGGCCGATCTGTACCTCTACACCGCCGGCTCCAATCGCCTCTCTTCCAGGCTTCCCGCCTGGGCCCACGAAGGCGGCGACGAACAGATGCTCGCAAGACTTCACAACCGGACAACACGCAACCGGATCGCAGCCGAATTGCGCCGGCGCGGCGGAATGGGCAAGATCCTCCTCATCGGCTTCGAATCCGAAAACCTGCGGCCTCTTACCGGCAAGACCCTCGAAGAGGTCGCCCGAATGCGCGGAAAAGACCAGATCGAAACCCTCCTCGACCTCGTCGTCGAGGACAACGCCCACACCCGGACGGCCTCCTTCGGCATGAGCGAAGACAACATCAGGAAAATACTCCGCCAGCCCTGGGTCTCCATCTGCTCGGACGCCATCTCCGTCGCCTCCGAAGGCTTTTTCCTCAAGTCATCCACCCACCCCCGCGCCTACGGAAACTTCGCCCGGCTGCTCGGAAAATACGTGCGTGAAGAAAGCGTCATCCCCCTCGAGGAAGCCGTCCGCCGCATGACCGGCCTGCCCGCCACCAATCTCGGGCTCGATCGCCGGGGCTTTCTCCGGGAAGGCTTTTTTGCCGACATCGCCATATTCGACCCGAAAACGATCGCCGATAACGCGACCTATGAGAACCCACACCGCTACGCTACCGGGATGAAATACGTGCTCGTAAACGGCAGCACCGTGCTGAGAGACGGCGAACACACCGGCGCCAAACCCGGCCGCGCATTGTGGGGGCCCGGGAAGGTCGAGGGCAGATAGGCGAAAGACATAGAACAAGAAAGTGGGGGACAGCGGCCAGCCGCACGCGCCTGTTCCGCGCGTCGCGGAACAGGCGCGTGCAGCCGGGATATTGAGGCGCGCGGGGGGATCACATCCCCCCGCTCTGTTGAAGTTCCTACTCGATCTGCGACAGATCCAGGTCGGGCAGCATGGCGCCCTTTTCCATCAGGTTCAGGTGCAGTTCGTAGCACTTGTCCAGGTTATGGCGGATGTGGCCCGTGCGGGAACCTTCCAGGTACTTCCAGAGGTATTCCCGGTAAGCGGGATGGGCGCAGTTTTCGATTATCTTTTCCGCCCGCTGCCTCGGACCGAGTCCACGCAGGTCCGCCAGGCCATAGTCGGTCACCACCACCTGCACGGAGTGCTCGTTGTTGTCTATATGCGGACACATCGGAACGATCGCCGATATCTTCCCGCCCTTGGCGATCGAAGGACACATGAAGATGGAGATGTAGGCGTTCCGGGTGAACTCGCCGCTTCCGCCGATGCCGTTCATGATGTTGGTGCCGAAGACATGGGAGGAATTGACGTTGCCGTAGATGTCGACTTCGAGCGCCGTGTTCATGGAGATGACGCCCAGCCGGTGAATGACGCCGGGATGATTTGAAAGCTCCTGCGGGCGCAGGACGATCTTCGGCGCGAAGAAGTCCATATTGTCGTATACCCGCTTCAGCACCTCGGGCGTCAGCGTCAGGCTTGTCGTGCTGGCTGCGGTCAACCGCCCCGCTTCCATGAGATCGACGAGGGAATCCTGGTAGACTTCCGTATACATCTGGAAAGGCGGTATGTAGGGATTCCTGGCAAGTGCGGCCATAACCCCGTTCGCCACGTTTCCGACTCCCGCCTGGAGCGGCAGGAAATCCTGCGGAATCCGGCCCGCGAGCATCTCATCGAGCAGAAACCGCACCACGTGTTCGGCTATCTTCTCGCTCCGCTCGTCCCCGGCCGTGAATTTGGGGACTTTGTCCTCTTCGTCGTTTTCGATAACGGCGATGACCTTGCTCGGGTC
>JAEZXS010000178.1 GCA_023442755.1 Pseudomonadota bacterium | reverse complement strand
CCGCAGGGGAATGCGTTTATATTGCTGGTTCCCGAGGCGCAGATGCTTTTGCCGACGATAGTGTCCCGGTGTTGTCACGTGCGGTTCCAGCCGCTCGACGATTCGATCGTTGCCGGCTATTTGCAGGAAAAGGGCGGAGTGACGGCAGATCGTGCCGCCGAGATCGCCCGAGTTGCGGCGGGGAGCCTGGAAAAAGCGCGCTGGCTTACGGAAGAGGACAGGATTGCGAACTGGAAAAAGGTGCTTGCCAACTTGGAAAAGCTCGACGGGATCGCGATGATCGACCTCTTTCCCATGGTATCCGACTGGGCGAAGAATCGCGAGGGCATCGAGCAGGACCTCGAATGCATTCGACTGTGGGTTCGCGATCTTATTCTGCTGCGTCTTGCCGGGGGGCGGTCGCTGACATTCGAATTGAACGACAGGACGAAAGAGGCGGTTCGGGGAATAGCGCCCGAGCGCCTTTTCCTGCTGTATTATCATATAGAACGGGCAATGCAGAACCTGAAGGTGAACGCGAACCTGCAGCTCACCCTGGAAGGGGTCTGCCTGGCCGTAAAGGATTCACTCTATGGAAAAGGTGATTGGGATTCGTTTTCGAAAAGGAGGCAAGATCTATCATTTTAATCCCGGCGAGTACCATCCGAAGAAAGACGAATTCGTCATAGTGAACACCGAACAGGGAATCGGGCTGGGACAGGTGGTGGAGCCGCCTCGCCCAAGGGACTCGCGTATTCACCCCTCCGAGATAAAGCAGATCGAAAGGCCGGCGACGGAAGAGGAAATCCGCCAGCACCGCAGCAACATCGAGGTGGAGCTGGACGCGAAGAACTATTGTCTCGAACGGATTGCGGCGCATGAACTTCCGATGAGCCTGGTCGATGTGGAGTATTTCTTCGACGGCAGCAAGATTATCTTTTACTTCACTGCGGACGGGCGGGTCGATTTCCGGGAACTGCTCAAGGATCTGGTGCGCAGGCTGCGGACCCGGGTCGAGCTGCGCCAGATCGGGATACGAAACCAGGCCAAGATGGTCGGGGGGCTGGGAAGCTGCGGCCGGCCGCTTTGCTGCGCGTCTTTTCTCAAGAATTTTCATGCAGTGTCGATAAAGATGGCGAAGGAGCAGAACCTGAGTCTGAATCCGGCCAAGATATCGGGCGCGTGCGGAAGGCTTATGTGTTGTCTCCAGTACGAGCATGAAACCTACCGGGAACTCAAGAAGGACATGCCCAAGATAGGGAAAAAGGTCGAATTGCCCGAGGGCAGGGGCAAGGTCGTCCGGCAGAACGTCATGGGCAGATCCTATACGGTTCAGCTCGAAGAGGGCCGGGAGATCGAGATCGAGCTGGACAAGGATTGCAGGCAGGAATGCAAGTGTCCGAACCGAAAGAGTTAACTGCTTCCCGTTGCGGAAGGTGCAGCCGCACGCGAATGTGAGAGGGCAAAAAGGATATTATGGAGAGATTCTACGTTACGACCCCGATTTATTACGTCAATGCAGAGCCGCACATCGGTCATGCCTACACCACGATAGTGGCCGACGTAATGAACCGGTTCCATAAACTGATGGGCTATGACACTTTCTTTCTCACGGGCACGGACGAACACGGGGACAAGATCGTCCAGGCCGCCGCGGATGCCGGGATGGACCCGCAATCCTATGCGGACAAGATCAGCGGAATGTTTCGCGATATCTGGCCCAAACTCAACATATCCAACGACAAGTTCATCCGGACGACCGATCCCGAGCACAAAAAGGTTGTTCAGTACGTCCTGCAGAAGGTCTACGATGCGGGAGAAATCTATTTCAGCACGTACAAGGGCCTCTACTGCGTCGGATGCGAGCGGTTCTATACCGAGCGCGAACTGGTGGACGGCAAGTGCCCGGACCATGACAAGCCCCTGGTCGAGCGCGAGGAAGCCAACTACTTTTTCCGGATGAGCAAGTATCAGGACTGGCTGAGGGAACATGTCGAATCCCATCCCGACTGCATCCGCCCCGAGCGCTACAAGAACGAGGTTCTCGCTTTTCTGCGCGAGCCCCTGGAAGACCTCTGCATCTCGCGGCCGGCCGAGCGCCTGAGCTGGGGAATCCCGCTCCCCTTCGATACGCGCTACGTGACCTACGTCTGGTTCGATGCGCTCATCAACTACATCTCCGCCCAGGACTACCCCGACGGGGAAGGATACCGCAAGTACTGGCCGGTGGTGCAGCACACGATCGCCAAGGATATCCTCAAGCCGCACGGGATATACTGGCCGACGATCCTCAAGGCCGCCGGAATCCCGATGTATCAGCACCTGAACGTGCACGGCTACTGGAAGATCGACGAAGGGAAAATGAGCAAAAGCCGCGGCACGGTGGTGCGCCCGCTGGACATGGTGCCGCTCTATGGATTGGATGCCTTCCGGTATTTCCTCCTGCGGGAAATGGTATTCGGCCTTGATTCGAATTTCAGCGAAACCGCCCTGGTGCAGCGCATAAACGCCGATCTGGCTAACGACCTGGGAAACCTCTTCAGCCGGACCCTTGCCATGACCGCGCGCTACTTCGACGGTAAAGTCCCGCCGTTCGGGTCCGAACCCGACGAGACGGACAGGGACCTGATCCGGCAGACGGAGGAAGCAGTCCAAAAGCTCGAGTCCGATGTCCGGGAACTGGGATTTCACAAGGCTCTCATTGCCATCTGGGAATGCATAAGCAAGGCTAACAAATACATCGACCACGTGGGCCCGTGGACTCTCGCAAAAGAGGAAAGTTTAAAGCCCCGCCTCCAGACCGTCATGAGAACGCTTCTCGAGGTGAACCGGATCGTCGCGGTTCTGATTTCGCCCTTTATGCCCTGTACGGCGGAAAAGATGCTCGAACGGCTGGGAATTTCGAAAAAGGCCTTCGACCTGAGGCTCCGGGAAGATGCCCAATGGGGCACTCTTACGGAAGGGATGGAAGTCTCCAAGGGGGAAGCGCTTTTCCCGCGGGTTGAAACGGATGGGGGCAAAAAGGCCGAAAAGCCCGCCAGGCAGGAAAAAGCCCCGAAAGCCGCCGCAGCGGAAAAGCCGAAGGCGAAGGCGGGCGTCGAGCCTGCGGGGATAATAGATATCGATGCCTTCCGGCAGGTAGACCTCAGGATTGGGACGATCAGGCATGCGGAGAAGGTCGTCCAGTCCGAGAAGCTGGTGAAGCTGATCGTGGACATCGGCGAAGAGCGGCAGGTCGTGGCCGGCATCGCCAAGACGCATTCTCCCGAGATGCTGATCGGAAAACAGGTCGTGCTGGTGGCGAATCTCAAGCCGGCAAAGCTGATGGGAATAGAATCGCACGGCATGGTGCTCGCCGTGCGAGATGGCCAGGAACTCAGGCTGATCGTTCCCGAACACGAAGTGACGCCCGGCGGGAGGATATCCTAGCAGTTTGCGTACGAGAGCTGATAATTCGGGAAGAAATCGGGAAAGGGATTGGAAACGTCGTCATTGCGGCGCAGGCCGGAATCCAGTGCTTTCCTGAAAATTTCGTTAACGCTGGATTTTAAAGGACTGGACCCGTCACGCGCAACGCGTGACGGGTGACGTGCCCCGCTGAAGGAAATCTATGGAACAGAAATATTCCCCCAAATCCATCGAGCAAAAATGGCAGGAATACTGGGAAAAAACGCAGCTTTTCAAAGTGGGCGAGGATAAGTCCAAGCCCAAGTACTACCTGCTCGAAATGTTTCCCTATCCTTCGGGCCGCATACATATGGGGCATGTTCGCAATTATTCGATCGGAGACGTGGTGGCCCGTTTCCTCCGGATGCGGGGCTACAACGTCCTGCACCCGATGGGATGGGACGCCTTCGGAATGCCTGCCGAAAACGCCGCCATAAAAGCCGGAACGCATCCGGCAAAGTGGACCTACAGCAATATCGACTACATGAGAAACCAGCTCAAGAAGCTGGGCTTTTCCTACGACTGGTCCCGGGAACTGGCGACGTGCGACCCGACCTACTACCGGTGGGAGCAGCTCTTTTTCCTCTACATGTTCGAAAAGGGGCTGGCCTACAGGAAGAGTTCCTACGTCAACTGGTGCTCCAAATGTCAGACGGTGCTCGCCAACGAACAGGTGGAAGGCGGGGCGTGCTGGCGCTGCGACACGCCGGTCGTGCAGAAGGAAATGGAGCAGTGGTTCTTCAGGATCACCAACTATGTCGAAGAACTGCTCGACTATACCTATAAAATGCCCGGCTGGCCCGAGCGCGTTCTGGTCATGCAGCAGAACTGGATCGGGAAGAGCACCGGAAGCAAGCTGCTCTTTCCCCTGGAATCCGGCAAGGGCGACATCTCCGTTTTCACCACGCGTGCCGACACGCTTTTCGGGGCAACCTTCATGAGCATCGCCCCGGAACACCCCATGGTGGAGCAGTTCTGCCGCGGGACGGCCCAGGAAGCGGCCGTCCGGGATTTTGTGGAAAAGGCCAAGCAGTCGAAGAGAAACGAGAGGGAAGCCGAGTTTCTCGAAAAAGAGGGCGTTTTCACCGGGAGCTACTGCATCAACCCCGTAACTCAGGTAAAGATGCCGATCTATGTCGCCAACTTCGTCGTCATGGCCTACGGCAGCGGTGCGGTTATGGCCGTTCCAGCGCACGACCAGCGTGATTTCGAGTTTGCCCGGAAGTATGGGCTGCCGGTCAAGGTCGTGATCAAACCTGCCGATGCGGAAAAGGCTCCCTCCGCCGACGAGATGACCGCGGCTTTCGAAGACGACGGCATCCTGGTCGATTCCGGGCCGTTTTCCGGACTTCCCTCCGCCGAAGCGCGCGACGCGATCACCGCCTCCCTGGCGGAGAAGGGAAGGGGCGAGAAAACGACCCAGTACAGGCTCCGCGACTGGGGCATTTCGCGGCAGCGCTACTGGGGCGCGCCGATTCCCATGATATACTGCGACAAATGCGGCGTGGTCCCCGTCCCGGAAAAAGACCTGCCTGTCGTGTTGCCCACGGATCTGGAACTCCTGCCGAACGGCGGTTCGCCTTTGCCGGCATCCGAGTCCTTTTTTAAGACGACCTGCCCGAAGTGCGGCGGGACCGCGCGGCGGGAAACCGACACCATGGATACCTTCGTCGAGTCGTCCTGGTATTTTGCACGGTATGCCTGTTCCGACTTCGACAAGGGGCCGCTCGATGCTGACCGGGTCGGCTACTGGCTGCCCGTGGACCAGTATATCGGCGGCATCGAACACGCCGTGCTCCACCTGCTGTACTCGCGCTTTTTCGTGAAGACGCTGCGGGACCTGGGCTATCTCGGCGTAGACGAGCCTTTCCAGAATCTGCTCACCCAGGGCATGGTCATCAAAGACGGCTTCAAGATGAGCAAGTCCAAGGGCAACGTGGTCGATCCCGATGAGATGATCCAGGCTTACGGCGCGGATACGGTGCGCCTGTTCTGCCTTTTTGCGGCGCCCCCCGAAAAGGATCTCGACTGGAGCGACCAGGGCGTGGAAGGATCTTTCCGTTTCCTGTCCAGAATGTGGCGGCTGGTTTCGGAAAACCGGGAATCCCTGCTCTCCGTTAAGAGCTACGCCGGGGGAGGCGCGCCTGCAAAGCCGCTCGCCGAACTGCACCGGAAGACGCACCAGACTATCAGGAAGGTGACGGAAGACATCCAGGACCGCTTTCATTTCAATACGGCGATAGCATCGATAATGGAGCTGGTGAACCTCACCTACCAGGTAATGGAGAGCCGACCGGACGATGAGATGTTCTGGCCGGTGGTGAGAGAGGCGGTCGAGGCCGTCGTGATTCTTTCTTCCCCCATGGTCCCGCACATTTCCGAAGAACTCTGGCAAACCCTGGGGTACGAGAAGCGGCTGCTGGAGACCCCCTGGCCCAAATGGGACGAAGCGGCGATCCAGGCCGAGGAAATCCTGATTGTCGTGCAGATAAACGGGAAGCTGCGCAGCAAGGTGAACGTCCCGGCCGATGCGACCGAAGAACAGCTCCGGGAAGCCGCTCTCCAGGATGCGCGCGTGAAAGATTTCATCGCCGGGAAGACGGTGCGCAAAGTAGTCGTCGTTCCCAAAAAACTGATCAATGTGGTAGTCTGATCCCGAACACGGTGAAACGATGCGAAAAATCTCGGTTACGGCAGTTTCGATCATCTTCTTGGCGCTCCTGTCCGCCTGCGGCTACCATTTCTCGGGCGAGGGAGACGGTCCGCAGCCCGGCCTCAGGCTTATTGCCATCCCTGTGTTCGAAAACAAAACATCCGAACCGGACCTGGGGGCGATGTTTGCCGGGGCGCTCAGGCAGGAGTTCATGCGGAAGGGCAATATGAGAGTGGTCCCGGTCGAAGAGGCGCAGGCCGTTTTCAAGGGTAGCGTGACCAACATCTACATCAGCCCGGTAGCGCATAACGCCGCTCAGAACATCGTGTCCAACCGGGTTACCCTGGAAAACCGCATATACCTCACCGTAAGCATCCGGTGCGAGGACAAGAAAACGGGCAAGGTGCTCTGGCAGGATCCCCAATTCCAGTACTACAAGGTCTATCGTTTGAGCGAGGACCCGCTGCGTCCCGATCCGCTCGCCGGTTTCGAAAACAGGCGCGAGGCCCTGGAGTTCCTCTCCCGGGAGATGTCCACGCGCATACACGACAGATTTCTGAGTAATTTCTGATGCAGGCCGAAGATTTTCTAAAGACCCTGGATTCGGCAAAGATTGAGCCTGTCTATCTTTTCACGGGGGATTCTCCCTTCGCCCTGGAAGATGCCTGGAAGAAGCTTGTCGCGAAGGTGCTGCCGAAGACGTCGAAGAAGTTCAACGGCGAGCGGGTTCAGGCAAAAGAGACCGCGGCAGGGCAGGTTATCGAGCGGCTGAGCACCATCCCGATGTTCGGGACGAAACGCGTGCTCATGGTGGAGCATATCGAAGCGTGGAACAAGGAGGACAGGACGGCGCTGGAGTCCTTCGTCCCGCGTCTTTCTCCTTCCGCATGCCTCGTTCTTACCTTCACCGGAGGCAAAAAAGACATAGACGGGCTGAGCAAGGCGGTCGAAGCGAAGGGAAAAGTCGTACAGTTCCGGGCGCCCACCGCGAAGGACGCTCCGAAATGGCTCATGGAAAGGGCGAAAGAGCGGGGGATGTCGCTGTCCTACCGGGCGGCTTTCATGCTGGTTGAAATGACGGGAGCGGATTTCAACAGCCTCTCCTCAGAGCTGGAAAAGCTCTATACGTTTGTCGGCCCCGGAAACAGCATCGAGATCGAGGACATAGAGGCGGCAGGCAGTTCCCAGCGGAGTTTCTCGATGTTCGACCTGCTGGACCAGGTGAAAGCGCGGCAGGCGGGAAAGGCGGTGCAGTCGCTGAGAAGCCTTATCCTGTCCGGAGAAGCTCCCCTGAAGATTCTTTCTTCGCTGGCGTGGCAAATCCGGGCGCTGTGGCAGGTGAAGGATGGACTGGGGCAGGGCCTGGCCGAGGGGGAACTTGCCGGCCGGCTGAAGCTGCACCCCTTTGTGGTCAAGAAATCATGCGAACAGGCCGCCCGTTTCGCGGAATCGGATCTTCACAGGATACTGGATGCGGTGCGGCAGGCCGACGTGGACATCAAGAGCACAGGTTCTCCGCCGGAACTGGTGCTCGAAAGCCTTCTCATAGATCTTTGCCTGGCAACAAAAAAGCCCTCCAACTCGCTCAGAGGGCATTAAACTTCCATATGTATCCAGCCTGCGGTTTCGCCGTGATTAGAGGGCGTTCACTCTCTTGGTCAGGCGGGAAATCTTGCGGGCTGCGGTATTTTTGTGAATCACACCTTTGGAGGCCGTCTTTTCGATAACCGACACGACCAGCTTAAGGTCTTCGGAAGCGGTTTCCCGAGATTTTGAACTGATGGATTCTTCGAGTTTTCTGACCACGTTCTTCATTCTGGTCTTACGGGAGCGATTGCGCACCCGCTGATCTTCACTCTGCCTTGCTCTCTTAATGGCTGATTTATGATTTGCCAATCGAAACCTCCTTCGAAATTTCACTTACTACGGGTATAAAACCGCCTTTAGCTCTCAAAAGAAAACTATATATACCTTACCGGCAAGGGATGTCAAGCCGGTAATCCGACAGGCCGGTGTTTTTAGCGGCCGTCCGCCGCTGCTTTCATGTTTTTTTGCACCAGAGTCTCTTTGACCTCGTCAGCAAATTTCCGCAATTCTTCGCCTTCGATCGATTCTTTTTCGAGCAAAATCCTGGCGAGTCTTTCGAGGGTTTCCCGCTCTTCGGTCAGGATGCGCCTGACTTTCTGATGGGTCGAATCGATTATCCCGGCAATTTCCTCATCGATCTGCTGCGCCGTCTTCTCGCTGAACTCCCGTTCCCGCGCGCCGAATCCCAAGTCGAGATGCGCCGAGCGCGGTTCCTGGGTGTAAGTCATCGGACCGAGCTTTTCGCTCATTCCGTACTCCATGACCATCCGTTTCGCGATGTCCGTTGCGCGCTGAAGATCGTTCTGGGCGCCTGTGGAGATATCGCCGAAAATGATTTCCTCGGATACCCTGCCTCCAAGGAGCACCTGCAGGCGATCCAGGAGTTCATCGCGTGTCATGAGGTAGCGGTCTTCCGTCGGGAGCTGTTGCGTGTAACCCAGGGCCGCTATCCCTCTCGGGATTATGGAAACCTTGCTCACCGGATCGACGTTGGGAAGAACCATGGCGACCAGGGCATGCCCCGATTCGTGATAGGCCACGATCTCCTTTTCCTTGGGGTTCATCGCCCTGTTCTTTTTTTCGAGACCGCCCACGATCCGGTCCGTGGCCTCCTGGAAATCGGCCATAGTCACTTCCTCGCGGTCGCGCCGCGCCGCGAACAGCGCCGCTTCGTTGATGAGGTTGGCGAGGTCCGCCCCGACGAATCCGGGGGTCATAGCGGCAATCTTCTTGAGATCCACATCCGGTCCCAGCTTCACGTCTTTTGCGTGTACGCGCAGGATGGCTTCCCGGCCCCGGATGTCGGGCTTGTCTATCGCCACGTGTCTGTCGAAACGGCCGGCGCGCAGCAGCGCCGGGTCCAGAATTTCCGGGCGGTTCGTTGCCGCCATGATGATGACCCCGGACCTGGGATCGAAACCGTCCATCTCCACCAGGAGCTGGTTCAGCGTCTGTTCCCTCTCGTCATGTCCGCCTATCGGGTTGAGTCCGCGGGCCTTGCCCAGCGCATCCAGTTCATCGACAAAGATGATGCATGGAGCATTTTCCTTTGCCTGGCCGAAAAGGTCTCTCACTCGCGCCGCGCCGACGCCCACGAACATCTCGACGAATTCCGAGCCGCTCATGCTGAAAAACGGGACACCCGCCTCTCCGGCAACCGCCCTGGCAAGAAGAGTCTTTCCCGTTCCAGGCGCTCCGACCAGGAGAACCCCCTTGGGAATCTTGCCCCCCAGGCGCTGAAACTTACCAGGATCTTTCAGGAATTGAACGACTTCTTCGAGTTCGGCCTTCGCCTCATCGATTCCCGCCACGTCGTCAAACGACACGCCAATTTCTTTTTCCGCATATATCTTCACCTTGGCCTTGCCCACCGAGAGCACTCCCTGCGGGCCGCCGCCCATTCTCCGCATGAGAAAACTCCAAAAAAAGAAAAATACGGCCAGCGGCAGCAGCCAGGAAAGCATGACTCCGAACCACTTGTTTTCCATCGCCCCGCTGAACTTGATTTTTTGTGCTTCCAGGTCCCGGACCAGATCGGGGTCCTCCACCCGCACGGTGGAGAAGAGTCTGGTCTCCCTCGGCTCCTGGGTCGCATCCCTGGTCGGTTCCTTCTGGGACTCGTTCCCGTCCTTGAGCGTCCCCACTATCTTGTCGGGGTACAGGGTGACCGTCGCCACCTTTCCGTCCCGAATCATCTGTTTGAATTCGGAATAGCTGATCCGATTGCTCTGCTGTTCTCCCACATAAGTCTGAAACCACGTGATGAGCACGAGGGCAGCGATAAAGTACCAGATGGAGAAGTGCATCTTCTTCTGGGACGGATCAGGCTTCCGGCCGCCGTTTCCCGAAGACCTCCTGAAGCGATTCATTAAATTGCTCATCGGGTCCGCATTTTTATCATCTTTATCCGCCATTCCATCTCCCTTGCTGATTTTGAGGAGAATGGGGTATCCCACTCTCAAAAACTAAGAATTTAAGACACAAAATTAAAGCATGCACGAAATTTGGAATCGCCGAAAAGATATTACCCGTGAAAGAAAGCGCAATCGAGGCGGAGATAGAAAAGATCGCCTGGATTATTTTTTTCGTAGAGCCCCGTTTTTGGAGACAAAATGATCAACTCTTTTGTTGTATTTGCCGTTAATCATACTAATATTGGGCTATAAGAATTCCCGCGACAAAAGGTGAAGAGGAGGAAATTTAATGAGGACGGGAAGTTACTCGAAAATCGGACTGCTATTGATATTGGCAATCTTTGTGGTTGCCTGCCTGCCGGCCCTGACATTGCCGATTTTCGATAGTCGGGCCATTGCTGCAAGCGTGCAGCCGGCAGACGAATCGGAAGGCCCGGCAGTGGCCGTTCATGATCCGTACGAAAAATTCAACCGGAGCATGTTTGCTCTGAACGACAAGCTCTACTTCTGGGTGGCCAAACCCATTACCACGATTTATGCCGCCTATTTTCCCCCGGGATTCAGGACTTGCGTTCGCAATGGCTTCAAGAACCTTCTCTTCCCCGTTCGTTTCGTAAACAGCGCGTTCCAGGGGAAAATGGACAAGGCGGGAACGGAGACGGCCCGGTTTTTGATCAATTCGACCATGGGCATGGGCGGATTGTTTGATGTTGCCGACCGGAATTTCAGTATCCGCGTCGAACCGGAAGATTTCGGACAGACTCTTGCGATGTGGGGCGCCGGCTCAGGTCCGTACCTGTTCGTTCCGGTTCTCGGCCCCTCCAGTACGCGCGATCTTTCCGGCACTGTCGTAGACAGCTTCATGGACCCGCTTTACTACATACCTGCTTCCTGGTGGGTGTCTTTTACGGTCGATGCGGGCGGAGCAATGAATTCGATATCGCTGACGGGTGTCGAATACGAAGAACTCAAGAAATCCGCGCTCGATCCTTATGTGGCCATGCGGGACGGATATATGCAGTACAGGATCAAGGCTGTCAGCAAGTAAGCCTGATCGTCATCACATCCTGAGACATTTACGGCCGTTTCCGGGTAACCGGAGACGGCCGTTTTGCTTTTCCAGCTTCGGGTGGAAGCAACTTCAGACGATCCGATCATGCGTTGCTTCAAGAATCGAGGCTGAAAGCCTCTCCCACAAAAGCCATGATGACCGGTCGCTGCTTGTGTATGATCCAATTAAGAGTGGCCACAGCCGGAAGGCGGCAACGGAGTTGTCCGAAGGTCACCCGATGTTCTGTCGGAGACTCGAACCAAGAAGGGGGGAGATATCGGCCGGTTTTAGTTTTTTGCGCCGCTTGTGTCCCGCGGGATCAGGAAGTCGCCCTTTCTCAACAGTTCCAGGAAATCGCCTTCGGATAAGGGCCGGCTGTAATAGAAGCCCTGTACCTCGTCACATCCCTGCTCCTTGAGGAAGGCGAGCTGTTCGCTCGTTTCTACGCCTTCCGCCACCACTTTGAGGTTCAGACTGTGCGCCATGGCAATGATCGCCGTGGCAATCGCGGAGTTGTCCTGGTCGCTTGGAATGTCACGGATGAAAGATCGGTCGATCTTGAGAACGTCCAATGGGAACCGTTTCAGGTAGGCCAGGGACGAATAACCCGTGCCGAAGTCGTCGATGGCCACCCGCAGCCCCATCGCCTTCAGGTCCTTTAAAATCCGGGAAGATTCCTCCATATTCCGCATGATAGCGCTCTCAGTCAGCTCGAGTTCAAGAGACTCCGGGCCCAGCCCGGAAAGCTGAAGCGCCCCCGTAATCGTCCGAATAAGGCTCTGCCGCCTGAACTGGTGGCTGGATATGTTTACCGATACCCTTTTCCGGGGAAAACCCATTTCCTGGAGGGATTTATTCAACCTGCACGCAGTATGCAGCACCCATTCGCCGATTGGAACTATCAAACCGCATTCCTCGGCAAGGGGGATG
This sequence comes from Pseudomonadota bacterium, assembly GCA_023442755.1. Lineage (GTDB taxonomy): Bacteria > Desulfobacterota > Syntrophobacteria > Syntrophobacterales > Syntrophobacteraceae > SbD1. The sequence goes on along the minus strand of JAEZXS010000178.1, from coordinate 9,368 downwards.
AAATCCGCAGGGGAGACCAGTCCCATCTCGGCGCTGTTCCAGCGTATCAGCGCCTCCATTCCGACAATCGCACCGGAATTGATATCGACCTGGGGTTGGTAGTAGACCAGGAATTCCTCCCGATCCAGGGCTTTCCTCAGGTTGGTTTCGAGCGCCAGCCGCTTGAAGGAACTGGCGTTCATGGATTTGGAATAGAATTGGAAATTGTTCCTGCCCTGGTCCTTGGCGCTGTACATCGCCGAATCCGCATTCTTGAGCAGTGTGTCGGCGTCCTCGCCGTCCAGGGGGAAGACGGTGATTCCGATGCTTCCGCTTACGAAAACTTCGTGGCCCGCGATCACGAACGGTCGCGCTATGCTTTCCAGGATGCGCTTGGCGACCTTGGCTGCATCCGAAACCTGTGAAATCTCGGGCAGAAGCAGGGTGAATTCGTCGCCGCCCAGCCTGGAAATGCTGCAGGAGGCGGCGGCGGAGCTGTGCCGGCCGGCCCTGTCGCTTTTGCGAACGCACTCCAGGACTCTTTCGGATACTTCCTGCAGCAGCAGGTCGCCCACTTCATAGCCGAGGGTGTCGTTGATCCGCTTGAACCTGTCCAGGTCCAGGAACAGGACTGCCACGAACCTGTTATGCCGCTGGGCCTGGTCAACGGCGTGGGCAAGGTGGTCCTTGAAAGAGTGTCGATTGAGAAGCCCGGTCAGCGTGTCATGATAAGCCAGATGAACTATGCGTTCTTCCGAGAGCTTGCGTTCGGTGATATCCCTGACAATTGCAAGGGTTTCATGCTTGCCGTTGTTTACGATCCGCCATTCAAGATAATAGAGGTTCGAATCGGATTCGAATTTGTGCTCGAAAAACTGTACCTCCCCCGTGGCAAGCGCGCGGTCGAGGTGCTTCATGATCGGTACTGCGACCTCATTCGGGAAGATGTTTCCGATGTTTTTTGACAGCAGTTTTTCGGTCGGAAAGACCCGGTTGAAATCGTTGGGAGCGGAAAGTTCCAATATCTTGCCGTCTTTGCCGATCTGCACCAGCAGGTCGGGTATGGCGTTAACGAGCGCCCTGTTCTTGCTCTCGCTTTTCCGCAGTTTGTTGCTCACCACGCTTGCGCGCCACATATAGCGCAGGTGGTGGCGCAGTATGGCCCAGTTGATCGGCTTTGTGATGAAATCCGTGGCGCCGGCCTGGTAGCCGCGATTGATCGAATCGATATCGTCCAGGCCTGTCATCATCAATATGGGGACATGTTCTCCGGAACTGGAAGAACGGATCTTTTCGCAGACCGTAAACCCGTCCATGTTGGGCATTACAACATCGAGCAGGATCATGCCGGGTTTCAGCCGCTCGAAAGCATCTATCGCTTCCAGTCCATCGAATGCCTGTTCGACGGCAAAACCGGTGTCTTCGAGTAAAGTTTGAGCCAGCAGGCACACCGCCCTGTCATCATCGACAACCAGGGCGATCGGGGGATTGTCCAGCCCCGTAATCTCCATCTTTTCCCCTTCAGATTTCCTTGCTCAATGCCTCTTCAACAATGCGGTGTTCTTTTCGGATCAGAGAAATCAAGGCGCTGATCCCTTCAGTAGACTCCGCTCGGCCTATTTCTTCCACCTGCCTGCAAAACCCGGCAAGCCTTCCCGCACCCAGGTTCGCGCTGGAGGACTTGAGCTTATGGGCCGCTTTTCTCAACGCCTCAGGGTCTTCTTCGGCGAGTGCTTTTATCATTTCATCGATGAGCAGGACGGAATCGGTCATGTAAATCTGGATGACTCTTTTCAGCATGTCCGGAGAACCGGCCTTCTGGAGCGACCTTATGTTTTCGAGGGCGCCGGGTTCGATGCAGTCGTCCGGAGAGGCGGACAGGCGTTGAGCGGTCTGTTCATCCAAAGGCTGTTTCGAGCATGGCGCAGTGGCGCCCGGTTCGGCGCGGACGACGGTCTCGGACCGCCCCGTCCATCGCGACAGCATTTCCGCCAGTTCCTTCAGCCTGAAAGGCTTGCTCAGAAAATCATCCATCCCCGCGGATAGGCATTTTTCCCGGTCGCTTTCCATCATATGGGCGGTCAGTGCGATAATAGGGACCCTTGGGCCTTTTCCATTCTCGTCTTCTCTTATTTTTACGGTCGCCTCGCAGCCATCCATCAGCGGCATCTGGCAGTCCATAAAAACCAGGTCGTAGCGCGTCATGGCAGCCATTCGAAGCGCCTCTGCCCCGTTTGCGGCAACATCAACCGCGCATCCAAGGGTTTCGAGCATTGCCTTTCCGACATCCTGGTTAAGAGGACTGTCTTCCGCAAGAAGCACGTGATATGCGACCGCCATGCAGCTTTCCCTCCCTGGTGAATACCGCCGGATTCGATGCCTGCCGCAACAGGCCCCGGGCTCTGTTCGGTTGCGATTGCCGGGAAACCGCTCCGGATCGGCAGGTTGCGGGTTCAACCGATCCTTTCGTGCAATCAGATTTAACCCGGAATGCTTCTCCCTCATTAATCTATCGGAAATCTACCGAATCACTTAAGTGGTATCGGCACGGGGCAAACAAGTACATTAATTCACAATATCGGACTCGCTCCCCCGACTCTCACGCGTCTTTTCGGCAACTCGGGCGTTCAGCCGCTCTTGAGACCTGATAGCTTTCCTTGTGAAGGGTACGCATAATGCTTTTCGTCATCTGCGGTTCGTCATCGACCAGGAGTTATTTTGTGCGACATGCTTGCACCCGTTTTTTCAGTCTGTCTGCCTGGCTTCGGTATGCGCCGACACGACCTGGACGGGCACGCGCACCCATATGGGTTCCTTGATGCCCGGTTTTTCGGCGAAATTCCTCAGGCGTTCGCGCAGGGTCCGGTTGATGTGATAGCCCCTCGCAACCAGCAGGCGACCGTCGCTGATGCGAATATCGTCGACCAGGACCATATCGTCAGTCAGTTCGTTCAGGCTCACCGCTCTTTCCTCGGTCCTGGTCTCTATTCCGACAACGGCCTCGAGGGTTTCCAGAATCGCCGGATCGTATCTGCCCGTCCTGCCGGCCAGAGTTCTCAGCGCCTCTATTTTGGACTCCCCCCTGGCCTGCAGTGTATCGAAATCGAGGACCACCTTGAGGATGCGGGCGCCCAGCGGTATTTCCTCCCCCCGGCGGGTGTCCTGCGGCACCCCGGAGCCGTCGAAGTTCTTTTCCTGGTAGGCGATGATTTCGGCGACGCCCTGCATTCTCGGAATATGGGTTATAAGGTCTGAAGCTACGAAGGGATGCATCGAAAACAGCTGGGACTCCTCCCCCGAGAGTTCCTCGCCATGGTAGACCTTCTTCAAAGCGGTTTCCGGCAAAATGACGCAGCCGATCTGGGAGAGGGCGCCCGCGGTTTCCACCTGCCACAGGTGAGGAGCATGCAGCCGCCGAGCGATCTGTTTTGTGTAGCGCCTTATGCGGGAAGCCCGGCCAAAGGCTTCGGGATTTACCAGTTCGAGGACTTCGGTGAGCACCTTGATGCTGCCGCGCAGGGTCTTTTCGAGCAGTTCACGCTCGGCGATCACGAGTTGATATTGGCGTACCCCGGCGGAAAGAGCATTTTTAAGCACTTCGGATTCGCACGGTTTTGTCAGGAACCGAAAAATATTCCCCTCGTTCACCGCCTCTATGGCCGTCTGCAGATCGGCAAATCCCGTAAGCATCATTCGCACGCTGTCCGGCGCCATTTCCCGCACTTTGGACAGAAACCGGATGCCGTCCATACCCGGCATGCGCAAATCGGAAACGATGACGGCATAGGGCCCCCGTGCCGACACCGCATCCAGTCCTTCCTGCGCTCCCAGTGCGGTTTCGACGTCGAAAGCCCGCCGTAATTGCCGGTAGAAACCAGCCAGGATATTGGGTTCATCGTCAACGAACAGTATTTTCTCGGGCATAGCCTTCTCCTTGCCGAACGAACTCCCTGCATGCAGTTCTCAGAGACTCGATCCGATCGGCGCACTTTATCTCCCTCATGTAAGCAATATCTATTTCGCTTATCTTGTCCTTCGTCCCGGCACCCGACATTTCATGTTCGAATATGTCTGCCAGGTGCACAGCGGCCAGCGGCCCGAAATCCGTGTGCCGGCATTTCGCCGGAGAATGGTGAAAGGCTATCGCTTCAACCAGCGACTCGGGAAAACCCCATATTCCCATGAGGTAGCCGCCGACCTGGGCATGGGTCGTGCCGAGGGTTTTGAGTTCGCTTTCCAGAAATCCGCATCCTTCGGCATGCGCTGCCTGAACTATTGCCTGGAATTTCTCAGGCATCCGGTCGAACAGTATGAGCTTGCCGCAGTCGTGCAGCAGCCCGGCCAGGAACGCCTCATCGACCGCGCTTTGACCGATCTCCAGTTTCCGGGCTATAACCTTGGCCAGGTTTGCGGTAGCCATGCTGTGTCCCCAGAGATTCTCGATGGAGTATCCCGGCAATGCAGCCCGGCTGAACTGGGAGAAGATTTTCACCGAAAGCACCAGCGCCCTGATGATTTCAAAGCCGAGAAGATTGACCGCTCTTACCGGGTTCGAAACGTGAACCGGCATGCCAAAGAAGGATGAATTGACCAGTTGAAGGAGCTTTGCCGACATGCCCACATCTTTGGCTATGATTTCTCCAACCCGGTTGAGAGAGCCTTCGGGCGAGTTCACCTCGTCCATAACCTCCGCATAGAGCGAGGGCAGACTGGGCAGAGATTCAATCCTGGACACGACATCTATGAGCGATTCGTCCTCCAGGAGATGTCTCATTCCGCAGGCCCGGGCAATGGTGGCTTTGAGCGTCTCGGCGTCACAGGGCTTGGTCAGGAACTGGTGGGCCAGCCCGGTGGATTTTAGGAGCATCTCCCTGTCGGAGTGTCCCGAGAGGATGATTCGTACGACCTGCGGGTACTGCTCCTGTATTGCACTCAGAAACCGATACCCGTCCATTCCGGGCATACGCATGTCGGTGACCACCACGTCGAAATGCCTGCTTTGCATCATTTCGAGGGCTTCGGTGCCTCCCGGGGCGAATGCCATTTCCCACTCGTGGCGCATCCCCCACAGCATCCGGCGAAGCCCGTCGAGCACCCTCGGTTCGTCGTCGACAAACAAAATCCGTCTCATGTGTCTGCCTGCTCGGAACGGACATTCAGGGGCAGTCTGACGATGAATGTGGTCCCTTTGCCCATTTCGGATTCAAACGTGATCGTCCCTCCATGTTTATCGACCACGACGGAACGGGCAATCGCCAGGCCCTGGCCCGTGCCTTTTCCCACTTCCTTGGTGGTGAAGAACGGGTCGAATATCCTGGTGCGGATATCCTCCCTGATCCCTGTCCCCGTGTCGCGGATGCGTATCTCGGCACAGTCCCCGGCGGTGCGGGTGGTCACGGTGATCTTCCCCTTCTCGCTCGATCCGGGATCGAGGCGGGAGCTGATTGCGTGCGCCGCATTGATTATCAGGTTCAGCACCACCTGGTTGAACTCGCCGGGCAGGCAGGGCACAAGGGGCAGGGCATGGTCGAACTCGGTCTCCATGTCCGCGTAATATTTCCACTCATTGCGGGCAACGGTAATGGTACTCTCGATCGCCTTATTCAGGTCGATATGCGTTTTCACGTCGGTTCCGGGGTGGGAAAACTCCTTCATCGCACGCACGATCCTGCTTATCCGATCGATTCCTTCCAGGGACTGTTCGATGGCTTTGGGAATCTCGCTCATCACGTATTCGAAATCCGCCTCTTCCCTGGCGGCTTCCATCTTTTCCACGAGGGCTTCGGAGTCCTCGCCGGATTTTGCGGATTCCAGGATCAGGTTGCAGTGGTCCTCGATCTTGCCGAGGTCGCCGAAGGCCTCCTTGAGAAAACGGATGTTGTCTCCGACATACTGTGCCGGCGTGTTTATCTCGTGGGCGATTCCCGCGGCAAGCTGCCCGATGGATTCCAGTTTCTGGGCCTGAACGAGCTGGCCCTCGAGGATCTTACGCTTGGTAACGTCGGACCCGAGCAGGAGTGTTCCCGAAGCTCCGTCCGCAGACCCTCCCACCGGGCTCACAGTAACGTCCAGAAAGCCTTCCTTGCCGTCAGGCCGCACGAAACGGAGGCTATCGAAACGGACGGCAGTCCCGTTCCTGTGGCAGGCGGATACGGCCTCGCTCATCTTCTGCCAGTCCCATTGGATGCCGCAGCGATCCGCATACTCCTCCGTCGCTTTTGCAGCCGGTATTCCGAAGGTCCTCTCCGCCGCGCCGTTCCAGCGAATTATGCGGCGATCCGTGGTCAAGCCGATCAGAAAAGAAGGGATCGAGGCGAGCAACTGGGCCATCTCCGTATAGGTGCTCCGTAAATCCTCCTCGGCCCTCCTGGCCTCCGTGATATCCTGACCGATGCAGGTAGCGCCGACGACCTTGCCTTTCATGTCGTACAGAACCGTGCTGTTCCACTCGATGAGTCGTTTTTCGCCGCGCGGGGTAATGATCTGGCCTTCGTAGTGCGCCGGAATTTCGCCTTCCGTAATGGCATGGGCGAATATGAGCCTGAACGCGTCCTTTTGCTCGTCGGGCAGGAAATTTTCCACCCAGTTTTTCCCCAGGATCTCTTCGGACGGCCTGCCCATGAGTTTGAGGAAAAAATCGTTGCAGAAACTGATGTTGCCGTGCACATCGAGGCAAACGGCGACAAAGTGAACATTTTCGAGTATGTCGCGGAAGCGCCGTTCGGACTCACGCAGGGCCTCTTCCGCATTCCGGCGTTCCTCGATTTGTTCCTGCAGCTGGTCATAGGCCTTCTTGAGCGGGCTCATGTCCCTGGCCACGCAAATGCTGCCTATGATCCTGTCTCGATTGTCCCGGAGCAGGCTTATGGAAAGCTCGAAGGTTGCGACGGTCCCGTCCTTCTTCTTCATGGCGATCGCGTAGTCCTTGACGGAACCGTTGTCCCGCAGGGCCGTGAGCATCCTTCCCAGGTCGTCCTTGTCCGCATACAGGTCGAAAGAGGACTTGCCCCTCAGTTCGTTAAAGCTGTACCCGAACAGCCCGGCGGCCATCCTGTTCCATCTTATGAACTTCCCGTGCTCGTCGACGATGCCGATGCCGTCGGGGGAGTTTGCGAATATGTTTTCGAGATAATCGTGCATCTTCCGCAGCTCTTTTTCCGCCCGCCTGCGCTCAGTGATATCGTGGACGATCGAGAAAAACACTGTCCGGCCGTTCATTTCGATGGGGGATGAGTGCACCTCCACGGTGCGCACCTCCCCGTTGCGAAGCCGGTGGGAGAAAGTTCTGGGGGCAAGAACGCCCTTTTTGGCGTCCTTGAGCCTGGTTATCAGCTCACCCGGTGATATCCGGGCTATGGACGCCAGGTTCATTCCTTTCAGCTCCGCCCGGGAGTACCCGTAGAAGGATGCGGCGGAGGCGTTTACATCGAGAATCATGCCGGATTGGGCTTCCACCAGGAGCATGATGGCATGATGGTTTTCGAACAGCGAGCGAAAGGACTGCTCGCTCTGGCGCAGAGCGGATTCCGCGCGCATCCGCTCGTTTATTTCGGCTTTGAGGGAGATGTTGGCGGCTTTCAGTTCGGCCGTCCTCCCTTCCACCCTGCGCTCGAGTTCATCGCGCGCTCTCTTGAGTTCCGCCTGGTTGCGTTTTACCTCGGTAACATCGCGGATCGATTCGATAGCCCCTACCACGGCGCCTTCGATATCACACAGGGCCCGGGATATACCCCAGAGCGAGCGCTTTTCCCCCCGCACACGGCATGAGTCGGCTTCGCCCAGAAGCATGGGGCCCTGTTTTTCCACGAACAGATAATTCCGTTCCGCTTCCTCGTTGTACTCAAAAGTAAGATCGATCAGCATTGGCCGGCGCTCGCCGTAAAAGGGCAGGGCGTACTCATGATTGCCTTTGCCCAGCATGTCCTCCGCCTTCGCTCCCGTCATTTCTTCGATGGCCCGGTTCCATGCCAGTATTTTGCCCTGCCGGTCGATGGCGAAAGTCGCATCCGGCAAAAAGTCGAATATCTCCGCGGACCTGTTTTCCGATTCGCGGTTAAGACCCCGCAGCCGTTTTACCAGCGCCCTTTCCCTTTGAATGCGCTGGATTTTGGCTTCCAGTTCCCCGGCTTCGAACGGTTTTGCGATGTAGTCGCTGGCCCCGAAGGCGATAAGGTCGCAGTAAGAGTAGTCGGCCGTGAAGCCCGTCATGATGATGAAATCGAGGCCGTGTTTGATTTTCCCGGCTTCGCGCATCATCTCGACGCCGTCAAGTCCCGGCATCCTGATGTCGGTTATGACCAGGTCAAAATCGGTATCGCGGATTTTTGTCAGCGCTTCGGAAGCATCTGAGGCGGTTTCGCAGGCGTGGCCCATCTTCGTGAGCAGCGCGGTCATGATGGACCGGTATTGGGCTTCGTCGTCGACTGCAAGCACGTGCAGCTCTGTTTCCGATATGTGCTCTTGTCCAAAAGGCATAGCCAGGGCCAAAGTCATTACTTTCTCCCATGGGCGGATACGACCGCGCAACCCGGTCTGCGGGCATTCTGACAGAAGTTTGCCTGTCGGAGAAAAGATCTCCGGTTCTCCATCAGAATATCGTCAGCTCAGGGGAGAATCATGAATGCAAGATGCAGGGGCGGCCTGTAAACGGGAAAATAAAGGCGGGGAAAACGGAAAGGCCGCCCGAAGGCGGCCTCTTTTCGGCGGATTGGAACTGATCGGATGGAGCTACGGCGTGACTTTGTACGGCCGCATCATCTCGTTGTCTTCATGATCTATGATGTGGCAGTGCCACACATAGCCGGGTCCGGCGGTCGGATCGAACTCGTAGAGGTTCGTGCCGGCCAGGGATTGATAGTACGTGATCGGGGAACTCGTCGGCTGCCACCGTATGAGAATTCTCGTAATTTCGCCCGGGTGCATTATTACGGTATCCCTCCAGCCGGTGTCTTCCGGAGGAAACGACCTGACCGAGGGTGCGAGGTCGTTCAGGTGCATTGGATTGAACCACCCCTGGTCGTTGATGAACGGGTTGCCGCCGATGGCGTAATCTCCTGCCTGCTGGAGTGACAGAGGAAATGCGTTGAAAAAGTTAGTGCTTCCTTCATATGCCAGCGGTGGACCGTATCCGGGGCACACGCTGCCCGGGGTGCACCCGGGGAGCAGCGGGACATCGCCCCATGCTCCGAATAAGGCTTCCCACAAGGTCGGATAATATGGATGAAGCGTTTCGCGGTTCATCAACTGGAACTGGGCCAGGTGGGTGTGGATCGGGTGCGCATCCGCCGTGAGGTTTATGATCTCCCACTGTTCTATGGCTCCCTGCTGCGGCAGTTCGCTGATCCCGTCCGGGAATATGGCGGCAATGCTGGGGGAGAGCTGTCCATTCC
>JAEZXS010000125.1 GCA_023442755.1 Pseudomonadota bacterium | reverse complement strand
CATCAAGGCCATCCGCCAGCAGCTTGCCCTGGAATACGGCATCCTGGTTCCGGCACTGCACGTGCGCGACAACCTGCAGCTCAAACCGGCAGAATATCGGCTGCTGCTCAAGGGCAACCCGGTCGGCGGCAGCGAAATCATAGTCGGGCATTACCTGGCTCTGAGCTCGGGTGAGAATACCGTGCAGATCAAAGGCATCCCGACTAAAGACCCGGCATTCGATCTGCCGGCGGTCTGGATTCCCGAAAACAGGCGAGAGGAAGCCATCCGCGCAGGCTACACGGTCATAGACCCCTCTACCGTGGTCGCCACACATTTGACGGAGCTGTTCAAAAAATTTGCGGATCAGATGCTGACGCGTCAGACAGTCCAGCAGCTTCTCGACAACCTGGCCACACAGCAATCCAAGCTCGTGGATGAACTCGTACCAAACCTGCTCTCGCCCGGAATAATCCAGAAGGTGCTGCAGAACCTCATTCGTGAGTCCGTATCCATTCGCGACCTGCAAACCATCTGCGAAACCCTCGCTGACAGCGCACATATGTCGAAGGACCCCGACATTCTGACGGAATACGTCCGCCAGGCCCTGGGACGCACTATAACCCGGCCCTATGAGACCGAAGATCACAAATTCCCCGTACTCTCACTCCAGCAGGCGCTGGAGGAAAGAATCGCCCGGGGCATTCAGAAATCCGATCAGGGTTCTCTTCTGAGCCTGGAGCCCGGATTCCTCCAGCAGTTCATACAGACGACCAGCAATGAGGTGAAGCGTGCGGTGAGCCTGGGATACCACCCTGTCCTGCTCTGCTCACCCGTAGTAAGGCGGCATTTGAGAAAGCTGCTCGAAAGGTTTTTGCCCGATGTGGCGGTGATCAGCCACAACGAATTGAGCACATCGCTTGAGATACGTTCGGTGGGAATAATCAGGATGGATTATGCAAGTTAAAACCTTCAGGGGCCCCAGCATGGATCGAGCACTGGCGCAGGTTAAACACGAACTCGGGCCGGATGCCATAATTCTGAGCAGCAAGCAGGTTGCGGCCGCCGCCGCGGATTGCCGCTTCGAAGTTACGGCGGCCCGAGACCTGCCGGCCGACCCCATGGAACCTGTAACCTCCTCCCCGGCCGGAGATTCCGTTCCGGCGGACATGCACAATGATATTCAGGAGATAAAAAGCTTCCTCTCCATGCTCATCTCCTCCAAGGACCATTTCGTTCAGCTTCAGACGAAACAGCCCATCGCGGAGATATACCATTCGCTGCTTATCCGCGGGTTCGACGAGAAGCAAATCTATCTGCTGCTCAACCGGGCCGCCGCTGAACTGAATGGTGCAGAGGCGGACACGCGCCGGATTTTCGATGCCATGTGCGGCAAACTGTTCGCCAAGGTCCGGTTCGCCCGGCCGTTCCGAAACCTGGCGCACACCAGCAGCACGGGTTCCGTCTTCACTTTTCTCGGCCCCACAGGCGTCGGGAAGACGACCACCCTGGCAAAGCTCGCAGCTTATCTCAAGATCAAGCGCCAGCACGAACTCGGGATCATATCGCTCGATACCTATCGCATCGGCGCGGTCGACCAGCTCCAGACCTATGCCAACATCCTGGACATTCCTTTCGCCATCGCCCAGAGCAAGTCGGAGTTCGACAAGGTGCGCAAGGAATTCAGCCACTTCGACGCTATTCTCGTCGACACCACGGGCAGAAACTTTCTCAATCGCGATCATGTCAGGCACCTGCAGACGCTTTTCGACCACGGGCAGAAGTTCACTCACTTTCTCGTCCTGAGCGCGACCGCAAAAGACGAAGACCTGAAACAGACGATCTTTCACTTCCGTGAAATGGCCATCAACAGTCTGATTTTTACGAAGCTCGACGAAACGATACATCACGGGTGCATGCTCAACCAACTCCTCAGGTTCGATTACCCCCTGTCGTACATGGGCACGGGGCAGCGTGTTCCGGAAGACATCGAACCGGCCACTCAGAAGCGGATACTTTCGTTTTTGCTCCCGGCAAGGAATTAGACCGTAAAGAAAGGGAAAATAAATGGATCAGGCGTTAGGTCTCAGAAGAAAAGGAAACGGCGAGCTTAAAACGGGCCGTCTCATTACCATGCCGACGCAGCAAAAACCGATCAGGGTCATGGCGGTAAGCAGCGGCAAGGGTGGAGTGGGGAAAAGCAACGTCGTGATCAACCTGGCCCTCGCCTTCGACCGGCTCGGTCTGCGAGTGCTCATCATGGATGCGGACCTCGGCCTGGCCAATATAGACGTTCTGCTCGGCCTCACGCCCAAGTACAACCTCAGCCATGTGCTGGAAGGCAAAAAGCGGCTCGATGAAGTGCTGATCCAAGGTCCGGGGAATGTAAAGATCATGCCGTCCAGTTCCGGGGTGCAAGAACTCACCAGGCTCAGCGACGAACAGAAATTGCTCTTCCTGGAACTCCTGGACGGGCTGGAAACCGATATAGACATCCTTCTCATCGACACCAGTGCAGGCATTTCCGACGTGGTGCTCTACTTCAACCTGGCCGCACACGAAAAAATCATTGTCGTGACTCCCGAACCGACCTCGTTGACCGACGCCTACGCCCTTATAAAGGTGCTCTACTCGAAATACGGGGAGCGCTACTTCCGGGTGCTCGTCAACCAGTCCAGCGGGGAGGCGGCGGGAAAATCCATTTTCGCCAAGATCAGCAAGGTGGCCGATCACTTCCTCGATGGCCTGTCGCTCGATTACCTCGGGACCATCCCCAACGATCATGCGGTGACCAAAGCGGTTCTCCGGCAAAAAGCGCTGCTGGATGCCTTCCCTGACTCGCAGGCCGCACAGGCGTTCATGAACCTGGCGGAGCACATCAGGAAGGCCGCCCCTGCAGTGAACCCTGGCTCGATTCAGTTTTTCTGGAAACGGCTGCTCAACGTCTAACAGGAACGGACAACAGCAACTATGGAACAAAGATATCCGGTTCGGAAGAATCCCTATCTCAATCAGGTGGTCGAAAACTCCGCAGTCAGCGACAAGGAACGGGCCGTTCTGGAACACAGCGATCTTGTGAAGTACATTGCCTTGAGGTTGATTTCACGGCTGCCCGACCACATCTCTGTCGACGACCTTATCAGCGCGGGCATCCTCGGCCTTATCGATGCAATCGAAAAATACGACTCCAGCCAGGGCATCCCTTTCGAGTACTACGCCAAAATACGGATAAAAGGAGCGATGCTGGACGAAATACGTTCGATGGACTGGGTGCCGAGATCGCTTCGGCAGAAGAGCGCAACGCTGGAGAAGGCCTGCATTGCACTGGAGCAGCGGCTTGGACGCGATCCAACCGAAGAGGAGGTCGCAACGGAGATGGGCATCGGCATGGATGAATTCCACAAGTTGCTGGACGAGACAAAGGGCATCTCGTTTCTGCCGGAAAATATCCATGAAGTCATCCGGGAGAACCGCGAATCTCATGCACTCGCATCCGCTTCGGACGAGCTTTTTGACCGGACATACCGGCATGAGATCCAGAAGCACCTGGCCGAAGCCATAACCACTCTTTCGGAAAAAGAACAGCTCGTCCTGTCGCTCTATTACTATGAAGAACTCACGATGAAGGAAATCGGCTTTACCCTCGGCTACACGGAATCGCGGATCTCCCAGATCCACACCAAGGCGGTCATCAAGCTGAAAACCAAGCTTGCGAAAAAACTCAGACCCGACGATCTGCCGGGCTTCATTCCTCAAAGCGAACTCCGGTCGCTGCTCCCGAAGCGCTCATCGGCTCAGCATACGAGATAGGAACTTCTGCAGGAAGAACGATAAATGGCGGGTGAACTCAAAAAAAAGACACTCCAGCGCGACCAGATCCACGGCGGGAAAAAGAAGTCTTCCGGGGGCTCATCCGGCGCCGGTGCAGACGGTTCGCCCGGGAAAGCGGGCGGCGCTGGAGGCGGAGCCGATCCCAATCTCCTCAACTCTGAAGCCGGGGGGGGCAACGAGGGGAAAAAGCGCCGCACGAAAAAAGTGCTCCTGATCGGCGCTCCCGTTTTGCTCCTGTTGCTGGGTGCAGCGGGCATCTTTGTCTTCTGGCCCACCGTCAGCCAGTATTTTGAGGATCACACAGAAAAGGTAAAACCGATTACCAACATCAAACGCCCGATCCCAATCCCGGACTTTCGCGATACCATCGATTTTCTCGTCTACAACGAAGTCGAAAATCAGAAAACGCTCACGATGTTCCGCATGGAGCTGTGTTTTCACAGCCCGTCGGCTTTCCAGAACTTCAAAGAACAGAACGTGCTCTTTCGCGAGACGGTATACGGTTTCCTGCTCAAACAGAACACGTCCCGAAACACCTTGAAAATGTGGCAGGCGGTGGTCGAAAAAGACCTTCTCAATTTCATCAAGGTCAAATTGCCCCAAAGCCATGCCGATATCATCCGGCTGACCCAGGTTGAAAATCTTTGAAAGGCGAAGTGAATGGAATTTCTTCACCACCTGTTCGAAAACCCTTCCAGTCTGAGCGGCTACTTCCAGATTGGCCTCGACATCCTGATCCTGGTACTGCTTGCTGCTGCAGCGGCAGTGCTTGCCGGCAGAAAACGGCCGAAGGCCCCGAAAAGCGATGGGAAGCTCATTGATTCCTTCCAGGAGATCATAGAACAGACCACGGCAATTTCAAAAGAATTCGAAAAGAACCTGGAACAACGCCAGGACCTTATCCAGCAGATTACGGCAAAGCTTGATCAGCGCATACGGAATGCACAGGAGCACTGTGATCGGTTGGAGAGCCTGCTGAGACAATATGCAGAGTCCCCCAAAGCCGCCCCGGCTCCATCCATTGGGCAGCCACGGACAAAAAACGGAGACACTAAAAGAATCGCCTATCTCGCCAATAGGGGATTGAATGCGGCGGAAATCGCCAAAAACCTGAAGAAGCCCCTCGGAGAAGTCGAATTGATCTTGAGCCTTCAAAAGATTTCTTCCTAACCCCCTGCCCTCCCCCCGCCCGATTCCGGCTCATTACCCATGCGTCCGGGACTGCGCCGCTGTAGTCCCGAACGGCTCCCCGATCGTCATAATGAGACGAGAACAGGAGAGAGCCATGCACGCTACATGCTATGTAATATGGACAGACGGAACCCGCAGCCATTTTTCGTTCAGCTACGAGGAGGAGGAACTACGTCGATTCCCTTCGTGGAAGGAATTCATCGTTTTCAGGTGTCTCTGCTTTTTCCCCGAAAAAACCACAAACGACTTCAAATGGATCATCCGAGATTAGCCGGGTTGGCGATTCCAATTTACTGAATCATTTCAAATTGTTGTATGCACCAGACGGCAAAATGAATTAAGTTGATTGGTGGGCAAATAAGGCGGGGAGGTCTGCAGATGACATGGACAGAAAAGAAACCGGTGGAATCGGGTTGGTATGAGTACACGGGAGATTTGCAATCGATCAGGGGGAAGAAGGAACCGGTGCACTGCACCCCGTGCCCGGTTGCGGTGCATTTCGGCAGGAACCCGTTTCTTGTCAGATTCCGGGACACCGACTTATACGACTATAAGAATGCTGACGGTCTGTGGTCGGAGCGTGAAGAACCGCTCGAAGCACCCGAAGCGTCCGAATGGACGCAGGGCGGCTGAGACGAGTGAACCGCCCCCGGCGGGGCCCCCGGTATCCGGTATTTCTTCCTGTATATTCGATCGTGTTTATGAGAAATTCGGGAAATGACGTATAAAGCTGTATATCCAATTATGCAACATGAAAGGATCCGAGCTTGCAGGTCATTATCCCCCATAAGAATGTCGATTTCGATGCCCTGGCATCACTCATCGCCGCCTCGATGCTGTATGAAAATGCCAAACTGATCCTGCCGACCAGCATTAACCCGAATGTTCACGGCTTTCTGTCCATCCACAAGGACTTCTTTTCCTGCGAAAAGATGAAAAACCTCGACCCGCAGAAGATTCACAGGCTGATCGTGGTGGACGCCAACCGATGGGGACGCCTGGAAGGGGTCGGTGCTCTCATGAAGCGAGCCGACCTGGAAGTTCATGTCTATGACCACCATCCGGGACCGGGGGATATCGAAGCCGCCCTGTATCACAACGAGCAACTCGGCGCGGCAACCACTGTCCTTGTCGAGATGCTGAAGGAAAAGGGCTCGGACCTGACGCCGATCCATGCTACGCTTTTTCTTGCCGGAATTTACGAAGATACGGGCCACCTCACTTTCCCCTCGACGACGCCGAGGGACCTGCGCGCCGCAGCCTTTCTCCTTGAGAAGAAAGCGGACCTGAAGATCATTCAGACCATCCTGCGTCCCACCTACGGCCCTAAACAGAAAGAGATCCTGTTTCAACTGCTTGCAAATGCAAAACGCGTCAGCTTCAACGGCTACAAAATGAGCATCGGCAAGATCGAAATCGAAGGCCACGTTCCGGAGCTTGCAGAAGTGGTGAGCATGTACCGGAGCGTCGTGAACGTTGACATTGCCTTCGGCATTTTCAAAGACAATCAGAAGAATCGCTGCATGGTGATCGGGAGAAGCGATATCGACCGCTTCGACGTCGGGGCCGTGATGCGGATAATGGGGGGCGGCGGCCATGCGGCGGCCGGGTCTGCGATGGTTGCGTCGGATTCGCTCGACGGCGTCGAAACATGGCTCATGGAAGCGATGAAGGACTACCGGCAGATGCCTGTCCAGATCAGCGACCTCATGTCCTTCCCCGTGGAGGGAGTCTCCCCCGACGCTCCTGTCGAACAGGTAGCGGCAATTCTGAACGAGAAGAACTACTCCGGAATGCCCGTTATGGAGGGGGACAGGCTGGTCGGGATCATCTCACGGCGCGATTTGGCCAAGCTGACGAAAGAGGCCCAGAGGCGTTCGCCCGTAAAGGCCTTCATGTCCCGAAACGTCGTGACGGTGACGCCCAAGCACAGCGTGGCCGAAGCGATGCGAATCCTCATAAGGCACGATATCGGGCGCCTTCCGGTGGTTGACAACGACCGGGTCATCGGGATTATCTCCCGCTCCGACGCCATGATCTACTACTACGACCTGATACCTGATTGACACCCGTCCAAGTCGGCTGCAACCACAACTCTACTTCAACCACGGGGAGGACTCCATGCTGGGATCGTGGGCACTCGTTACCGGCGCGTCATCGGGTCTGGGAAGAGCCATTGCAAGAAAACTGGCGGCCTCCGGGGTGCATCTCATTATAACGGCCCGCAGGGAAGACCGTCTGAAAGCCTTGAGAAGGGAACTCGAAGGCGACTGCGGGGTCCAGGTCGAACCAATAGCGTTTGACGTGCGCAACCAGGAAGAGTGCCGGGCGGCCATCGAGCAGCGGTCTGCGCTGATGTCCAGGGTTTCGATCCTCGTAAATAACGCTGGGCTCGCGAAAGGTGCACGGCCGATGCACCAGGCAGCCATTGCTGACTGGGAGCAGATGATCGATACCAACGTAAAAGGCCTGCTCTACATGACCCGCCTCGTGCTCCCGTACATGGTGGAACGCAACCAGGGACACATCGTCAATATCGGTTCGGTGGCCGGACGCTGGCTGCTACCCGGAGGCGTCGTATACTGCGCAACGAAATTCGCGGTGCGCGCTATCAGCGAAGGCATCCGAATGGACCTCATGGGGAAGAACATCCGCGTAACCACCATTGAACCGGGCATCACCGAGACGGATTTCAGCCTGGTGCGCCTCGAGAACGAAGAAGAAGCCAAAGCGGTCTATGAAGGCTTTTCGCCGCTGCAGGCGGAAGATATCGCTGATGCGGTCTTCTGGTGCCTGGACCGGCCTCCCCACGTCAACATCCAGGAACTGGTCATCTTTCCGACTAACCAGGTCGGCCTGGGACCGGCAAACCTGGCACGCTCGTGAAACCCGGCCGAAGTTCGAACGTTTTTGACGCCTCCGGGATGGAGTGCGCCTCACGCATCCGCTCCAGGCACGCTCCATCCCGTGCGATTTCATCTGAATCGCTGCCCCCTTCCCTCTTCTCAACCCGCTTTCCTGCCGCAAGCCTCCATTCGATTACCAATGACCGCAAGAATTATTACTTGACAAGAGAATCTGTTGGGCGCATTTTCTGCGCCCTGTTCTTTGTTTAAAGGATTTAATGGAAGCAGGTTTGAAATGCATCTTGGCGTCAAGGATGCCGCAGGCATCTTCAATGTCTCTGAAAAGACGATTTTTCGCTGGATCAGGCAGAGAAATCTGCCATCCCGGTTGATAAACGAGCAGTATCGATTCAATCGATCTGAATTGCTGGAATGGGCTACAGAGCACAGGATAAACCTGTCGGCCGAAGGCATGACGGAACCTGCCGGGGGCGAACAGCCGCCGCGCTTCGATGAAGCTCTGAAGCTGGGCGGAATTTTCCACCATGTAGGCGGGACGGATAAAGCCTCTGTGCTCAACGCCGTGGTTCACCTGATCCCTCTGCCGCAGGAACTCAATCCCGATTTTCTGTACCAGGTGCTGCTGGCGAGGGAATCCCTCGGTTCGACCGCCATCGGGGACGGCATTGCAATCCCCCACGTGCGTCACCCTATAGTGCTCCATATTCCGCACTCCACGATTACCCTGTGTTTCCTTGAAAACGCCATTGATTTCGGCGCCGAAGACGGCCGCCCCGTTGACACCCTGTTTGCGCTGGTGAGTCCCACTGTCCGAGCCCATCAGCATCTGCTCTCGAAGCTTGCGTT
>JAEZXS010000091.1 GCA_023442755.1 Pseudomonadota bacterium | reverse complement strand
TCCCAGACTCGTGAGGGCGAGGCTCTGAACCAGCAGGATATCGTGCGGTCGCTGCTCCTGATGAATGACCTCCCGGGCATCCAGGCGCGCTCCACCCTGGAACCGGGTGAGACCAGGGGGACGACAAAGCTCGTCATCGATGCCGCAGAGGGTCCGCTGGTCGGCGGAAGGGTCTGGGGAGACAACTACGGTTCGCGTTATACGGGTACCTACCGCGGCAGCGGACTCTTCCAGGTGAACGACCCATTCCGATACGGGGATCAACTTTTTCTGAACACGACGGACAATCCACTGTACCAGTACGGACAGGCCGGTTACAGCTTTCCTATCGGCTACACCGGCCTGAGAGCCGGGCTTCTCTACAGTGAAATGCGCTACAGGATAGACAGGGACGTGATTGCGCTCGATGCGGACGGCGGGGCACGGATCTTTGGAGTGACCTTGAACTACCCCGTCCAGCGGAGTCGCACGTCCAACCTCTGGGTCGGGGTCGAGTTCGACCGGAAGAATCTGTGGGATAACGCGAGCGGAGCCGCACTAGACGACAAGGCCGCAAATGCCGGTACGTTCCGCCTGTATGGGGATCGCCTGGATACCATCCTGGGCGGCGGATACAGCACCGTCAGCGCCGGGTTTACCGGCGGTTCGCTCGACCGGTCGGCCGTACCGGACGACTTGATCCTGGATCAAAGAACCGCCCAGAGCAACGGGACTTACGGAAAGTTCAACTACGGGGTAAGCCGGCTGCAGAAGCTCTACGGGGACCTCACCCTCTTCGCAACCGTATACGGCCAGTTGGCCTTCAATAATCTGGACTCTTCCGAGCAGTTCATTCTGGGAGGTCCGAACGGAGTGCGCGCATACCCGATCGGCGAGGCGATAGGCGATAGCGGAGGGATTGCCACCGCAGAACTCCGTTATGACTTTCCCGAACTCTGGAAGCTCGGCGTTCCGCAACTGATCGGGTTTTACGACTTCGGCTGGATCAGTCTTCATCAGACCGCGTGGGACAATTCGGGCACCCCGGTCGGCAACAGGAACAATTACAGCATCTCCGGAGGCGGCATGGGGGTCAACCTTACCAAGTCGGGCCTCTACGCGATTCGCTTTGCATGGGCGGCCAAGGCGGGCACCAACCCCGGAAGAAGCCTTACGGGCAAGGATGCCGACGATAAAAGTGACGATAATCGGTACTGGCTCCAGGCGATGGTCTATTTCTAAGCGCCCCGGCGGCCTGAGAGTCGGCCCGATGGAACCGAATGCCAGCTTTTAGCACACATCCGGTCTGCGAGGAGTTTGGAATGAACCGCAACGGTCGTCTTGTCTGGAATGCTGCACGGCGGGTTTTGATCACCCTTTTCAGCAGCGCACGGGGACTGGCCTTCCCGATTGTTCTGGCGATAATTGCCGCATCGGTCTCGGCGCACATTTCACCTGCCTTGGCGCTCGATCCGGGGGCGCTTCCGACAGGAGGGAAGATCGCACCGGGGCAGGGGAACATCTCCGTATCCGGCAACCAGATGACGGTTACCCAGCAGCAAAACAAGATGATTGCGAACTGGGACACATTCAACATCGGCCGGAATGCCGAGGTCACCTTCGTTCAGCCGAACTCTTCCAGTTCCGCGCTCAACCGCATTGCCGACCAGAATTCCAGCCAGATATTCGGTTCACTCAAGGCGAACGGCCAGGTCTTTCTCCTGAACCCGAGCGGCATCGTTTTCGGCCCGACGGCCACGGTAAATGTGGGAGGGCTTGTTGCCTCCAGCTTGAATCTCTCCAACGAAGACTACCTCTCCGGTCAGTACCGTTTCACTTTCAACAGCTCGGCGGGCGCCATAACCAACATGGGGATCATCAATGCTGCAGAAGGCGGGGTGGTTGCACTCATAGCGCCGCAGGTCACGAACACCGGCTCCATAACGGCCCCCCGGGGCAGCGTGGTTTTTGCCGCGGGCAACCGGGTTTCTCTCGACTTCAGCGGTGACGGCCTGGTCAATGTTTCAGTGGACGAGGCGGCGTTGAATGCGGCCCTGGCGAACCAGGGCGCGATAAAGGTTGACGGCGGCCGCGTGTTCATGACCGCCCAGGCTGCCGGAGACCTCATGGCTACGGTCGTGAACAATACCGGCGTGATCGAGGCTAACAGCATAAGCGAGAAAAACGGGATTATCGTACTCGACGGAGGCGCTGCCGGCTCCGTTTCCAATTCCGGCCTGATCGGCACTGCCGGGAAGAACGCCGGCGAGACCGGGGGAACGATCAAGGTGCTCGGAACGAACGTGAGCCTCGAAGGCAAAGCGGTCCTCGACGCCTCCGGGGACTCGGGAGGCGGCACCGTCCTGGTAGGCGGGAATTTCCAGGGGCAGGGGCCCGAGCGCAATGCCCGGTCCACCACTATCGGGAACGAAGTGAAGATAAAGGCCGATGCCATAAGGGCCGGAAATGGCGGCAGGGTGGCTGTCTGGTCGGACGGGAAAACGGATTTTAGCGGCATCATAAGCGCCAAGGGCGGCGCGCTCTGGGGCAACGGCGGCTATGCGGAAGTTTCCGGGAAGACCGTTTTCAACAACGGCCTCGCTTTCCTGGATGCGCCCAACGGCAGCACGGGCTTGCTTTTCCTCGATCCGACCGATTACCTGATAGCGCCGACCGGAACTCCGGGAGCAAATGAAACCGGCGCACACGTGGCCCTCCAGCTCGCGTACGGCAACTACACCATCCAGACCAGCAGCGACGGCACCGGAAACGGCGACATCATTCTCAAAGAAAACATCACGTGGGATACGAGCAATACGTTCACCATGATGGCGCACAACGATATCGTCTTCTCGGGGTCGAACATAACGGCTCCGAAAGGAAGCATCGTCGGCTGGGCCGATCGGGACGGCAATAATGCCGGGACGCTTCGGGTTGTTGTCGGCACAGCTAATTCAATAAACGTGGGCGGGAGAGCAATAGCCTATTACAGCCCTCCAGACTGGTCGAACCCTTCCAGCATGGGTCCTTTCAGCTTCAACGATTCCTACGTCAACGCCGGGGGCGGCAAAACATCCTATGCACTGCTCAATGACGTCGACCACCTGCAGAAAATGCAGATCGATCCCTGGGCCGACTACGCGCTGGGGAAAGATATAGATGCAAGCGCGACCACCGCCTGGAACGCTTCATTAGGTTTCCAGCCGATCGGGACGGCATCGACTCCTTATCGAGGCACTTTCGACGGACTGGGGCATAAGATCACGAGCCTTTACATCAATCGCAGCGGGTCAACCGACGTGGGGCTCTTCGGGTATACCTCGGGGGCAACCATACGGAACGTGGGCCTGGTGGGCAGCGCCATAAGCGGCTACGGCAATGTCGGCGCACTGGTGGGGACGGCAACGAACAACACCAACATAAGCAACTCCTATGCAATGGGTGCAGTGACTGCATACGGAAGCGCCCCCGGTTATGTCGGCGGCCTGGTGGGCAATCTCCAGCAAAGCACCCTGGCAAATTCTTACTCCATGGGCAGTGTATCCGGCATGGTTCGCGGAGGTTTAGTGGGGACTCAAAGCGGCAGCACCATCACCAGTTCCTATTACGATGCGGACGTGGCCGGCTTCACGGGCGGGTACGGGACCGGGGCAACCACGGCGGCGATGATGCAGCAGAGCACGTACCAGGGCTGGGATTTCACGAATACCTGGTCGATCATGTCCGGTTACAGCTATCCCAATTTGGTGTATCGGGACATTCCCCAGCCAAATCCCGTCGTTCCCGAGCAGCCGGTCACCCCGCCGGGGCCCCCCTCCAGTACGGATGTAACCACGATAATACAGGCCATCGCGGCAAGCCAGAGTGTCCTGAACGGTGTGAATAACACAGCAAGTTCCCCCCTGACATCCCCGGATTCCGGGACCCCGGGCCAGGAGGGCAGCATCGGTGCCGCCGTAGCGAGCGCCTCCGGCGGCTCCCCGGCCGACACGGCCGCCCGGATGGTATCTGCCGACGGGTTCAAAGACCAGGGCCTCGCATTGCAAAAGTCCGGTGACTACAAGAACGCGGTCGTAAATTACAGGGAAGCAGCCGATCTCCTGGTCCAGCTATCCTTGCCCAAAGCCAGGGAGGTCGTCGAATGGATGAAGACGGCAGAGCTGCAGGATTATTTTCAGGATCCTTCGATCGCCATGGCCCAGAGAAAGACTTCTCTGAAGGAAATTCCTCAGACTACGGCCGTCGTCTACACCCTGGTTTTTCCGCATCGCGTCGATTTGATTCTCGTCCTGCAATCCGGGATGATGCGTTTTACCGTCCCGATCGAATCCGACCAATTGTCCCGCGAAGCCAATGCGCTTCGGGTTCAACTGCAGCGGCGCACCCGCTGGGATTATATGTCCGATGCCCGGAAATTCTATAACCTGATCATAAAGCCTCTCGAGATGGAACTGGAAACGAGGGGGATCGACACCATCGTCTTCATACCAGATGGCGCCCTGCGCACGGTGCCCTTCGCCGCCCTGCACGACGGGAACAGCTTCCTTATCGAACGATATGCCGTCGTGGTCGCCCCCAGTCTCGACCTGACCGACCCCCGTTCGCTTCAGCGAAAGAAAACCAAAGTGCTCACGGCCGGACTCACGGAACCCGTTCAGGGTTTTGCCCCCCTGGCCAACGTAAAGAGCGAACTGGACGGTATTCAGGGCCTGTACCAGGCCGATCGTCTCGAAAACCTGACTTTCAGGCAGAACAATGTTCGCGACAGCCTGAGGGATAACCCCTATTCCATCGTGCACATTGCCACCCACGGCACCTTTGCCCCGAGCGTATCGGAGTCGTTTTTGCTCGCCTGGGACGGGAAAATCGACATGAACCAGCTGGACCGGCTCATGCGGGGCGCAAGATCCGGGAAGGGTTCGGTGGATCTGCTCAGTCTGAGCGCATGCGAGACCGCGGCGGGTGACGATAAGGCGGCGCTCGGGCTGGCCGGTGTTGCAATCAAGGCCGGAAGCCGGAGCGTGCTGGCCACTCTCTGGAGTGTGAGCGACCAGGCGGCCTCCGAACTGGTGCTCGAGTTCTACCAGGGTCTGAAAGGCCCCGGCGTCTCGAAGGCGGAGGCTCTCCAGACTGCGCAGGTCAAGCTTCTGGACGATCCACGCTACCACCATCCCTACTACTGGGCGCCTTTCCTCATGATAGGAAACTGGCTGTAGTCGATGCAGCTTTAGAAAGACGCATCGCGCGCAGGAATGATTTATCTTGAATTGGCAGACACTCCGTTTCCTCAAGTCTGACGCCTTCATCGGCCTGATGATCTGCGGCCTGGTTTGCGCCGGTGTCATCGGGGCGCGCAACCTCGGAATGCTCCAGCCGACCGAGCTGGCGCTCTATGATTTTTATATACGGTTCCAGCCCCAGGTTTCCCAGCCGGAAGGCCGTATCCTGATCGTCGCTATTTCGGAATCGGACATCGAGCGGCTTGCCAGTTGGCCCCTGAACGACCAATTGCTCGCGCGGGCCCTGAAAAATCTCCTTGCACACCATCCTCGCGTAATCGGTCTGGACCTGTTTCGCAATATCGAGGTACCGCCCGGAAGCGAAGAACTGAGGGCATTGTTTTCGACGAATATCCCGGTCGTCCTGGTGAAAAAATTCGGCGACGGAATATCGCCGGGGGTGCCCGGGCCATATATGTCCGGGAACGACTCGCTTGTCGGGTTCAGCGATGCCCTGGTCGACCCGGGCGGGGTTACGCGCAGAGGCCTGCTGTTCATGGATGACGGCGTCGAATCCAGCGCTTCCTTCTCGCTGCTCATCGCCTCCGTCCACCTGCAAAAAGAAGGGATCGGCCTGCAACCCGATCCCGCAAACCACGAACTGCTGAGATTCGGAAAGACCACTTTCGTCCCGCTGGAAACCGATGCGGGCAGCTACGTCAACCTGGATACGAGGGGGTACCAGTTTCTCCTGGATTTCACGGGCATGGGGGCGCGTTTTGCAAAGATCTCCCTGATGGATGTGCTTGCAGGCAATATCCCCGATGAGGCCGTACGGGACAGGATCGTTCTCATAGGCGCTACCGCGGAAAGCCTGAGGGACTTCTTCTATATTCCCTTTTCCCGGTCATTCGAAGAGGGAGAGAAGGTCTGCGGAATAGAGGTGCACGCCACCATGGTGAGCCAGCTTTTGCGGTGCGCTCTCGACGGCCGCGCCCCCATGCGGTACCTGTCGGAGCGTTCGGAGTTGTCATGGATACTCCTCTGGGGCCTGCTCGGGTACGCCCTCGGGCTCAAAGCGCACTCCTTCCGGCGCTTTGCAGTTATCGGACTGTTGATCCCCGCCCTTCTGGCGGGCATAACCTTTTTCCTGTTTTTCCGGGGGATGTGGGTCCCGGCAACACCCCCTCTGCTAGCTTTCCTGCTGTCTGCCGACTTTTTCCGGCTCTACCTGCTCTCCGTCGAGAAACGCCAGCGAGCCATGCTGATCCGG
>JAEZXS010000163.1 GCA_023442755.1 Pseudomonadota bacterium | reverse complement strand
GGGTAAAAAAGGAAAAGATTCACAAAAAAATATATCTCCAACCAAATTTGCGGCAGATCACAACGCCATTGATTCTTACCGCCTTTTACGGATAAATTGAACGATTGAGGAAGCCCGATTATAACGCAGATTGCCACGCCAGGCAATGGAAGGCAAAATCCATGATCCTTATGACCCTCAACCTCCGGTTCCAAAACGAGCATGATGGCCAAAACGGCTGGGAAAACCGAAAAGACCTGATCCTGGAACTCGTGCGTGTCCACAAACCTGCCTTTCTCGGAACCCAGGAGGGAACGGTTACGCAACTCCGGTTCCTGCAGGAGCACCTGAGCGGCTATGAGCTGTTCGCTCCCGAGAGGCTGTGGGAGGACGACTGCCAGTACTGTTCGATATTTATGCGCTCCGAGGCTGTGCGCGCGCTGGAGGGCGGAGAGTTCTGGCTTTCGGAAACGCCCGCCGTCCACAGAAGCATCGGATGGGACAGTGCCTTCCCGCGAATGATGAGCCACGGACTATTCACCGATCTGGAGTCGGCTCGAACGATCCTTCTGGCGGTCACGCACCTGGATAATATAGGAGTCGAGGCCAGGAAGCAGCAAGCCCGGATAATCAGGGACTGGCTGGCTCTGCATAACGGCCCCCGCGTCCTCATGGGGGATTTTAACGATCGTCCCGGATCGGCAGCCCATCAACTCCTCACGTCACCGGAAAGCGGCCTGTTTGACACCTGGCAGGTTCTGCGCAGACCGGAAGACGAGAGCAGCATGACTTACCACAAGTTCCTGGGCGTTCCCATGGTCTGCAGGATGGACTGGATCCTGGCCAGCGGCGAATTCCGGGTGGAAGATGCCCGGGTGGTCTACGACCACTCCGAGGAGGGCAGGTACCCTTCGGATCATTTTCCATATATGGTTCGGCTGGCCTGGGCCTAACAAACATCAGGTGAACAGGAATATTTGATGAAGGATACGATACGCGTTGCCATTATTCAGCCCAAACCGTACCCCTCTTTCGAGGACCCGAGAAACATCGGTCACGCTTTGCAGCTCATGGAAAAGTGCCGGGGCGAGGAACTGGACATAATCTGTTTTCCCGAATACTTCCCCTATCTCGGCGATAGAGAGATCGCCGGGGCTGCACGCCAGTTCAACAGCTACGTGCTGGCCGGCATGATCGAATCGGAAGGAGGCAAACAGTATAACACCGCGACCCTTTTCGGCAGAACGGGAAAACTTGTCGGCCGGCAGAGGAAGGCAAACATCGGCATCGTCGAGGCTGAAAAACTCGGCATCTCTCCCGGCGATGGTATTTTCCGGACCTTTTCGACGGACTTCGGAAAAATCGGAGTCCCGGTATGCATCGATTTCTGGGGCCAGCCGGAAGCGGGTCGTCAGCTAACGGACCAGGGGGTCGACGTCATTTTTAACCCCAGCATCTTCCCCATTCTTCGCAACCACTGGAAGACGGGGGCGCTGGTGCGCTCCTTCGACAATTTCGTGCCCGTGGTGGGGATAAACACGGCGGACTATAACGCGCTGTTCGGGGACAAGAGACTGCATCAGTACGGAGGCGGCAGTTTCGTCATTCAGCCTCCTAAGCTGCTCGACAAGGACGATTTCCGCCGCTGGATGAGGAGCCTGCAGGACGTGAATTCCTGGGTCCAGGTGGAGCTGGATGAACTGGAACAGGTTTACTTCGCCGAAATTAATCTGGCTACTGCGAGGCGTCTGCGGGCCGAATATTTCAAGCGGTTCGGATTTCTGAGAAGAGCGTAGATTCCGGGGTGTGCGGCACGAAACGGAGCGCTTCGCCGGGCTGACGGGTTTTGATACTGAAAATGGGGGGCCAATAGATGGAAAGGCCGAAAAGAAATATCTATCTGAAGATGAAGACGCTGCAGGAGGCGCGCGAGACCTGGACCTGCCGGAATTCCGGAATCCATGCCGCGCAGGAAGAAATTCCGGTTACCGCCGGCCTGCATCGGATCACCTCGCGACCGGTGATCGCAGAGCGCTCGGTCCCCCACTATCATGGAGCGGCGATGGACGGCTTTGCCGTCCTGTCCAACAGAACCTTCGGGGCGGGAGACAACACGCCTGTGCGGCTGGAAGTGGGTGTCGGGGCTTTTCCCGTCGACACGGGAGATCCTCTTCCACAAGGAACGGACGCCGTTATCATGATCGAGCAGGTCGAACAGGTTTCGCCTTCGGAGATCGAAATCCGCTCGGCAGCTTTTCCCTGGCAGCATGTTCGGAAAGTGGGGGAAGACATCGTCGCCGGTGAACTTCTCCTTCCACAGCAACACCAGCTGCGGCCGGCCGACCTGGGAGCACTGCTGGCCGGAGGAATTTCAAACATCTGGGTTTACGGTCCGCCCAAGGTATGGATTCAGCCGACCGGAACGGAACTCATCTCGGTGGAATCGGCGGCCCATGCCGCACCCGGCGAAATCGTCGAATTCAACGGGACCGTGCTTTCCGCCATGGTTGAGGAATGCGGCGGAATCCCCATTTTGCGCGGGATTGCACCGGACGATTACGACGGCATCAAACGTTCGCTCCTGGAAGGCATCGATTCGGCTGCAGACCTCGTGCTGATCAATGCCGGGTCTTCGGCGGGCTCCGAAGACTTCACCTCCGCAATCGTTGCGGAACTGGGGGAAGTCCTGGTGCACGGGGTCACCATGATGCCCGGAAAGCCTGCCATCCTGGGCGTAGTGAAAGACAAGCCCGTTGTCGGAATTCCAGGATACCCGGTGTCGGCCATCATGGTCTTCGAGCAGTTTGTCCGGCCGCTGCTCTATTCCATGCAAGGGATCGACTGTCCCGTTTTTCCTTCCGTCAGGGCGATTCTCGGGCGCAAGATGCCTTCGAAGCTGGGGCTCGAAGAATTCATTCGCGTAATCCTTGGCAGGGTGGAAGGCAAGCTGATCGCCATGCCGATCCAGAGAGGCGCCGGCATAATCACGTCGCTCACCCGGGCGGACGGGATACTGCAGATTCCGCAGGAGGAGGAAGGTACGGACGAGGGGACCGAGGTGGAGGTCCGGCTTCTCCGGCCCCGCGAGCAGCTCGACTACACCCTCATCATGATCGGAAGCCATGACAACACCATAGATGTGATAGCAAACGGGCTCAAAGGGCGCGACAGCAGAGTGCACCTGTCATCGAGCAACGTGGGAAGCCTCGGAGGGCTGATGGCCGTTCGCCGCAGGCAGACGCATTTTGCCGGGTCACATCTTCTGGATACCGAAACCGGGGGTTATAATTTTTCCTATATAGAAAGATATCTGAAAGGCATTCCCGTTCGTGTCGTCCAGCTTGCGATGCGGCAGCAGGGCCTGCTCAGCCGGCGGGGGAATCCGAAGGGCATAGAAAGAATGGAAGACCTGCTGCGGCCCGACGTATCTTTCATCAACCGGCAGGGCGGCTCGGGCACGCGCGTTCTTCTCGATTACTGCCTGAAGGAAAAGGGCATCGATCCCGAAAAAATCGCCGGGTACGAACAGGAAGAATTCACCCATATGGCTGTTGCGGTAAGCGTTTTGAGCGGGCGGGCCGATGCCGGGATGGCGATTTTCTCATCGGCAAAAGCGCTCAACCTTGACTTCATTCCGGTTGCCGAAGAACGCTACGATCTCATCATTCCGGAGAGTGCCTGGGATGATTTCAAAGTCCGGATGACTCTGGACATCATCGTTTCAAATTCGTTCCGGGGAATGGTTGCCTCAATGGGAGGCTACGACGTGAGAAACTCCGGACGGGTAATGGGTATATGGGATGGTTTCAAGTGGCTTGAACGCAGCGGGAGTTGATCGGTCGGAAACGCAGTTCGGTTTACCGGGATATGTTTCTTTACATAAGAGCGGCGAGTTGCTGCGCCGGGCCGAAATACTGGAAGCCAGGCTCGCGAATTGCGACCTATGCCCGCGCGCCTGCCGTGTGAACCGGAGCGGCGGGAAAATCGGATATTGCGGCACAGGCCGTTGGCCCAAAGTGGCTTCCATAAATCTCCACCACTGGGAGGAGCCGCCTATCTCCGGCGCGGGCGGGTCCGGGACCGTGTTCTTCTCCGGCTGTACTCTGAAATGCATCTTCTGCCAGAACTATCCGATTAGCCAGCTGGGGGTAGGGCGAGAGATAAGCACGGAGGAACTGGCCGAAGGTATGCTGCGGCTCCAGAGGCGGGGCGCTCATAACATCAACCTTGTGACGGCAACACACCAGGTGGCCGCCGTGGTTCGCGCCCTGACGATCGCAGTGCCCCGAGGTCTTTGCATTCCCCTCGTATACAATTCCAGCGGCTACGAATCCCTTCGCACCCTCGAGGTGTTGGACGGAATCATCGACATCTATCTTCCCGACATCAAATATTCGGATCCGAAAACAGCCCAAAGGTATTCGGGCGCGGTGGATTACGTCGAACAAAACCGGGCGGCGCTCCTCGAAATGTGGCGCCAGGCGGGGCCGATCCGCACGGACGGGGACGGCATTGCGCGCAAAGGAATGATCGTGCGGCACCTGGTCCTTCCGGGCGGCCTGTCGGGGACCGGGGAAAGCCTGGCGTTTCTGGCGGAACGGATTGGTCCGGACGTATGGATCAGCCTGATGAACCAGTACTTTCCCGCACACAAAGGGCCCGTGACCCCGCCTTTGGACCGGAAGGCGACGGAGGAGGAATATGAAGCGGCCTTCCAGGCCATGACGGACCTGGGCCTTCTTAATGGCTTCGTTCAGGAGTGCTGAGGTGGGCAGATCGAGGTCCAGTTTTCCATGCGCAATCCGGGGACTCTGTCGAATTCTTTGATGTTATTTGTGACCAGTGTCAGCGACAGACTCCGTGCATGCGCTGCAATAAGGAGGTCCATCGCTCCGATCGGTCTTCCGATTCTCTTAAGGTGTGCCCTGATTTCTCCATAGTGAGCAGCGGCGTTCTCATCAAAAGGGCGAATCTCAAATGGAGCCAGAAACTTCGTGAGCGTTTGACGGTTTCTCGCAGGGATAGAGCTATTCGCGGCCCCATACTCCAATTCGCAAACGGTTACGGCGGAGATCACAAGATCGTTAGGTTTGAACAGTTTGACTCTCTGGATAACTTGGGCCGGACGATTTCTGATTGTGTAAATACACATATCCGTGTCCAGCATGAAAAGCATTACCATTCCTCCCTGTCTTCAAGGGGGGGCTGGATTCTCGGTCCTTCCATGTAGTCATCGGTGAACTCGTCAAGGCTCTCTTCGAACATTGCCCACGGTTCATCTTTCGGGATGAGTATCACACCGTTTGCTGCCTTTTTGATATAGACCTCATTCCCATTGAACTGGAACTCCTTCGGGAGACGGACCGCCTGACTGTTTCCGCTTTTGAAGATTCTGGCCGTGTTCATGTCCACCTCCCTAAATTGTATATACTTATTGTATATACTAATGGGAGTTCCAGTTCGAGTCAACTCCCTCAAACCAGGATGTCATGCAAGCAATTCCGCCGCCTCGCGCATGAGAGACGCGATTGCCAGACCCTGCGGGCATTTCTTTTCGGCATGGGTATAGTCGACTTCTGCAAGCAGCGTTCTGACTTCTTCCGGAAAAGCGGCAAAGACCTCCCGCGCCAAATCCCTTTCTCCGTAATCCCTGTAGTACATGAGGCAGCGCATGACGTCGCTTACCGGAATCTTCCCACCGGTTGCCTCCCGGCAGATGCGGCCGCATCCGGCGCAATAGCCTTCGCGGGTTTCTTCGGCAAACCGGGCGAGCATTTCGAAATCGCCGCGCGCGAGACTCGTGCGGTCGCGTGCCGCGGCGACATTGGAAGCAAGGATCGTCAAGTTGGGCATTTGCGAACAGATGCTTGCGATGTGTGGTTCTTCCCACACTGCTTTGAGCTTTGCCTGTTTATCCGTAAAACCCCGTTCGAGAAATCTTCCGGCCATCTGGAGTTCTGCTTCGCTGTCGTTTTTCACGGGGCCGCCGCCCTGGGTCTTCATGGCAACAAGGCCTATGCCGGAGGCCGCGCATGCGGCAATGGCATCCTTCATCTTCGGGGTCTGCATGAGCCGGAAGTTGTACGAAAACATGATCGCGTCGATCCAGCCGGTTTTGGCGGCCGCAAGCAGGCAGTCTTCCATGTTCTGGTGGGTGCTGAAGCCGAAGAATTTGAACTTGCCGGCTTTTTTCATGTCGGCCGCCCACTGGCGCGCGCCGTCCGTAATTTCGCTGAAATCGTTGAGGCCGTGGAGAAAGAAGAGATCGATCTGATCGGTGCACAGTCTTTTCAGACTGTTGTCGATGCCGGTGCGCATCACCTCGGGAGCGGCAGGGCGGAATTTCGTAACCAGGAAGATATCCTTGCGCGCGTCGGGATTGCGGGTGAAAAAGCGGCCGAATCCGTCCTCGCTCATGCCGTTGCCGTAGCCTTCGGCCGTATCCCAGTAGGTGATGCCCCAGTTGCGAGCCTGGCGCAGCAGCAGTTGGTTGTTGACCGTATCGAACATCCCGCCCAGTGCGAGGGCAGAGACCTCCACGCCGGTTTTGCCCAGCTTCCTTTTAGGTATGCCGCCGCTTCCGGCATCACCCTGTTCCTGAGCGGCCAAAGCCTGGCGGGCCTCAAAACCGGTTGCTGCAAGTCCCCCGAGCCCGATCGTTTTCATGAAATCGCGGCGTGACAGTCCTTTTTCGTTCTTTGCCATTGTAACGGCCTCCAATGTGGAATCCCGAAACCAGGTGCTTCGGAATGAAGAGTGCGAGTATCGGTTATCTTGAAACGGCTTTGCCTTCCTTCAGATTGTAAAGGGGCTTGAACTTCAGGTCGCCCATCAGATGGTCCTCCATTTTCTGCAGGATCAGATCGCCTCCAACCTCGACAAACCGCAGTTCTCCGTCGATGTTGAACCCATCCCGGGCAGCCTTTTCGATAGCGGCTTTCGCCGCGCCGTATTGCTGCTCGGCTTTGTTCTTGTGGAACTGCTTGCGCCATTCCATCCACTGGGCGGCATTCGCCTGAGAACGGTCGACGAAGATGTAGTAGACGACCTTGCCGGGGCAGTCTTCTTCCAGGTAAAGCGTATACTCGACAGGAGACGACTGGGCGCCTGCCTTTTGGATTCTCTGTCTCTCGCCCTCTTCGATCAGCCATGTGGTCGGGCAGGAGCGGGATTTAGCGAAATCGCCGATTTTCCCGAAAATGAAGTCGGGCGCATCCTCGTCTGCGACGAAATTTCCGGCCAGGAAGGCTTCAGACGGCTTGAATTCGGAAAGGCCGTTGCGGTTACGAAGCTGCATGGCCTGATCTGATGCCGCCGAGGCAAGATTGAAGGGTATAAGGAGTAATAGGGTGAGGAAAATAATGGGAACGATTTTCTGCATAATTCCTCCAATGAGCATAGAGATATCCATGTTTGGAGCACGGTATCAAGGCCGATGAGCAACAGTCAATATGAATTATTCACCATCTTCCGGTCTGCTGTAATATGCAGGCCGGCAAGCGCATGAGTGAAGGATTGCGCAATTAAACATTTGATTTTGACCCGCTCGAAAGATTATACAAACTCATGCAGGTTTGCGGACCCGGGTATGTTGTGCAGCAAAGCTCCTGCCCGATCGAATGGCTTCCGCCCGATACCGGCTCCGGGTTACCGCGGCGGGCGCAATCATGCTGAGAGAGCTATCTTTACAGGACTCGAGATGGAACAATCCGGCAGTTATAAACCGATCTACCGCAAAATTGTCGCCACAACCCTGTGTTTTGCAATCATTCCGCTTTTCGCTGTTGGTTTCGGCATCTACCAGCAGTTTTCCGGCATATACAGGGCAAAAATCCTGGAAAACCTCAGGAACAGGTCGGATAATCGCAGGAGTTCCATAGAGCTGTTTCTCGACGAACGCGTCTCTCAGCTGAATACGCTGGCCTATACGCAGTCTTTCGCCCAACTCAGCGATGAGGAATACCTTGGACGGGTGTTCACGCTGCTTCAGATGCGCTCGAAATCCTACGTGGACCTTGGAATAATCGATCCCGACGGGAACCATGTGGCCTATGTCGGGCCTTACCAGTTGAAGGGACTGAACTACAAGAACGAGGAATGGTTTCACGAGACCATGCTTCGCGGGACCTACATAAGCGACGTCTTTACCGGCTTCCGAAAACTTCCGCATTTCATCATCGCAATCATGAGGAGGGAAGGGGATCGAAGCTGGATATTGCGGGCCACCATAGACACGGACATATTCGACGCCATGGTGAAGGCGGCACAGCTCGGCAAGGGGGGAGACGCCTTTGTCATCAATTCTAAAAACGTGCTGCAGACCCGGCCGAGGTTCGGGGGCGAACTGCTCTCGACGGTCCAGTATCCGAGTTTTCCACGGTTTTCCGGCACGCATGTGGAGGAGATGGAACTGGACGGGGAAAATGCTCTTGTCGGCCTGTCATGGCTCAAGAACAAGGACTGGCTTCTCGTGATCAAAGAGCCGCCGCTCGAAAACCTTCTGCCATTGCTTCGGGCGCGCTTTCTCGCAATCGGACTGGTCACGGCGGGAGTCCTCGTGATCCTCGCGGGCGCTTCCCTGATTGCACGATCGATGGTGCGCCAGCTCCTCAAGATGGACAGGGAAAAAGCGCTGCTGGATGCGAGCCTCATGCAGTCGAGCAAGATGGCGGCCCTCGGTAAACTGGCCGCCGGGATAGCCCACGAGGTGAACAATCCGCTGGCGGTGATCAAGGAAAAAGTGGGATGGATACGCGACCTTATGTCGGAGGAGGACATTCAGGGCAGCGAGAACTACAAGGAATTCGATGATGCCGTGCGGAAGATCGACTATCACGTCGACCGCGCAAAAAAGGTCACCCATCGGTTGCTTGGGTTTGCACGAAGAATGGAGCCGATCCAAGAGAAAGTAGATTTGAATGCGCTCCTGTCCGAAACGCTCGACTTCCTGAGCAATGAAGCGCACTATCGAAATATTCAGATCAGGACGACATTCGACCCCGGGCTGCCCACTACTGTCAGCGATTCCTCGCAAATACAGCAGGTTGTCCTTAACATAGTGAACAACGCAATCGACGCGATCGGCAAGGCCGGTGTGATCGAGATAAAAACCGGATTCAGACGGGACAAAAGGGAGCTTACGGTCGTTGTGACCGACAATGGTCCGGGAATTCCCAATGACGTAATAGGCAAGATTTTCGACCCCTTCTTCACGACGAAACAATACGGTATGGGGACGGGCCTGGGGCTTTCGATCAGCTACAGCATTATCGAAAAACTCGGTGGAAGGATTGCGGTGGAAAGCGAGGTGGGTAAGGGTAGTACCTTCACGCTTTACCTGCCATGGAAAGACAATGATGTAATCTGAAACTTCACGGGATGAGAAATCTTTATTAAAAGGTCGGATGTATGGGAAGCAGGTGCAGGGTATTGATTATCGATGACGAACCCGACTTTCTGGAGACTATCGTCAAGCGCCTCAAGAAGCGAAAGCTGGATGCGGTGGGAGTCGGCAGCGGAGAAGAGGGTTTGAGGGCGATCGAAGAGCAGGCTTTCGATGTGATCATCCTGGATGTGAGAATGCCCGGGATGGACGGCATCGAGACTCTGAAGGAAATCAAAAAGAAGAGTCCGCTTACCGAGGTTATTATGCTCACGGGACATGCGTCCGTCGAGTCCGGAATGCATGGAATGCGTCTGGGCGCCTTCGATTACGTGATAAAGCCCGCGGACATAGAGGAACTGATCGAGAAGGTGAACCAGGCGGGAGAACGAAAGACGCTGCACGAGGAACGAATCGGAAAAAGCGAGCATTGACCTTCTGGGACCCTGTTTTTCCTGCTAATGAGAACTGTCAGATTATGTCTATGATTCCGCACTCCGCTCTTCCAAAGGTGTTCCAGTTTACCATCCCGTCCCTGATCCTGCTCGGGGGGCTCCTTTCCCTCTTCGGTGGCGGAGCCGCGGCGGCGGCGCTTTCCGTCCCGGTCGCCGGCCTGTGCTTTTATGCAATACAGGTGCTTATCAAGGAAATATTGAGAGCTCACGAGCAAAAGTGCTTTCTCGACGAACAGCTTATTCAGTCGCAGAAACTGGCGGCCATCGGGGAACTTTCCGCCGGAATCGCGCACGAGATCAACAATCCGCTTGCCATAATCGCCCAGGAGGTCGAGTGGGCGCGGTACCAGTTCGACGGAAAGGAACCTCAGGAGGTAAACGCCTCGGAAGTCGGGGACTCTTTGAGGGAAATAGCGCGGCAGGTGGAAAGGTGTCGCGAGATTACGCATAAGCTGCTTGATTTTGCCCGGAGGAAAGACCCGCTCATCCAGGGAGTTGATGTCAATAAGCTGATAGAGGATATGGCGAAGCTGGTGGAAAAAGAGGCTTCCCAGAAAAATATCCGGATAGTAAGGGAATATCGCAAGGATATGCCCACCATTCACACCGACCCTCCGCTTCTGCGCCAGGTCATCCTGAACCTGCTGAATAACGCCAGC